>NZ_JACAQP010000042.1:0-184598 GCF_013387025.1 Pseudomonas reactans | reverse complement strand
GTCTTTTTCAGAGTTTCCTTAAAGACTAAATTTAAAGATTTTAGCGATGAGCAGCTTAAAGACATAGTAAGGCAAGCGGTAGAATTCAAACCTGAAAGAATCACCCACAGCCTAGCATGGGTTGGCGAACGAATTGACTTTGAACCAAAAATTAAAACCAAAAAAGACACAATGCAATGGAGATTAAAGAAATACGAAGCACAAGAGCATTCAAATATTATTCGTTACTATTCAGTATCTAAAAAGGGTTATGAATACGATAAGTTTTCATACGACAAAGAAAAACATTCTGTTTCTGTTTATGAAGTAACTCCATCAACGGTGCGTGATGCCTTAATTGTGCTAATCAATAATTCACCTTGCGAGGCAATCAAAACAGAATCCACCAACAAGAATTTTTGTATTGAAAGCATTAAGCAATCAGTTGAATTAGGTTTGTTTGATAAAGAAGGCTTTCAATATCAAATGCCCAACGTAAAGGACTTTTCAGCAGAAGATATTAAACAGTTGAATGATTACCTACGTGAAAAAGGCAAGACAGAAATTGAAATCAAGGAAGTTGATGGTGCCTTGCTAGCTATCGCCAAGGTGGAAAAACCAGTCATAGAAGCCGTTCACGAAGCCGCAGAAGCACCAGAAACAGCTATCCCGTCCAAAGACACACCAGCAGCACCAACACCGCTAGAAATGGCTGATATTGGGCCACAGATACAAGACATTGACGAACCTACAACGTCAAAGCCAGTTGAACAGGTGGTGTGGCAAAATGGTGATAATGAGTTCGAAAATCAAGAACAAGAAAATCAACATGACGATTTAATTGATTACCTTAATGAAGATTTTAATAATGAACAATTAACATCATCGGAACCACAAACCATTGATGCATCTAGCTATGCTGATTTGATTGATGATTTAATATCCGATTATAAAGAAAGCTGGTTTATATCAGGTATTATTGACAGCGTAATTGAGGCGTTAGATGGAAGTATTGAAGGAGAACCCAACGATATACATGCATTGATTTTGGACCAAATCCAAAATAATGAAGTTGATAATGAGCTTAAAACAGTTGTGCTTGAACGATTAGAAAATGCTTTGATATGCGATATTGAGCACGAAGTTAATTCATTGAAAAAAATGCATTTGCCGGGAAATTCAAGCCATAGCATCGATGAGCATAGAGTGTTTGACAAAAAATGTATTCCAAGACTATTAAACGAGGAACAAAAAAGTCAATATATGCATAGGCAGAACATATACCAACTTAAAGACAGGCTTGAAGAAATCAATCCAGATGTAGCAGACGACATGAATTATGCCATTAAACAGCGATTCCAACATGGTTCAGAGTATAAATACGCACATAACAAATAAAGCCCCTAATGGGCTTTATTAGATTTTAGAATGGTAATTCTTCATCGCAGAGAGATAAATCCTTTATAGTAGTCTTATGCTTTACTATCGGAATACTTGTGTGGTCTTGCAAAGGGCATTTTCTTATTTTGTCAAATTCAACCGTATAGCCAACCAATCCGTTCCCTTTTTTAATTGTTCCAACGTCTTTTAAAAATCCTATTTTGATAAGTTCGCCGTGTGCCTTTGCAATTCTCTTTAACACATCCTTGCGATTGTATTTTTCAGCATTTAAACGTTTTATAATGTCGGACACTTTAAACTCTACTACCTCATTAAACCTATTGGTTAAATAGAACATATACAATGCTTTTGCATAATCTCCTTTAATATCTTTGAATTCAGTAAGCTTAAAGTTGAATATTAGGTCCGGGTCATGCTTGTAAAAATTCTCAAAGAACCTGCTGAATGTTATTTTTATTTCTTCTCTGCATTCTTCATTTTCTTCAACATGCGTAAGCAAGTGGCACTTATATGTTTTGGGGCCATACGAAAATCTCAAATAGAAATCCAGCATGTTATCAAGCGAGTTTTTAAGTTTCTCTATATAAACCTTCTTGTTACTTGGGTGAACTTTGTGGAACTCCATAAACTTATTGATGTTAATAGTAAATGATAAATTTTCAGACTTTATTTTCTTTTGCAGGATATAGAAAAATACGTCGAAATCAAAATCTACTGATAACGGATAAAAACGCATCTCTACATTTTTGAACCCGTAAAGGCTATCAATTTGTAAGTTTATTCTTCTACGCTCACCATTCTTCACAGACTGAAATATGGGAAGATGAAGAATTGACTTCGCAATAGTCATGTAACCATTCTGTGCATAAACTATTTTATCTGTTTCTACTGTCTTAAATAGATAATCCATCGCATTCCTTTTATTGTTTGTATAAGGATATTAGAGCATGGATTTTATTTAAGTCAATAGAAGTACCGACACCTCGTATTAAGATGCTTAATATGATTAGGCTGCATTATTTTAACGCCACATATTTGACACTTTAATGCTACATATAACGAACCCCTTATCTGCATGGGACGCCACATATATCTGCATATAACGAACCCCCTATATGCATATAACGAACCCCCTTACATGCATATAACGGACCCCCTATATACATATAACGGACCCCCTATGGGTTTAAATTTTGGCTTACTCTCAATTCAAAACGGACCTCTTAAATACTTTTAAATACTTTTAAATACTTTTACAATCAAAATCCAAAGCTATGCCCCGTTCGGGGCGAAAAGTCAAAAGCATCTGGGAAAGGCGAACGAAGTTCGTAGATTTGAATAGCGAAGCGATGCAAATCATAAAACGAAGTTTTCCAGTGCTTTACTACCGTGTATATGACACTTTGAAAATTATAACCTCCTTGCCTATCGGGTTGAACTGGGAATAAAGTCAAAAGCATCTGGTAGCTTCGCTTTTAGAAAAGCAACGAAATGTTTTTAAAAATACAGCTCATGCAAATAAGGTTTTTAGAGTGGTTAAGTGTTTTACGCCACCATAATATCAATTGATTGAGATAATGAGTTTTACGGTTGTTTTTGTAAGTTGTGAATTATTTTGAAGTCGAGTGGCAGGGTTTGAAAATTTTCATTTTTTGGGGTGGCTACCCCACACGCTTAATGCTGAAATTAAACTGGGAGCGATTTTTGAAATTTTTCGATGATTTTTTTTGAGCAGTTAGTTGCAAAACTCAATTAAGGAAAAGTTAAATAGGGTTGACAGGTAAATCGGAATAAAGTCGGACTATAAATTATATTTTCGTTTTGCTATTGACAGAGTTTTTTGCCGTATTTAAGCCATAAATAGAGGGTTGGGGAAAGTTGAAAACTCAATAATTTGATGTAAATTTTTAAAAAATTTTGAATTTTTTTTATGAAAAAAGCATTTTAATGTTGCATGCTGAGAATGACGTTATGGATCAAAAAAAGACTGTTTTTGATTTAGCACAAATTTAACGTTTAAAAAAAGCTTGTGATTTTTAAAGCGAAGCGAACCCCAGAATAGGCGAGCCACTGCACGCCTTGATTTAGTATTGTCCCAGCACTCAAAACCACCTCGATCCGAAAAACAAGCCATTTTTCGGGCGTCTCGCAATCGGGAAGCCCGCTTTTGACGTGGAACCTATCATTGAACATAGCCAGCCGTGCTCGCAGCCACGATAAGGGTTGATGGAGCGATCGAACGGCAAGTCCGGCGAGTTGTTGCGGGTGATGATGCTCTTGGCCGTCTCGATACGCACTTCGGTTCCCTGGGTCGGTGGCACTTCCTGAAACCAGCCATCATCCTCGGCGACGCTCACCGTAGGCGCAAAGCGGTTATGCAGGTTGGTGGCCGTGCCCCGGCCACGGGGCGGCAGCGGAGTAGACATGAAAGCGCCTCGATACTGTTTTTATATACAGTATCGAGGCGTGAGGGTTCTGACCAGTGCCGTTTGGCGGTCAGGCAAGCCTCAGTGCTTCTGCGTCACTTGCCCCAAGTCATCGCCGGAGGTGGTACGCATATCGTTGTGGCGCAGGTCCTTCACATCGCTGGCCTTCACCGGCGCGCCCTGATTGCCCCAACTGCCGCGGATGAAACTGACCACATCCGCCACTTCCTGGTCCGACAACCGCCAGGCGAACGCCGGCATGGTGAAGGTCGATGGTGCCGCGTGGGTCGCCGGCAAAGTGCCGCCGTTCAACACGATGTTGATCAACGACGTGACATCCGCCGTTTGCAACACTGGGTTGCCCGCCAGCGCCGGAAACACCCGCGTGTAGCCATGGCCGTCGGTACGGTGGCAAGCAGCGCAATTGTCGATGTACACCGAGGCGCCGCGCTGGCTGTCATCACCTTTCCACAAGGCATCCGCAACCTGTTTGTCGTACTGGTGCGGTGTGTCCTTGGGGTCCACTGCCGGCAGGCTTTTGAGGTAACGGGCGATAGCAGTCAGGTCATTTTCCGACATGTACTGCATGCTGTGGACGACAACATCACTCATGCCGCCAAACACCGCGCTGCGATCACTGCGGCCGGTCTTGAGGAATTGCACCAGTTGCTCCTCGCTCCAACTGCCAAGGCCGTCCTTGTGGTCACCGCGCAGGCTCTTGGCGATCCAGCCTTCCAGCGGCGCACTGCCGGAAAGGAAGGCATTGCCGTCGGCGGCACTCAAAGCTTTTTCCTGCATGGTCAGGGCACGTGGCGTATGGCAAGCGCCACAGTGTCCGAGGCCTTCCACCAGGTAAGCACCGCGGCTGATCACCGGGTCGGCGGCCTGCGCCTGATGCTCTTCGACAGAAGGCGCAAACATCCAGCGCCATGCCGCCAACGGCCAGCGCATGCTCAGGGGCCACGGAATGTCGCTGTCCTTGCTCTCCTGAGCGACGGGCTCGACACCTTTCATGAAGTACGCATACAACGCCTGCATATCGCTGTCGCTGACGCGTGCGTAAGACGGGTAGGGCATCGCCGGGTAAAGGGTACTACCGCTCTTGGCGACGCCATGGCGCACGGCCTTGTCGAAGTCTTCGAAGCTGTAGTCGCCCAGGCCGGTCTTGTCCGGGGTGATGTTGGTGGAGTAGATCACGCCAATCGGGGTTTCCATTGGCAGCCCACCCGCGAACGGCTTGCCACCCTTGGCGGTGTGGCAGGCCACGCAGTCGCCAGCGCGGGCCAGGTATTCACCTTGTTTGATCAGGTCGGACTCAGCCGCGCTGACCGAGCAACTGCTGAACAGCGCCAAGGAGGCGATAACGAGTGCTTTCATGGTCATCGCTCCTTATGCCTGAACCAGTGGGCCGGGGTTTTTCAGGTACTGCTCGCGGATCGCTCGGGCGGACCAATAGGTCAGCGCCGCCACCAGACCAGTAGGGTTGTAGCCCAACCCTTGCGGGAACGCGGATGCGCCCGGGACAAACACGTTGTGCACATCCCAGCATTGCAGGTAGCGGTTCAATGCACTGGTTTTCGGGTCAGTACCCATGATCGCGCCACCGTTGAGGTGGGTCGTCTGGTAGGACGCGGTATTGAAATGCTCACCGACTTTCTTGCCGAGCACGGCAATCGCCTTGGGGTTCATCGCCTCGGCAACCTTGCCCATTTTCTCGACCATGAAACGGTTCATTTTGATGTCGTTTTCCTGCCAGTCGAACGTCATCCGCAGCAATGGCAGGCCGTAGGCATCGCGATACACCGGGTCCAGATCCAGGTAGTTGCCCCGGTAGGATTGATGGGCACCGTGGGCATCCATCGACACTTGGTGCGTGTAGTAATCGGCGGTGGTGCGCTTCCACGCGCTGCCCCAGGCCGGGGTGCCCGGCGGGTTGGACGTACCGGCAATCGGCCGGCTGCCCGCCTGGTTGACCCACATCGGCGAACCGCCCACAAAGCCATGGGGCCCGTGGTCGAAGTTGTCGGCGTTGAAGTCATCAATGGCCACGCCATTGCCGCCCGCACCGATAAAGTTGTTGGTATGAGTGTCCTTGTCGAAGAACGCCTTGATGGTTGCCATGTTCTGGTAGGCGAAGTTCCTGCCCACCACGCCTTCATTGGTGATCGGGTCGTAAGGCTTGCCGATGCCGGAAAGCAACATCAAACGCACGTTATGAAACTGGAACGCACCGAGGATCACCAAGTCCGCCGGCTGCTCGCACTCACGGCCCTGGGCGTCGATGTAAGTCACGCCAGTGGCCTTGCTCTTGGTGCTGTCGAGGTTGACCTTGAGCACATGGGAATTGGGCCGTAGTTCAAAATTCGGCACCTGACGCAACGCCGGCAGAATGTTCACGTTCGGCGAGGCCTTGGAGTACATGTAGCACACGTAGCCGCTGCAAAAACCGCAGAAGTTGCACGGTCCCATCTGAGCGCCGTAGGGGTTGGTGTAAGGCCCCGAGGTGTTGGCAGACGGCAGGTTGTAGGGTTTGTAACCGACGCTGGCAGCCGCTTTCTGAAACAGCTGTGCGGAGACGGTGTTTTTCTGCGATTCCAACGGAAACGGGTTAGAGCGGTCCGGCGCATACGGGTTACCGCCACGCCCTTCGCCAACCAGTTGGCCTTTCACTGTCCAGGCTTGGCCGGAAGTGCCAAACACTTTTTCCGCGTAGTCGAAAAACGG
The DNA here is from genome assembly GCF_013387025.1 of Pseudomonas reactans. NCBI lineage: Bacteria > Pseudomonadati > Pseudomonadota > Gammaproteobacteria > Pseudomonadales > Pseudomonadaceae > Pseudomonas > Pseudomonas reactans. Next base: position 178,068 of record NZ_JACAQP010000042.1, on the reverse strand, counting down.
CTCCAGCTCTTCATAGCTCACGCCGAAGTCCTGGATGGTCATGTCCTTGGGAATGAAGTTCTTGCCGTAGCGCTCTTCATAGTGGCTGCGCATGCGCAACTCGATCGGGTCGACACGAAAATGCACGCCCGACCAGTGCAGGCCCGCGCCGCCCACGCCATTGCCCGGCAGGAACGCGCCCAGCTGACGGTTGGGCAGGGCCACGTCATTCACGCTGTGGCGAATGGTCACCGTCTCTTTGGAAATGTCCTGGAAGAGTTTTTTACGCACGCTGTAGGTCAATTCGTCGATGACCTGGGGATAGTTGCCGTCCGGGTAAGTGTCCTGCATCGGGCCGCGCTCCAGCGCTACCACGTTGAGGCCCGCTTCCGTCAGCTCCTTGGCCATGATCGCGCCGGTCCAGCCAAAGCCGACGATCACTGCATCGACTTTCTTCATGATGGTCGCCACGTTTATGCCCTCTCGCCGCGGATGGAAACTGCCGGGAAGGGGTACTGCTCGTTGCGCTCAACCCAGTCCATGAAGTCGGCGCGCGCGCCGGGGAAACCGATCATGGTCCAACCGACCATGCCTTTGTTGCCGCCGTGGATCGGGTCACAGAAGAACCCCTCCTTGGTATTTTGCAACAGCAGATTGAAGAACAGCTTTGGCGGCACCGCCTCGAAATGCGTCGACACTTCACTGCCGCCTGCTTCCAGACGCCGCAACATATCGTCTCGGGTAGCGCTGTCTTGCGCAGCAAAAACTTTGCCGTTGAAGGCTTTCGACCAAGCATCCGTCGCGGCAATGCCCAGGCGATAGATGTCTTTGGGCACCAATTTGCTCTGCCAACCCATCTCCGGCGGCGCGTCGGCATTGAATGGGCCTTGCATGAACCACAGGGCACCACTGGCGTATGGGGTGTTCATCTGGCGGTCGATGTATTCCGGCGCGCCGGCTTCCAGAGCGCCTGGACCTTGAGCATCGGCCGGGATCAATTGCGCGACGGCAGCATTGATGAACGCCCATTCCTCGGCGGTGAAGTAAGTCGGCTCATAAGCCTTCTCACTGGCTGTGGGCTTGGCCGTTGCCGCCCGGGCGGGTTCAGGCGTAGCCATGAGCATCGAGCCGCCAAGCCCGGTGCTGGCGACCGTGACCACCGGGATCAAGGTCAAGGATTTGCGCAGAAAGTCACGCCGGGGGTTGTCTTGATCTTGATCAGACATGGTGGCACCTCATCATGTGGTCACGGGTTTATCAGCCGGCTTCTGGTGAGCGGCTTGGCCTTTTCAGGCAATCAATAGTTACAAATGATAGCAGGCTACGCATCGTGGGAATCGTTTCAGCGACTAAAGACTGAGGATTCACGATTCTTTGACGCCCCCCTCACGCCTCATTGACCCCCAACAGACGAACCTGAGCGCCATTCGCCCCACTCCTGTTCGGTTATGTCACACATGCTCAAGAATCAATGGTTGTCGGGCTTCGGCCTTGCACTCGTCGCGCTGATCTGCGGCGCTTACGCTCACGCCGACGAGCCCATTTCCATTCGGTCACCCGAGTGGGCACAGCCCGTGGGCAATCAATACAACCTGCACCAGATGACGCCCACGCTCTATCGCAGCGCGCTGCCGGATAGCAACGCCGTGCCCATGCTGAAGGCGTTGAAGATTGGCACCGTGATCAACTTCCTGCCTGAACCCGATACCGACTGGCTCAAATCCCCCGATATCCGACAGGTACAGCTGACTTATCGCACCAACCATGTGGATGATTCCGATGTGTTGGCCGCATTGAGAGCCATCCAGGAAGCCGAAACCAACGGCCCGGTGCTGATGCATTGCAAGCACGGCTCTGACCGTACCGGCCTGATGGCGGCGATGTATCGGGTGGTGATTCAGGGGTGGAGCAAGGAAGATGCGCTGAACGAGATGACCTTGGGCGGCTTCGGCACCAGCAATGGCTTCAAGGACGGCGTTCGCTACATGATGAGGGCCGATGTCGACAAGTTGCGTACAGCCTTGGCGAACGGCGATTGCAGCACCAGCGCGTTTGCGCTGTGCTCGATGAAGGATTGGATCACGACCTCCAGCAAAGCGGAGGAACACCTGTAGGAGCGAGCTTGCTCACGAAGAACCAAAAGGCGCCGCATTTATCCAGGATAAGCGCGTCATCGTTAATGTTCTTCGCGAGCAAGTTCGCTCCTACAGTGACTCGTGCGGTTTCTTAGTCTTTTTTCAGCTTCGGATTAGGAAAGAACTGCACCGCCTGCACCTTGGGGTCCGCCGGCGCTTTCAACGCAGACGTATTCACCCGCGTGCCCAATTCCTTGGGCACCGACAACCCCTGGTCATTCAGCGTGTCGGTATAACCGCAGGCCACGCACTCGCGATGGGGCACGTTGTCCTCGGTCCACATCTTCAACTTGTCCGGCTCGCTGCACGCCGGGCAGACCGCCCCGGCGATAAATTGCTTTTTGGTGATCACAGGCCCTTCGCTCATGCTGCCGCGTCCTCACTCAGGCCGCTGTGGCGCAAGAGTGCGTCAATCGACGGCGCACGTCCGCGGAAGTCGACGAACAGCACCATCGGTTCCTGGGAACCGCCACGCGCCAGGATCGCTTCGCGGAAGGCGCGGCCGGTCTCAGCGTTGAGCACACCCTCTTCTTCAAACTTGGAGAAGGCGTCCGCCGACAACACTTCAGCCCACTTGTAGCTGTAGTAACCCGCGGCATAACCGCCAGCGAAGATGTGCGCGAAACTGTTGGGGAAACGGTTGTAGGCCGGTGGACGCATCACTGACACCTCATCGCGCACGCCTTCGAGCACCTGGGCCACGCTGCGACCATCACCGTGGGTGGCGTGCAGTTCGAAGTCGAACAGCGAGAATTCCAGCTGGCGCACCATCATCAGGCCGGACTGGAAGTTCTTGGCCGCGAGCATTTTTTCCAGCAAGTCCTGGGGCAGTGGTTCGCCGGTCTCGTAGTGACCGGAAATCAACGCCAAGCCCTCTGGCTCCCAGCACCAGTTCTCCATGAACTGGCTCGGCAACTCCACCGCATCCCACGCCACGCCGTTGATACCGGACACGCCCGCGTGTTCAACACGGGTCAGCAGGTGATGCAGGCCGTGGCCGAATTCGTGGAACAGGGTGGTTACTTCATCGTGCGTCAGCAGGGCAGGCTTGCCGCTGTCGGCCGGGGTGAAGTTGCACACCAGGTTGGCCACCGGGCTTTGCAGCACGCCGTCGATGGTGCGACGACGGTCACGAGCGCCGTCCATCCAGGCACCGCCACGCTTGTTGGCGCGGGCGTAGAGGTCGAAGAAAAAGCGACCGACGTGCTGGCCGTTTTCCTTGATTTCAAACAGGCGGACATCCGGGTGCCAGGTGTCGAAGCCTTTCTGCTCGGCGATCTCGATGCCGTACAGGCGCTGCACAATGGCGAACAGGCCGCCCAGCACCTTGTCGATCGGGAAGTAGGCGCGCAGCGCTTCCTGGGACACGCTGTAGCGCTGTTCGCGGAGTTTTTCGCCGTAGAAACCGCTGTCCCAGCTTTGCAGGTCGGCGCAGCCTTGTTCGGCGGCGTAAGCCTTGAGCTGTTGCAGGTCCTGGGCGGCAAACGGCTTGCTGCGCTTGGCCAGGTCACGCAGGAAGCTCAACACCTGGTCGCTGGACTCGGCCATTTTAGTGGCCAGGCTCAGTTCGGAGAACGACGCATAACCCAGCAGCTTGGCCAGCTCCTGACGCAGGTCGAGGATCTGTTCCATCACCGGGCCGTTATCGTTCTGACCGGCATTCGGGCCTTGGTCCGACGCACGGGTGCAGTAGGCCGCGTAGACTTCTTCACGCAGGGCGCGGTCCTGGGCGTAGGTCATCACCGCGTAGTAGCTTGGGAATTCCAGGGTGATCAGCCAGCCGTCGAGGCTTTTAGCCTGGGCGGCGGCAGCCATTTGCGCCTTGGCCGAATCGGTCAGGCCGGCGAGGATGGCTTCGTCGGTGACGTGTTTGGTCCAGGCCTGGGTGGCGTCCAGCAGTTGGTTGGAAAATTTGCTGCCCAGCTCGGACAGTTTGCTCTGCACTTCGGCGTAGCGTTTTTGCTGCTCCGGCGGCAGATCGATACCCGACAAGCGGAAGTCACGCAGGGAGTGTTCCAGAATGGTTTTTTGCGCCACGTCGAAACCGGCGGCTTCCGGGCTGTTGGCCAGGGCTTCGAAGGCCTGGAACAGTGCACGGTTCTGGCCCATCTCGGTGGAGTAGGCGCTCAACGCCGGCAGGCAACTTTCGTAGGCTTCGCGCAGTTCAGCGCTGTTGCACACGGCGTTGAGGTGGCTGACCGGGCTCCAGGCGGCGCCCAGGCGGTCATTCAGTTCGTCCATGGCCAGCACCAGGCCGGCCCACGTCGGATTTTTCCCCTGGCTTTGCAGGATGCCTTCGATGGCGACACGGTTGTCGGCGAGGATCTGTTCGATGGCCGGCTGGACGTGCTCGGCACGGATCGCCGAGAACGGCGGCAGGTCGTAGGACTGCAGAAGCGGGTTGTTCGCGCTCACGGTTGGCACCTTGGCTGAAGAAACATGTAAGAACAAAGATGGGGCCATCTTAATTACAATCAACGTCCACCGCAGCTATCAGCAGAAGAGAGAGAGGCTATCGTGACCCTTCGCACCTATCAGAACCACACGCCAGCCCTGGGCGCCGGGGCTTTTGTCGATATTTCGGCGGTGGTGATCGGCGATGTCGAAATCGGCGCCGACAGCTCGGTCTGGCCGCTGACCGTGATCCGTGGCGACATGCACCGCATCCGCATCGGTGCGCGCACCAGCGTGCAGGATGGCTGCGTGCTGCACATCACCCACGCGGGTCCCTTCAATCCGGATGGCTTCCCACTGCTGATCGGCGACGATGTGACTATCGCCCACAAAGTCATGCTGCATGGCTGCACCGTGGGCAACCGCATCCTCATCGGCATGGGCAGCATCGTGATGGACGGCGCGGTGGTGGAAGACGACGTGATCATCGGCGCCGGCAGCCTGGTGCCGCCAGGCAAGAAACTCGAAAGCGGCTTCCTGTACGTAGGCAGCCCGGTTAAACAAATCCGCCCGCTGACTGACAAGGAACGCGCCTTTTTCACCTACAGCGCCGCGAACTACGTGAAGCTCAAAGACCTGCACCTGGCTGAAGGATTCGACAGATGACCCTGCATTACCAAACCGTGCTGTTCGACCTGGACGGGACCCTCACCGACCCGCGCGAAGGCATTACCCGCTCGATTCAGTATGCCCTCGGCAAACTGGGGATCGACGAGCCGGACCTGACCAAGCTGGAGCACTTCATCGGCCCGCCGTTGCTGCAAGCATTCATGCAGTTTTACGGCTTTGATGAAGCCAAGGCCTGGGAGGCGGTAAATTTCTACCGCGAGCGCTTCAAGGTGGCCGGTCTGTATGAGAATCAGGTGTTCGAAGGCGTGATGCCGCTGCTGGAGGAATTGAACAGCCAGGGTCGCCAGCTCTACGTCGCCACGTCCAAACCTTGGGTATTCGCCCGCGAGATCGCGCGGCACTTCGATTTTGCCAAGCACTTCAAGGTGATTTACGGCAGCGAACTGGACGGTACGCGCACCAACAAGGTCGAACTGATCGCCCACCTGATGAGCGAGGAAGGCCTGGACCCGGCTACCACCCTGATGATTGGTGACCGCAAGCATGACCTGATCGGCGCACGCAGCAACGGGCTGGATTCGGCGGCGGTGGGGTATGGGTTTGGCAGTTTTGAAGAGCTGAATGCTGAGGCGCCGACTTGGCATTTTGAGACGTTGGCGCAAATGCACCAGGCATTTTTGCAGCGGCCTTGAGACTGCTATCGCCGGCAAGCCAGCTCCTACAAAGATCGCGAAACCCTGTAGTAGCCGGCTTGCTGGCGATAGGTCCCTAACGACCAACACCCTCCAACTGCCTCAACGCCGCCTTGCGCTGCTCCACCGGCAACCTTCCCAACCGTTCCACCTCCTTATAAAACCTCACCCAATCCCCACCTTCCCGCGCAAACAGCGCTGCAAACGCCGGCACCCACTGGTCATACAGCCCGAACGGCAACAACCGTGCGTTGTTCATCGGTTGGTTGATCCACGCGTCATAACGTTTATCCCCGCCCCACTGACTGTCGCGCAATTGCCGATACTCGCTGCGCAAGTGCTCGAACTCGGCCGCCTTGGCCTGACGCATCGCATCAGCGGCCAACGGTTGGGCATAGAGCTTTTCCAAACGTTGCCGGGTATCGAGAACCAACTGGATAAACTGATCACGCTGCTTCGACGTCGACAGGCTCTGCGGCGCCAAACCCCGCGCAGCACGCCATTGCCGTGTGCCTTCCTGCTCAACGAAATTGGCAAACGACTCGTTGAACTCGGTGTCGTCCTTTACATAAAAACGCTGGTGCGCCAGCTCGTGGAAGATCAGCGTGGCCAGGCGCTCATCGCCCCAGTTCATCATCGAATTCATGATCGGGTCGTTGAACCAGCCCAACGTGGAGTAAGCCTCCACGCCGCCGATCGACACGTCCATGCCACGCTGCTTCAACAACGCCGCCTCGCCGCGCGCCGCACCTTGGTTGTAATAGCCGCGATAAGCCACACAACCGGCAATGGGGAAGCAATGGGTTTCGGGGGACAGGGAAAATTCCTGCGTGGCAAACACATTCCAGACCACATAGGGCCGACCGATATCGGCGTACAACCTGTAGCTCTGGTTGTTCGGCAGATGCAAATGCTCACTGGCGAAGGTGCGCGCTTTTTGTGATTGCGCCAGGTGTTCGCGTAACAGCGGTGGGCGGGAAGGGTCGGCAATGACCTGCGCCACCGGCTCTCGGGCCCGCAACAACTGCCACTGGCCGCTGGCCAACTGGCTGTAATAACTGACGCTGGAGCAGCCGCTGAGCAGCACAACCATCAACCCTGGAAGAAAACGCCTGACCATGCCCCGACCGCTCCTGGGTAATTTGCCCGCCAGACTATCGCGCCTGTGCGGAATTTTTCCATGGCATGACGTGTTTATACTCATAGGGAGTCTGCTGCCATCGGCGCCAGGCTCAATACTTCCTTCCCATTGAGTGCCTGCCATGCGCCAGCTCTTGCTTCCCGTTGCCGCCCTGTTCCTCGTTGCCTGCACCACAACGCCGGTGCCACCGAAGGATCCGCAACAAGCCTGGGTCGACTTCACCACGCCGACGCCGGGGTCCAAGCTGGTGATGGCGCAGCGTTTGGACGGCAAGAACCTGGAGGACGGGCGTTACTTCCAATTCCCGCCCGGCCATCACGAACTGATGGTGCGCTTCGACTTTGAAGTCCCGGCTGGCGGAGGTTTGGGTGGGCTCAGCCAGATGATGTATCGCACCTGTTTCATGACCCTGGAATATGACCACTTCCAGGCCGGCCAGCGTTATGTGCTGGAAGGGCGCTCGTTGGCCTTCACGCCGAATATCCGGTTGTATGACTCGGCGCGTCAGTTGCTCGCAGAAGAACGTAGCGTGAACTGCATCTGATCAGTCGTTGTTTTTCTGGTAGATGATGCGCTTGGTGCCGTTTTCGCACGAACCGACAATCATCGCGCTGTCGTGATTCTTGGCTTCTTCGGCGGTAATGATTTCCAGGGTGTACGAAGGAATCGCTTTGGCCTGGATCTTTACTTCAATCTCTTTCCTGAGCTCTTCACAATCTTTTGGCGCGGCCACGGCCGAAGTAGCCAATACACCGCAGATGATCGCCAAGGCAAAACGTTTCATGTGTGAAGCTCCCTGAATGCACTGCGCACGGGTGTGCGCCTAGGCTGGAGGCTATTCGATCACATTTGGGGCTTCAGGAGCGAGCGTGCTCGCTCCTGAAGTAGAGGGATTAGCCGACCAGCGTGGCATCCAGGCTGATTTTCGCATTCAGCACCTTGGACACCGGGCATCCTTCCTTGGCCTTTTTGCTCAATTCATCGAACTGCGCCTGGTTTGCACCCGGAATCTTGGCCTTGAGGATCAGGTGCACGGCGGTAATCGCAAAACCACCGTCGACCTGGTCCAGGGTCACTTCGGCCTGGGTGTCGATGCTGTCAGCCTTGAGCCCGGCATCGCCGAGAATCATGGAGAAGGCCATGGAGAAACAGCCGGCGTGGGCCGCACCGATCAGTTCTTCCGGGTTGGTGCCCTTGCCACCCTCGAAACGCGCCTTGAAGCCGTAGGGCGCTTCACGTAGCACGCCGGTCTCCGTGGAAATGGAACCCAGGCCCGTCTTCAGGTCACCTTCCCAATGCGCGGATGCTTTTTTCACGATACTCATAGCGGTCTCCTCGAACGGTGGTTTTGCGTCAGTAAGGGTTCTGAGAGTAGTCGGACTGGCAAAGTTCATCCTGTCGGAGAAACCTAGCAATACAGTAGGAATTTTCCTAGCGTGCTATTGAATCTCGGGTATATGCCCTTATTGCATGGGTATGCACATGAAGCGGCAGGTTTTGGTTCGTCTAAAAAGCCTGCGGCCCCCTTGGAGAAGCAGGCTTATGAAATCGCTGTCCGACGTAAAGTTTTCAACCCTCGACCTGGTGCCCGTGCGCGCCAATGGCAGCCCGGCGCAATCGTTGCGCAACTCCCTGGACCTGGCCCAGCACGTGGAAAAGTTCGGCTACAACCGTTTCTGGGTGGCCGAGCACCACAACATGGACGGTATCGCCAGTTCGGCCACTTCGGTGCTGCTGGGCTACCTGGCAGGTGGCACTTCGACGATTCGTGTCGGTTCCGGCGGTGTGATGTTGCCCAACCACGCGCCGCTGGTGATTGCCGAACAGTTCGGCACCTTGGAGAGCCTCTACCCCGGCCGTATCGACCTGGGCCTGGGCCGCGCCCCTGGCTCCGACCAGATGACCGCACGCGCCCTGCGCCGTGAACGCTCCGGCAGCGCGGATGAGTTCCCGGAAGACGTGGCTGAGCTGATGGCTTACCTGGGCCCTCGCACCCCCGACCAACGGATCATCGCCGTGCCTGGCACCGGCACCAACGTACCGGTGTGGCTGCTCGGCTCCAGCTTGTTCAGTGCACAGCTGGCAGGCGAACGCGGTTTGCCCTACGCCTTCGCCTCGCATTTCGCACCCCGCCTGATGCATGAGGCGATTCGCGTGTACCGCAATCACTTCAAACCGTCAGCCGTGCTGGATAAACCCTACGTGATGCTCGGCATTCCCCTGGTCGCGGCAGATACCGACGAGCAAGCGGACTACCTGGCTACCTCCGTCTACCAACGCATCCTTGCGCTGATGCGCGGGCAAAGCCTGGTGCAGCGCCCGCCGGTAAAAACCATGGACGGCCTGTGGCTGCCCCATGAAAAAGACGCGGTCGGCAGCTTCCTGGGCCTGGCAATGGTCGGCGGCCCGGCAAAGATCCGCGCCAAGCTGGAGGTGTTGATCGAGCAGACCGGCGCCGACGAGCTGATTTTCACCAGCGACCTGTACGAACACGCCGACCGGATTCATTCCTACGAACTGCTGGCGCAGGTGATGAAGGGCTAAAACCTTCAGACGAAAAAAACCGACGCTGTGGCGAGGGAGCTTGCTCCCGCTGGGCTGCGTAGCGGCCCCAGAAAAAGCCGGCTCCAGCTGCGCTGTCGAACGGGACGGTTCGACGATTCGACAAGCTCCCTCGCCACAGCAAGCTCCCTCGCCACAAGAGCGTCGGTTCATGTCTGGAGCACGGGATTAACCGCGCTTGTAAGCAATTTCCTTGGTACCGGCTTCGCAGCTACCGACTACTTTGTAACCTTCGGCTGCAGCGCCTTTATCCACCACTTCCAGCGAATAACCGGAAGCGCCCTTGGCGTCGATTTTCGCTGCAATTTCGCTTTTGAGCTCTTCACAAGGCTTGCCCGCCGCCAGGGCCGTGCCTGCAATGCTCAACAAACCTACCGCTAACAGGAACTTCTTCATCCGTTACTTTCCTTGCGCTGATCGAAAAGAGCGTGCCGACGCTTGTGGCATCGGCACCCATTGGTTGTAGCGCAGGTTATGGCAATCGGCCAGTCAGCAAGTTCAACCGATGCGATCAACTACTGGCAATTCGGAACCCCACCTTGAGGGTGACCTGAAAGTGCGCGGCCTTGCCGTCCTTGATGTGCCCACGGGTTTCAGTCACCTCGAACCATTCCAGATGCTTGATGCTCTTGTTGGCCTCGGCCAGCGCATTGTTGATGGCGTCTTCGATGCTGGAGGTGGACGAGCCCACCAGTTCAACTTTCTTGTAGGTATGATGATCACTCATGGCAGTTCTCCTAAGGGTCGTTAAGCAAGCGTAGCAGTCAATGTTCGTACTGCTTCTGGCGACTGTTCGTACCCGAAAGTTCAGATTTACTGCACTTTCTGAAACGGCCGCAGTCGGTATCTACACATGCCACTCAATCACTTCAGGAGAGTCCACATGGCCAACACTTCTTTACGCAAAGCGTCGCTGGAAAGCATGGAAGCCGAGATTTCGAGCCTGCTCAAGTCTTTGGAAAGCCTCAAGGACGATGCATCCGACGAGTCGCGCAAAACCTTGAAGGCCCTGAAAAGCAATGCCGAGAATGCCCTCAAGCATTCCCGCCACCTGATCAGCGACGCCTACGAAGAAAGCAAAGTCAAAATCCGCGAAACCGGTGTTGCAACCCGGGACTACGCACAAGAGCACCCATGGACTACAGCCGGCGTTGCTGTCGGTGCGCTGGGCCTGCTCGCGGCTTATCTGCTGTGCAAACGCGGCGATTAAACCGGTTCGCGCAGTAGCTCAGCCTTGAGCCACTGCGCCAGTTGCCCGGCGCGCCCATCGGCGGCGCGCTTGGGCAGCCACAGCGCCAGGTGCGCCGGGGTTTCGCTGAAACCCCACGGCGCCACCAGGCGACCCGCACGCAAGTCCTCGGCCACCAGCGGCTGCGGGGCAATCGCCACGCCCAATCCTGCTACTGCCGCTTCCAGCAAATAATACAAATGCTCAAACCCCTGACCGTGCTTCAGCGCGCCGGGCTCGATGCCGTGCTGCGCCGCCCAACTGGGCCAAGCTTGCGGGCGTGACGTGGTGTGCAACAGCTTTTCACCACACAAGGCCTCGGCGGGCGCCTCGCGCAAGCGCTCATAGCCGGCAAAGCGCGGGCTCATCACCGGGCCGATGCGTTCACTGGCCAGCTCATACACCTGCATATCCGCCGGCCATGGCGGCTCAGCGAACACCAACAGAGCGTCCAAGCCTGGGCGGCGCGGGTCCAGATCCCCATCACCCGCCGACAGGTGCAGGCGCAGGTCCGGCAAGTCCGCATTCAAGCGGCCCAGGCGCGGGATCAACCAGCGCGCCAGCAGGCTGCCCGAACAACCGAGTACAAAAGGCGCGTCGGCGCTGGCCTGAGTCAGCTCGGCACACACATCCCTCAATCGCTCGAAGGCCTCGGCGCTGGAATCCCGCAGCCGAACGCCCGCATCTGTGAGTTTAAGGCCGCGACCTTCCTTGACGAACAGGCTGATCCCCAAATGCTCCTCCAGCACCTTCAACTGGCGGCTGACGGCACCGTGGGTCACATGCAATTGCTCGGCGGCCTGACTGACGCTGTTCAAGCGCGCAGTCGCTTCAAAGGCACGCAGGGCGTTGAGGGGCGGAAGGTCTCGGCTCATCTGTGAGTTTTCCTGACAGGTTGCGGCGATCTTATCGGTTTTCAGCGTAGAACGTCAGGGGTAGAGTGGCCCTCATTGCTTCCCACACCCCTTCTTTCCTGGAGCGTCCCATGACTCAGTCCCAGACCGATCTACGCAACGGCCCAGACGCCAACGGCCTGTTTGGCGCGTTCGGCGGCCGTTACGTCGCTGAAACCCTGATGCCGTTGATCCTCGACCTGGCCCGCGAATACGAAGCGGCCAAGGAAGATCCGGCATTCAAAGAGGAATTGGCCTACTTCCAACGCGACTACGTCGGACGCCCAAGCCCGCTGTACTTCGCCGAACGCCTGACCGAATTCTGCGGCGGCGCCAAGATCTACCTCAAGCGCGAAGAGCTGAACCACACCGGCGCGCACAAGATCAACAACTGCATCGGCCAGATCCTGCTTGCCCGGCGCATGGGCAAGAAACGCATCATCGCCGAGACCGGCGCCGGCATGCACGGCGTGGCCACTGCCACCGTGGCCGCACGCTTCGGCCTGCAATGCGTGATCTATATGGGCACCACTGACATTGAGCGCCAGCAAGCCAACGTGTTCCGCATGAAGCTGCTGGGCGCGGAAGTGATCCCGGTAGTTGCCGGCACCGGCACCCTGAAAGACGCGATGAACGAAGCCCTGCGTGACTGGGTGACCAACGTCGACAGCACCTTCTACCTGATCGGCACCGTGGCCGGCCCGCACCCGTACCCGGCGATGGTGCGCGACTTCCAGGCCGTGATCGGCAAGGAAACCCGCGACCAGTTGCAAGCCCAGGAAGGCCGCCTGCCGGACAGCCTGGTGGCGTGCATCGGCGGTGGTTCCAACGCCATGGGCCTGTTCCACCCGTTCCTGGACGACACCAGTGTCGAAATCATCGGCGTTGAAGCCGCCGGCCACGGCATCGAGACCGGCAAGCATGCCGCCAGCCTCAACGGTGGCGTACCCGGCGTACTGCACGGCAACCGTACGTTCCTGCTGCAGGATGACGACGGCCAGATCATCGACGCCCATTCGATCTCCGCTGGCCTGGATTACCCCGGCATCGGCCCGGAACACGCGTGGTTGCATGACATCGGTCGCGTCCAGTACACCTCGGTGACCGACGATGAAGCCCTCGACGCCTTCCACAAATGCTGCCGCCTGGAAGGGATCATTCCGGCCCTGGAAAGCGCCCACGCCCTGGCCGAAGTGTTCAAACGCGCACCGACCCTGCCGAAGGATCACCTGATGGTGGTCAACCTGTCCGGCCGTGGCGACAAAGACATGCAGACCGTGATGCACCACATGGAAACCTCTCAGCAGGAGAAACACTGATGAGCCGCCTGCAAACCCGCTTCGCCCAGCTTAAAGAACAGAACCGCGCCGCTCTGGTGACCTTCGTTACCGCTGGCGACCCTGGCTACGACACCTCGCTGGCGATCCTCAAAGGCTTGCCGGCCGCCGGTGCCGACGTGATCGAGTTGGGCATGCCCTTCACCGACCCGATGGCCGACGGTCCGGCCATTCAACTGGCCAACATCCGCGCGTTGAACGCCAAGCAGAACCTGCTGAAAACCCTGCAGATGGTCCGCGAGTTCCGCCAGGACAACAACGACACGCCGCTGGTGTTGATGGGCTACTTCAACCCGATCCACAAATACGGCGTGCCGCAGTTCATCGCCGACGCCAAGGCAGCCGGCGTGGACGGCCTGATCGTGGTCGACATGCCACCTGAACATAACGGCGAACTGTGCGACCCGGCCCAGGCGGCTGGCATTGATTTCATCCGCCTGACCACGCCGACCACCGATGACGTGCGCCTGCCGACGGTATTGAATGGCAGCTCCGGCTTTGTGTACTACGTGTCGGTGGCCGGTGTAACCGGCGCCGGCGCTGCGACCCTGGAGCATGTCGAAGAAGCCGTGACCCGCCTGCGTCGCCATACCGACCTGCCGATCAGCATCGGTTTTGGTATCCGCACCCCGGAACAAGCGGCGGCCATCGCCCGCCTGGCTGACGGTGTGGTCGTAGGCTCGGCATTGATCGACCACATCGCCAATGCCAAGAATGACCAGCAAGCCATCGACGGCGTGTTGAGCCTGTGTGCGGCATTGTCGGAAGGCGTGCGTAACGCGCGTAAGTAAGGGCCCCGTAAGCAGTAGGTAAAGTTCCTGATACAGAGGAATCAACCCGCCCGGGCACGGCCTAAACAGCAAGACCAAGGGATTTCGAACCTCGTTCGAAATCCCTTTTTGTTTGCGTGCCCTGAGGAATACCCGATGAAAATGCCCAAAACCGTGATTGCCAGCCTTGGCGTGCTGGTGCTTGGCGCCAGCGCCCTGGTGCAGGCCGCGCCGTATGACCAAGGTGGCCCCGACCGTGGCGGCCCACAGGGCCAGCACGAACCACGCGGCGACGACCATCGCGGCCCGCAGGACAACCGTCGCGGCGGCCCGCCCCAGGATTTCGGCCCGGTTCGGCAGATCATCCACGACAACCACGGCCAGTTCGCCCGTGGCGCACCGCCACCGCCGAATGTACGCCTGGTGCGTGGCCAGCCGCTGCCCCGGGGCTACTACGGCGAGCGCCTCGACCGCCGCGCCTTGGAGCGCCTGCCGGTGTATCCCGGTTATGAATGGCGCCGTTCGGGGCCGGACGTGGTGTTGATCGCCGTAGGCACCGGCATTGTTTATGAAATCCTCGATGGCGTGCTGAACTGATTTCTTGCACTAGGCTTGAGGGGTGACATCCCGTCACCCCTTGACCACCTCATGCCTATTGCCGTCTAACCTCCCCGCAAGCCTCGTATTCCTTGCCCTCCGGTCGTTAAGTTAGCCGCATCAGAAGTCATCCTTGGCTCCCAGGAGTACATCATGGCATTTGATCTCATTACCCCCTCTGACCGTCGTCATTCAACGCTGCAAAAGGGTTTCAACCTGCGCTGGCCCCTGGGCAATGTGCAGGGTGAGTCGTCGCCCAATGGGGCCGACCGCATCTATATCTGCCATAGCCCTCAGGACGTTATCGACGCCGCTGCCCAAGCATTGGCTGTTCCCAATGGCCGGGTCACGGTGCGCAGCGGCGGCCACTGCTACGAAGGCTTTGTCGCCAACAAGATGCCCGGCAGCCCCAATGAAGTATTGTCGATCCTGGACATCAGTCCGATGAACCACCTGACCTACGATGCCAACGGGCACATCGGTTCCACGTTGATCCCCAGCCAGCCCGAGCGCTACACCGTTCGCCTGGAATCCGGTGGCCAGAACTGGGATGCCTATGTTGCGCTGTACAAGCTGGCCAACAAGACCTTGCCCGGCGGCTCGTGTTATTCGGTCGGACTGGGCGGGCATATTTGCGGAGGCGGCTACGGCTTGCTGTCGCGCAAACACGGTTTAGTGTGCGACTGGCTGGATGGCGTCGATATGCTAGTTCCCAACGCCCAGGGCAACGGTTTGATACCGGTACACGTATCACGCCACAGCACCGGCCCCGACGAGCTCAACCTGTTCGCTGCCTGCTGCGGGGCAGGGGGCGGGCAGTTCGGCATTATCACCAGCTATTACTTCAAGACATTGCCGGACGCCCCCACGGAAGTGCTGTGGTTGGTGCTGGAATGGGATTGGTCCGTGTTAACCAAGACCGCTCTCGACAACCTGCTAGCGGCCTACCAAGCCTGGTTCGCCGACAATCAAAGCAACCCGGACACCTGGGGCCTGGCGACCAAGCTGGAAATGCGCCACCAGCACACCGGCAATGTGACTTTGGGCATTCACTATGTGGACAAGGACGGAGCGTCGGACGACCGGACGTACTTCGACGATTTCGTCAGCAAAATGCTCACTGCCATTGCACTGCCTGCCAGCGAGTCGCTGGTGCCGTTTTACGTGACCCATCTGCCACGCGGCAGCGCCACCGGGCGCACCATCAACTCGCTAGCATCTGCCCAAGACGCCACCCAGCACCTGGACTGGCTGGTGTGCCAGCAGACCTTGAATGGCTCGGGAGATAACCAGCGTGGGCGCTATAAGTCGGCCTACCAGAAAGGTGTGTTCACCCCGCAGGTACTGCAGGCCATCTGGGACACCCTGACCTTGGATGACCCCGATAACCACCTGACCCAAAGCCTGATCCAGATCCAGTCCTTCGGTGGGCGCATTAATGAGCCAGACCCGGCCGTGCGCCGCGAAACCTCGGCGGCGCAGCGCTCTTCCTATTTGAAGTGGCAACCGCAATGTTATTGGCGCGGGGCCAGCGAGGCGGCGGACCAGGCCCACGCGCGCTGGATCCAGGGGCTGTTTTTCAAGGCTTTCGCCAATGATAAGGGTGTGCCGGTCAATGCCGAGTTCGAGGGCTGCTACATCAATTACCCCGACCTCGACATGACGCACCTAGGGGGCGACCCCACCAATCCAAAAAACCCGTCCTGGTATGGGATTTTCTTCCCCAACACTGTCATCGAGCGCCGCTTGAGGGATACCAAACTACGCTGGGACCCGCACAACGTGTTTCGCAACGAGATGTCGGTGCCGTAATCCAAAAAAAGGGCGACCCCAAGGTCGCCCGCTTTTCTTACAACTCGATCCGCTCGACCTTGCCCACCAGCAACACATAGGAAAGCGCCCCGAGCAACGCCAGCACCGCGATATAGGTAATCGCCGGCGCAAACGAATCGCCGCTGGCCAAAAAGCCAATCACGATCGGCGTGGCAATCGCCGACAGGTTGCCGATGAAGTTGAACACCCCACCGGTCAGCCCCAACAGGCGGGCCGGTGCCAGGGTCGAGACCAGCGACCAGGTAATCGAGGCCAACCCATTACCAAAGAACGCCACCGCCAGGAACGCAATCACCCACGCCGTCGAGTCCACGTAGTTGGCGCCGATGATCGCCGTGGAAATCAGCAGCCCGCCGATGATCGGCAACTTGCGCGCAAACCCCACCGACGCGCCGCGGCGAATCAACCAATCGGAAAAGATCCCGGAACACAGCACGCCCACAAACGCCGCCAGGAATGGCAACGACGCCAGCAGGCCGGACTTGATGAAGTCCATGCCGCGATATTTCACCAGGTAGGTCGGGAACCACGTCAGGAAGAACCACAGCGTGGAGTTGAGGCAGAACTGCCCCAGGTAGATGCCCCACAGTTTGCGCTTGCTCAACACGATGCCCAGGTCGACCCAGCTGAACGGCGCCTTGGCGGCTTTTTCCTGCATGTCTACCAGGCCGCCACCTTCACGGATCAGCTCGATTTCAGCAGCGTTCGCGCCTTTGAAATCCTTCGGCTCGCGGTACACCGCATACCAGATGACCCCCCACAGGATGCCAACGCCACCGGTGACGACAAACACCATGTGCCAGCCAAAGGCGTGTTGCAGCCAGGCCAGCACCGGCGTGAGAAACGCCAGCCCGACAAACTGCCCGGAGGTGTAGAAGCCAATCGCCGTGGCGCGTTCGCGCTCGGGGAACCAGGTTGTAACCACGCGGCTGTTGATCGGATAGGCCGGGGCTTCCAACGCACCCACCGCCATGCGCAGCACGAACAACGCGATGAAGCTGGCAGCGAAGCCAAGCATCACAGTAGCGATGGACCACAGTATCAGCGCGGCGGTATAGAGAATGCGCGGCGGCACGCGGTCCACCAGCCAGCCGCCGGGGATCTGCATGGCGGCGTAGGTCCAGCCGAACGCGGAGAAAATCAATCCGACCTGCACGGGATCGATCCCCAGCTCGCTGGTCAGTGCCGGTGCGGCGATGGACAGGTTGCTGCGGTCGAGGTAGTTGATTACCACGGTGATGAACAGCAACACCATGATGAAAAAACGCTTTCGGGTAGGCGTGACTAAAGACGCC
Source organism: Pseudomonas reactans (assembly GCF_013387025.1). NCBI lineage: Bacteria > Pseudomonadati > Pseudomonadota > Gammaproteobacteria > Pseudomonadales > Pseudomonadaceae > Pseudomonas > Pseudomonas reactans. The sequence continues at coordinate 160,582 of NZ_JACAQP010000042.1, read as the reverse complement.
TGCCCGGTGAAGGATTCAGGGTGCATGGGGGGTTGCCTCTTCTTATGTTTGTTGAGGACAGGTCTTCACTGTCAGAACACGGTCAGTGTGGGAGCTGGCTTGCCTGCGAAGACGGTGTATCAGTGCCAGAGATGCAAGCTGACCCACCGCCTTCGCAGGCAAGCCAGCTCCCACATTTTTTGATCGCGTTCCTTCAGAGGAATATCACCACTCGGCGAAGCTGCCGTCGGCGTGGCGCCAGATCGGGTTGCGCCAGCGGTGGCCGATGGCCGCGCGTTCGATCACGTATTCTTCGTTGATCTCGATGCCCAGGCCCGGCCCGTTGGGGATCTTCACGAAGCCTTGGTCGTAGTCGAACACACCCGGATCGCGCACGTAGTCGAGCAAGTCATTGCTCTCGTTGTAGTGAATGCCCAGGCTTTGCTCCTGGATAAACGCGTTGTAGCAGACCGCGTCCAGTTGCAGGCACGCCGCCAGGGCAATCGGGCCCAACGGGCAGTGCAGGGCCAGGGCCACGTCGTAGGCTTCGGCCATATTGGCGATCTTGCGGGTTTCGGTGATGCCACCGGCATGGGACGCATCCGGCTGGATGATGTCGACGTAGCCTTCGCTGAGCACACGCTTGAAATCCCAACGCGAGAACAGGCGCTCGCCCAGGGCAATCGGCGTGCTGGTCAGCGGTGCCAGCTCTTTCAGCGCTTCGTAGTTCTCGCTGAGCACCGGCTCTTCGATGAACATCAATTTGTACGGGTCGAGTTCCTTCATCAGCACCTTGGCCATGGGCTTGTGCACCCGGCCATGGAAGTCGACGCCGATGCCGACGTTGGGTCCCACCGCATCCCGTACGGCAGCAACGTTGGCCAGGGCCAGGTCGACTTTTTCAAAGCTGTCGACGAACTGCAGTTCTTCGGTACCGTTCATCTTCACCGCGGTGAAGCCACGGGCCACTGCCTCTTTGGCGGCGCGGGCGGTGTCTGCGGGGCGGTCGCCGCCGATCCACGAGTAAACGCGGATCTTGTCACGCACCTGACCGCCGAGCAGATCGCTGACCGACACACCGAGGGCCTTGCCCTTGATGTCCCACAGCGCCTGGTCGATGCCGGCGAGGGCGCTCATGTGTACGGCGCCGCCGCGGTAGAAGCCGCCACGATAGAGCACGGTCCAGATGTCTTCGATATTGCGTGGGTCTTTGCCGATCAGGTAGTCGGACAGTTCTTCAACGGCAGCGGCCACGGTGTGGGCGCGGCCTTCTACAACAGGCTCACCCCAGCCGGTCACGCCCTGGTCGGTCTCGACCTTGAGGAAGCACCAGCGCGGCGGGACGATAAAGGTCGTCAGTTTGGTGATTTTCATCTGTTATCTCTCTTATAGATGCGGCGCCTGTGGGCGCGAAACTTTGATTCAGCTGAGGGCTTTCCAGGCGGCGACATAAGCCTGGGCGCGGCTCGCTACCTGATCCACGGTCATACCCGGTTTGAACAACCCGGAACCCAGCCCGAAACCTTTGGCGCCGGCGTCGGTGAAGACCTGCATGTTGTCCGGGGTGATGCCGCCCACCGGCAGCAGCAAGGTGCCGGCTGGCAATACCGCCAGCCACGCCTTGATCACCGAAGGGCCCATTTGCTCGGCGGGGAACAGCTTCAGCACGTCGGCACCTTCGGCCAGTGCGGCGAAGGCTTCGGTCGGCGTGGCCACGCCCGGCGACAGAAACAGGCCCGCGGCTTTGGCGGCGCGCAATACCTTGGCATCGCTGTGGGGCATGACGATCACCTGTCCGCCGGCAGCCTTCACTTGCTCAACCTGCTCCGGCGTCAACACCGTGCCAGCACCGATCAGGCAATCAGCGGGCAGGCTGTCGCGCAGGGTGCGGATGCTGGTGTAAGGGTCGGGCGAATTCAGCGGGACTTCGATCACCCGAAACCCCGCCTGGTACAGCACTTGGCCGACAGCCTGGGCTTCGTCCGGGCGAATGCCGCGCAGGATGGCGATCAAACCGTTTTGCGCGAGTGCTTGCTTGAGCATGTCAGGCCTCCAATACAGGTTGAGTGAGCCCGGCCGCCACGGCCAGTTGCCACAGGCCGCGCTCGGTGGCTTCCTGCGCCAGGCTGACGTGGGCAAAGCCGCAAAGGGCGAGGGCACGTTGATAACGGGCGCAAAGGGGCGCGGCGCCGACCAGGATGATCGGCTTGTGTTTGGCGTTGTCGGGCAGACCGGCGAGTTCATGGCCGATAAGCAAGCCGGAGAGGTAATCGGGCTGCTGGTCAGGCGCGAGTTCGCCGGTGAGCCCCAGGGTGCGGGCACTGAACAAGGTGGACAGCACGCCGCGCTGGCCGTCTTCGGAAAGCGCCACGTGCACGCCTCGGTCGAAGGCTTCGACCTGGAATTGTTCGGACGGCAGCTGAGTACGCCCAAGGATGCTGTGTTTGCTCAACACCGCAAACAGTTCGCCGGTCATGAAGGTATCGAAATGCGTGATACAGCCCTCGACCACCTCGACCCACTTGGAATGGCTGCCCGGCAGGCCGATCAACACATCGGCGCCCAGCCCTTGCAGCACGCCCAGCACTTGGGTTTCTTCGCCACGCATCACGTTGGGCAAGCCGACCTGCTCGATCACGCCCGGCACGATGTGCACGTCCACGCCGCGCAGGCTGTGCACCTGATGCAGCGCCTGGCCGAGGCTGGCGACATCGACCGGGGTATTGCGATAGGCCGCTTCGCTCCAGCCCTGGGCGCTGCCGACCATGCCACAGGCGATCACCGGTAACCCCGGCTCGGCGTCGAGCCAATCCCCGCACGCCGCGTCGAACGCCAACTCGAAGCCGTTGCTGCAACGCACACCGACAATGTCCCGGGGCTCGCTGGGCAAATGCATGATGCCCCACGCCAGCGAGCGCTGTTCCAGCACTGTGCCTGCGGGGCCGAGTTTATAAGCACGAAGGGAGCTGGTTCCCCAATCGAGCGCGATCAATTGCGCCTGCATCGCTTCACCTGAGTTCTGAGCGGATGCAGCGAATATAAACCTACGCGAACGAAAGTCTCAATATATAAATATCAATCCCACATTTAGGGACTGCATTTAAGAAAAGGCTGACAGGTTCAGCTCCCGCATCGCCCCCATCCAGACGGCATAGTCAGTGTGGTCCTTCAGGTCATCACCGGTTTCGGGGTGCAGGAACACCACCAGCCCGTTGCGATGGATCACCAACCATGGCAGCACCACACCGATGTACTCAGGATCGAACGCCAGCTGGCAGCTCCAATCCGGGTGCGGGCCCACCGGCCGTTCGTGCACACGGCCCATGCGCAGCGGGAAAAGTTTGGCGGCGTCTTCGCACAGGCTGCGCGCCTGTTCGATCGTGCTGGCGTCGAAGTAGATATGGGCGTGGTAGCCCTTGATACGTTGCATGGCGGACTCCGGATCCAATATGCGCCCGATGCTAGACCGCAATGGACGGCAGAGCCAGCCCGGTCAGCGACTGGGCGCTGCTGGCTTGTTCTGCCACCAACCAGTCGACGAAGCGCTCGACCAACTGCCCCCGACGTTTGCGCTGGGGTTGCACCACGTAATAGCCAAAGCGCGAGATCACCGTGTCGCTGACCGGCCGGCACAACCAGCCCTGTTCCAGCAGGTTATCCACAAGATGGCGCCAGCCGATGGCCACACCCTTGCCGGCGATCGCCGCCTGGATCAACAGGGTGTAGTTGTCGAAGCGCAGTTGGCCCGGCGTCGGTACGCTGGCGATGCCCAGTTCGCGAAACACGCCGCTCCAGTCGAACCACTGGCTGTTGTTTTCTTGGCGCAGGTGCAGCAGCGGGAAATCGTGCAAATTCTGCACAGTCAGCGGCGTGGCCTGGTCCTTGAGCCACTGCGGGCTGCACACCGGGAACACTTCCTCATTGAACAACCAAAGGCTGTCGCCCTGCTTGAAACGGCCGTCACCAAACAACACTGCCACGTCGATATCGCTGCGCAAGGTGGCGTGGTTGCGCTCGCTGGTCACCAGGCTGACATCGACCTGCGGGTTGGCCTGGTGAAATCGATGCAGGCGCGGCATCAGCCAATAAGCGGCGAAGGCGAAGTCGGTGGCGACTTGCAGCACTTCATGCTGGTCCTGCTGGGTAATGAGGCTCAGGCCCTGGTTGATGCCCTGCAAACCGCCCTGCACATGCTCGAACAACAGGGCGCCGGCGTCGGTCAGTTCGATGCCCCGGTAGATGCGATCAAACAGGCGGATCGCCAACTGTTCCTCCAGACGCTTGATCTGTTGACTGATGGCCGGTTGGGTGGTGCCCAGTTCCATCGCGGCGGCGGTAAAACTGCGATGGCGTGCGGCGGCTTCGAAGGCACGCAGCAAATCGAGGGACAGGTCACCAAGGGCTTCATACATAAGCTGTGCTTATCCTAGACATTGCTTTTCATGGGCTTTACCCCAGTTTTCGTGGGCTGCATGCTCATTGGCATAAACACCGCCTATGGAATGCCGATAGATCATGAAGCGCAAGAACATTCTTTTCATCATGGCCGATCAAATGGCCACCCCGTTGCTTCCGTTCTACGGTTCTTCGCCTATCAAGTTGCCCAACCTGAGTCGCCTCGCCGAGCAGGCCGTGGTGTTCGATGCCGCCTATTGCAACAGCCCGTTGTGTGCGCCGTCGCGTTTCACCCTGGTGAGCGGCCAGTTGCCGAGCAAGATCGGCGCTTACGACAACGCCGCCGACTTCCCCGCCGATGTGCCGACCTACGCCCACTACTTGCGCCGCCTCGGCTACCGCACTGCGCTGTCGGGCAAGATGCACTTCTGCGGTCCCGACCAGTTGCATGGCTACGAAGAACGCCTGACCAGCGACATCTACCCCGCCGACTATGGCTGGGCGGTGAACTGGGACGAGCCGGACGTGCGCCCCACTTGGTATCACAACATGTCGTCGGTGCTGCAGGCCGGGCCGTGTGTGCGCACCAACCAGCTGGATTTCGACGAAGAGGTGGTGTTCAAGGCCCAGCAATACCTGTTCGACCATATCCGCGAGGACGGCGACCAGCCGTTCTGCCTGACGGTATCGATGACTCACCCTCACGACCCGTACACCATTCCCAAACCGTTCTGGGACCTGTACGACGATGCCGACATCCCTTTGCCTACAACGCCAGCGCAAGGCGATCTCGACCCGCATTCCCAGCGCCTGCTCAAGGTCTACGACCTGTGGGACAAGCCGCTGCCTGTGGATAAGATCCGCGACGCACGCCGCGCCTATTTCGGCGCGTGCAGCTACATCGACAGCAACGTCGGCAAACTCCTGCAAACCCTGGAAGACACCGGCCTGGCCGACGACACCATCATCGTGTTCTCCGGCGACCACGGCGACATGCTCGGCGAACGTGGCCTCTGGTACAAAATGCACTGGTTTGAAATGGCCGCCCGCGTGCCGCTGCTGGTCAGTGCGCCGGGGCAGTTTGCGGCGGGCCGCGTGAGCAAAGCCGTGTCCACCGCCGACCTGCTGCCGACCCTGGTGGAACTGGCCGGCGGCGAGCTGGACCCGCGCCTGCCGCTGGACGGCCGCTCGCTGGTCCCGCACTTGCAAGGGCAGGGCGGGCATGACGAAGTGTTTGGCGAGTACATGGCCGAAGGCACCATCAGCCCGCTGATGATGATTCGCCGGGGCGCCTACAAATTCATCTACAGCGAAGACGACCCTTGTCTACTGTTCGATGTACACAACGACCCACGGGAGCAGGAAGACCTCAGCCAGTCGCCGCAACACCGGGCGCTGTTTGCAGCCTTCCTGGACGAGGCGCGGGCCAAATGGGACATCCCGGCGATCCACCAACAGGTGCTCGCCAGCCAACGCCGCCGCCGTCTGGTGTTTGAAGCACTGACCCTGGGCAAGCTGAAGAGCTGGGATCACCAGCCACTGGTGGACGCCAGTCAGCAATACATGCGCAACCATATCGACCTCGATGACCTGGAGCGCAAGGCACGTTATCCACAACCCTGCCAAAACCAATAACATTGAGGGAAGGCCATGCAAAAGTTGACTGTCATGCTGGGGCTCCTGGCGCTGGGAAGCGCCAATGTTTACGCAGACGCCAGTTGTGAAACGGTAAAGATGGCCGATCCGGGCTGGAGCGACATCGCGGCCACCAATGCCATCACCGGTTTTCTGCTGACGGGCATGGGCTACAAACCCAAGGTCGACACCCTGGCGGTGCCGATCACCTTTGGTGGCCTCAAGGATGGCCAGGTAGACGTGTTCCTGGGCAACTGGATGCCGGCGCAGCAGGGCTTCTATGACAAGTTCGTGGCCAACGGCGACGTGGTGCAATTGGCGAAGAACCTCGACGGCACCGAGTTCACCCTCGCCGTGCCCGACTATGTGTGGGACGCCGGGGTGCATGACTTTGCCGACCTGAACAAATTTGCCGACAAGTTCGACAAGAAGATCTACGGCATCGGCTCCGGCGCACCGGCGAATATTTCGTTGCAGGAAATCATCAAGAAGAACGACTTCGCGCTCGGCCAGTGGAAGTTGGTGGAGTCCAGCGAACAAGCGATGCTCGCCGAAGTGTCGCGCGCCGTTAAGAAGCAGAAATTCGTGACCTTCCTCGGCTGGACCCCGCACCCAATGAACGTGCAGTTGAAAATGCACTACCTCAAGGGCGGCGAGAAATATTTTGGTGACACCGGCAGCGTGTATACCTTGACCCGCAAGGGCTACGCACAGGCCTGCCCGAACGTAGGAAAACTGCTGACCAACCTGAGTTTTACCCAGGAAATGGAAAACAGCATCATGGCCGAGGTGGCCAACAACAAGGTCAGCAATGCCGATGCGGCGAAGGCGTGGATCAAGGCCAACCCGGCGGTATTGGATAAATGGCTGGAGGGCGTGAAGACCGTAGATGGCAAGGACGCGCTGGCGGCCGTAAAAGCCAAACTCTGAAGATCACACTCCTCTTTGTAGGAGCTGGCTTGCCAGCGAAGAACTCGAAAACGCCGCGTCTTTTCAGACAACCCGCGTTATCGTTACCCCTCTTCGCGAGCAAGCTCGCTCCTACAGTATTCCGAGCGCCCCATGCCCCGGCCCAACCGCCATACACTCTTCCCCTTCCTCGCCTGGCTCCCGCGCCAGACCCGCGCCAGCGTCGGCCGGGATGCGATGGTGGGCCTCAGTGGCGCGGTTCTCGCCTTGCCACAGTCAATTGCCTACGCGCTGATTGCCGGTCTCCCACCCGAATACGGCCTGTACGCCGCAATCATCCCGGTGCTGATCGCCTGCCTCTGGGGTTCCTCCTGGCACCTGATCTGCGGCCCCACGGCGGCGATTTCCATTGTGCTCTACGCCAGCGTCAGCCCCTTGGCCGTGCCGGGGTCGCAGGACTACATCACCCTGATCCTGTTGCTCACCTTCCTCGCCGGGGTTTTCCAGTGGCTGCTGGGCATGCTGCGCTTTGGCGCGCTGGTGAATTTTGTTTCCCATTCGGTGGTGCTCGGTTTCACCCTGGGTGCCGCCGTGGTGATTGCGCTCGGGCAACTGCCCAATATGCTGGGGCTGGATTTACCGAGCCAGGCCACGGCGATCAATAGTCTGCTGACACTGATCCACCACAGCGGTGAATGGGACCACGCGTCCCTCGTTCTCGGACTCGGCACCTTGCTGGTGGGTGCACTGCTCAAATACCTCGTACCACGCTGGCCGACCCTGTTAATCGCCTTGGCGCTGGGTAGCCTGGTGGCGTGGCTGTGGCCGGCGATGTTCGGCCACGTGGCGCTGGTCAGTTCGTTTATCGGCAAACTGCCGCCGTTCAGCCCGTTGCCCATGGACCTGGACGTGATCCTGCGCCTGCTGCCGAGCGCCGTGGCGGTGGGCATGCTGGGGCTGGTGACCAGCTTGTCGATTGCCCGCTCGCTGTCGGCGCGTTCGCAGCAATTGCTCGATGCCAACCAGGAAGTGCGGGCTCAGGGTTTATCCAACATCGTTGGCGGATTTTTCTCCGGGTATTTGTCAGCCGGTTCGTTCACACGCTCCGGCCTCAGCTACGAGGCGGGCGCCTGTTCGCCTTTGGCGGGCGTGTTTTCCGCATTGTGGGTGGCACTGTTTGCGCTGTTTGGCGCGGCATTGATCGCCCATATTCCGATCCCGAGCATGGCGGCGAGCATCTTGCTGATCAGTTGGGGGCTGGTGGACCGTCGCGGCATTCGCGCGTTGTTCCGCGTCAGTCGCGCCGAGTTCGTGGTGATGAGCCTGACCTGCGTCGCCACCTTGCTGTTGGAGTTGCAAACAGCGATTTACGCCGGGGTGCTGGCGTCGCTGTTTTTCTACCTCAAGCGCACTTCGCAGCCACGGGTACAGCAGTGGCGCGATGGCGATGAAGATGTGCTGCGCGTGGGCGGTTCGATCTTTTTCGGCGCCAGCCACTACCTGCAAGTACGCCTGCAAAGCCTGCAGGGCGAACGGGTGGTGATCGAGGCGCAGCAGATCAACTTTATCGACTATTCCGGGGTGGAGATGCTGCACCAGGAAGCGCGGCGGTTGCGGGGGTTGGGGCGCAGCCTGACATTGCGCCGGGCCAGGCCGCAGGTAGTAGAAGAGTTGAAAAAGCTGGAAGGGGCTGACAGCTGCCCTATCAATTTTCAGGATTGAACGCAGTTAAAAATGTGGGAGCGGGCTTGCTCGCGAATGCGGTATGTCAGCCAAAAATTACTTAGCTGAACCACCGCATTCGCGAGCAAGCCCGCTCCCACATTTAGTTCTGTATCAGCCCAGTTGGCGGCGTAGTTCAGCCAGTACGGGCGCCGAGTCCGGGCGCACACCGCGCCATAGGAAGAACGCTTCCGCCGCCTGTTCCACCAGCATGCCCAAGCCATCCATCGCCACGGATGCGCCTTGTTCAGCGGCCCAGCGGCAGAACGCCGTCGGTTCCTTGGCATACATCATGTCGTAGCAAAACGTCTTGCCTGGCTCGATCAGGCTGCCGGCAATCGGCGGTACATCGCCTGACAGGCTGGCGGAGGTGGCGTTGATGATCACATCCACTGGCTCACGCAGCCAGTCGAAACCACTGGCGGACACCGGGCCCAAGTCGTCGAACAACTCAGCGAGCATTTCGGCCTTTTCCACGGTGCGGTTGGCGATGATCAGCGAAGCAGGTTGTTCGGCCAGCAGCGGCTCCAACGCCCCACGTACCGCGCCACCAGCGCCCAGCAACAGGATGCGTTTGCCTTGCAGGCTCAACCCGGCGTTGACCGTCAGGTCGCGCACCAGGCCCGCACCGTCGGTGTTGTCGCCCAACAGACTGCCATCGGCCAGCTTACTCAGGGTGTTCACCGCGCCCGCGCGTTGGGCGCGTTCGGTCAAGGTGTTGGCCAAGCGGTAGGCGTCTTCCTTGAACGGTACGGTGACGTTGGCGCCACGGCCTTGTTGAAAAAACTCACGGGCACAGCCAGTGAAATCCTCCAGCGGCGCCAGCAAGGTGCTGTAGTCCAGTTGCTCGCCGGTCTGCTCGGCGAACATGCGATGGATCAGCGGCGACTTGCTGTGGCCGATGGGGTTGCCGAACACGACATAGCGGTCCATCAGACAGCCGCCTTGGGCACGGTAAGGCCCAGCCAGTCGCGGTCTTGCAGGAAGTAGTCGGTGAGGCGCGCTTCTTCGCTGCCGGCCTCGGCTTTCCAGTCGTAGCTCCAGCGCACTTGCGGCGGCAACGACATCAGGATCGACTCGGTGCGCCCGCCCGATTGCAGGCCGAACAGGGTGCCACGGTCGTAGACCAGGTTGAACTCAACGTAGCGCCCGCGACGGAATTCCTGGAATTCGCGCTGCTGCTCGGTGTAGGCGGTGGCCTTGCGGCGCTGCACGATCGGCAGGTAGGCGTCGATGTAAGCGTCGCCGATGGCGCGGATGAAGGCGAAGCAGGTGTCGAAGTCCCATTCGTTCAGGTCATCGAAGAACAGGCCGCCGATGCCGCGCGGTTCGTTGCGGTGCTTGATGTGGAAGTAGGTGTCGCACCAGGCTTTGTAGCGCGAATACACGTCCGGGCCGAACGGCGCACAGGCCTGCTCGGCCACGCGGTGCCAGTGGATGCAGTCTTCGTCGTTGCCATAGTAAGGCGTGAGGTCGAAACCACCACCGAACCACCACACCGGCTCTTCGCCTTCTTTTTCAGCGATGAAAAAGCGCACGTTGGCGTGGGAAGTCGGTACATGTGGGTTGTGCGGATGAATCACCAGCGACACCCCCAAGGCCTCAAAGCCACGGCCGGCCAGCTCAGGCCGATGCGCGCTGGCGGACGGTGGCAGACCGCTGCCAAACACGTGGGAAAAGTTGACGCCGCCTTTTTCGATCACCGAACCGTTTTCGATCACACGGGTGCGTCCGCCGCCGCCGGCAGGCCGGGTCCAGGCGTCTTCGATAAAGCGAGTGTCCGTCTCGAAGGTTTCCAGGGCGCTGCAAATGCGGTCTTGCAGGTCAAGCAGGTAGGCCTTTACAGCCTCGGTGCGGGTAGTCATGGCATCACCTTGAATCGGGCAAAGCTACGCGAGGCCATTGGGCGTCGGCGGCAAATGGGCGCACAGGATACCACTGCACCCGGTTGCGCCGCAGTTGACGAAGATCAAGCTTAGGAGTCCGATAGGGGGCTACGCGATTCGAACCCAGGAGAAGTGCAGATGGCCAAACGTATCCAGTTCAGCGCCCATGGCGGCCCCGAAGTGCTTGAGTATGTGGACTACACGCCGGCAGATCCCGGCCCGCAGCAGGTTCGCGTGCGTAACGAAGCGATTGGCCTGAACTTCATCGACACCTATTTCCGCAGTGGCCTGTATGCACCGCCCGCGTTGCCATCGGGGTTGGGCGCAGAGGGCGCTGGGGTGGTCGACGCGGTCGGCAGCGAAGTCACTCAATTCAAGGTCGGCGACCGTGTGGCCTACGGCAGTGGCCCGTTGGGCGCCTACAGCCAATTGCATGTTCTGCCCGCCGCCAACCTGGTGCACCTGCCGGACGACATCAGCTTCGAACAAGCTGCGGGTGCCATGCTCAAGGGCCTGACCGTGCAGTACCTGCTGCGCCAGACCTACGAACTGAAGGGCGGCGAAACCATCCTGTTCCATGCCGCTGCCGGTGGCGTGGGCTCCCTGGCCTGCCAATGGGCCAAGGCCCTGGGCGTGAAGCTGATCGGTACGGTCAGTTCGCCGGAAAAAGCCGCCCTGGCCAAATCCCTCGGCGCCTGGGAAACCATCGACTACAGCAAGGAAGACGTCGCACAACGCGTGCTGGAATTGACCGACGGCAAAAAAGTCCCGGTGGTGTACGACGGCGTCGGCAAAGACACCTGGCTGACCTCGCTGGACAGCGTGGCTCCACGTGGGCTGGTGGTGAGTTTCGGCAATGCGTCGGGCGCGGTGGATGGGGTGAACCTGGGGATCCTGGCGGCCAAGGGCTCGCTGTACGTCACCCGGCCGACCCTGGCGACCTACGCCAACAACCCGCAGAACCTGCAGGCGATGGCGGATGACCTGTTCTCGATGATCAAGAGCGGCAAGGTTCGTATTGATATCAACCAGCGGTATGCGCTGGCGGAAGCGGCGAAGGCGCAGACGGAGTTGTCGGGGCGGCGGACGACTGGCTCAACCATTTTGCTGCCTTGACCGACCTTTGTGGCGAGGGAGCTTCTTGTGGCGAGCGGGCTTGCCACAAGAAGCCCGTTCGCCACAACCGCGTTACGAAGGCCGCACGACCTCACCCGTCACCAAGTCGCGAATCAAGCTCGGGTTCTTGCGCCCACCCAGGGCGCCACCCAACACCAGGTCCACCTGGCCACGGAAGTATTGCTCCACGCGAATCCGCGTGCGTGCCGCCGGGCGGCCCTGCGGGTTGGCCGAGGTGGAAATCAACGGCCCCACCAGCGAGCACAAGTCGCGCACCAGTGGATGGTCCGTCACGCGCAGCGCCACGGTGTCGTGCACACCCGTTACCCATTCCGGCAGCAAATCCTGGTGCGGTACCAGCCAGGTGTTCGGCCCCGGCCAGGTGCTGGCCATGCGGTCGATCCAATCCTGCGGGAAGTCTTCGAACAGAAAGTCGAACTGACGGATGTTGTCCGCCACCAGGATCAGGCCCTTGTCCACCGAACGGTTCTTGATGGCGAGCAAACGGTCTACTGCTTCTTCGTTCCACGGGTCGCAGCCCAAGCCCCAAACCGCTTCGGTTGGATAGGCAATCACCGCGCCTGCGCGAATTTCTCGTGCGGTTTCCAGCACACGCCACCGGTTGACCATTGTTCACTCTCCAGACTAAAGCTCTGCGCAGTTTACCGATCTTCTTTACAAAACCTAGCAGCGCGCAAGCCAGCGCCCGCTTTCGCAGATGACCTGACCTTCCAGCTCCAGTTCGGTAAGCGTCGCCAGCACCTGGGACAACGGCCGTCCGCTGGCAATCGCCAAGGCTTCACTGGTGTGGGGCGCCGCGTGCAGCAACGTCACCAGCGGATGCACAACCGGCATCGGCGCTGGGCGGGACAATGCCTGCCAGCCACGTAAACCTTCCAGGATGTGCTCGATCGTCTCCACTAGAACCGCGCCGTCACGGATCAATTGGTGGCATCCCTTAGCACCGGGATGGTGGATGGAACCCGGGATCGCATACACCTCGCGCCCTTGCTCCGCCGCCAGTTTCGCTGTGATCAGCGATCCGCTGGCCATGCTGGCTTCCACCACCAGTACACCCAGAGACAGGCCACTGATGATCCGATTGCGTCGGGGAAAGTTACTCGCCTGGGGCGGCGCATCCAGGGGGAATTCGGAAACCACGGCGCTGCCTTGCTCAATCATCGCCGCTGCCAGCCGCCGATGGCGCTGTGGATAAAAATTTTCAAGCCCGGTGCCGAGCACGCCGATTGTCTGGCCTCCGACATCCAAGGCCGCTTGATGGGCAGCACCGTCAATGCCTAACGCAAGGCCGCTGGTGATGACAAAACCGGCGCTCGCCAGACTGCGCGAAAATGCTGCCGCCGTGTCCATGCCGGGACGCGATGCACGACGACTACCCACCATCGCGAGTTGCGGTTTTTCCAGGATTGCAGGGTCACCGGCGACGAATAACAGCGGCGGCGCGTCATCGATCTGGGCAAGCAGCGCGGGGTAGTCCGGCTGGTCCCACATCAGCAAATGCTGGGCCGGGCAGGCCAGCCAGGCCAAAGCCTCGCTGGCAGCATCGCGAATTTCATGACTGCGCCGGGCATCGGCGCTGATGGCCGGCAGCCCCAGCGAACGCCAGGCGCTGGCAGGCGCGCTGATGGCTTTTGAGGCAGAGCCAAACGCTTCGATCAACAAACGAAAACGCTTCGGACCCAATTCCGGCAGCCTGTGCAAGCGTAGACGCGCTTCCAGTTCTGACGGAGATATTTCATGGTTGTTTGTCGGATACATCTGATCATCCTTGACCGTAACAAGCTGTGGATAACTCTGTTGGTAACTTATTTAGCAGGCTATTTATTGTCTTTGATGGGCAGTCTCGAAACGGTCCATCACAGCCAGTGGGCGTGAGGCCTTAAGGACCAGGCCGTAACTGAGCTTTTCGTACGTGCGAAATACCAGCAGGGTGCCGGCGTGTTCATCAGGAAGTTTTGTCGGAGCGCCCGTGAGGGTGTCGCGGACGGTGGCACCGGCCTTGATCACGCTGAGCAGTTGGCCTTCGACCAGGCCGTCACGACGGCCTTTGTCCAGGGTTACGGCATCCAGCACGCCGATCTGGGTCACGCCTTTGGGGATATCGATGATCTGCCCTTCGATAAACGACGTGGTTGGCGACACTGCCAGGGCTGCCGCGGCGGGAGGTTGTGCACGCAACAGGCGGTCACCGGGACGCACCTCTTGGGTAACACGCTGCACAGCCAGGGTAGTGAGGTCGCCTGCGGTGACAAAACGGGCGGTGCCGATGTCGTCGACGTTGATCCCCAACAGCTCTCGGGTCTGCGGGTCGGTGTAGACCTTGCCACGCCGGAATATGCCGTAGTTGGGCTGGGAGGGGTCCAGATCGCCCCTGGCGAACACCCGCTCGCCATTGGCGCCGAGCACGCGACCAGCCTCGGCTGCGACGATGTACGGCGCGTTGTCCAGGTCCTGGGGTGTATCAAGGATGCGGTTATGCAGCAGGAATCGCTGGATAGCCTGTTGCGTCGGTTGTTCCAGGCGCTGGATGGGCTGGGGCAGCAGGGCCATGGAAAACGGGGCCCACAGCAGCAAGACGAGTAGCGATTTCCTCATGGGGTGAATCTCCTTTATTATGTGCGTTCGCGTGAAACGCCTTGGCCTTCGCGGCTTTTAAGGGTTTCACACCGGTCGTGTGGGTCCATCCCAACGCCGATTTGCCTCTACCTCACATGTGCAGCAATTACGCTTATGGCTATTTTGAACATCCTCGAATTCCCCGACTCGCGCCTGCGCACGATCGCCAAACCGGTGGCCGTAGTGGACGACAAGGTTCGTCAGTTGGTCGATGACATGTTTGAAACAATGTATGAAGCCCCGGGCATCGGCCTCGCCGCGACCCAGGTCAACGTGCATCAGCGCGTCGTGGTCATGGACCTGTCGGAAGATCGCAGCGAACCGATGGTGTACATCAACCCGGAGTTCGAACCACTGACCGACGAGATGGGCGAATACCAGGAAGGCTGCCTCTCCGTGCCGGAGTTCTACGAGAACGTCGAGCGCCCGCTGCGCGTGAAGATCAAGGCCCTGGACCGCGACGGCAAGCCGTTCGAGCTGATTGCCGAAGGCCTGCTGGCAGTGTGCATCCAGCACGAATGCGACCACCTCAACGGCAAGCTGTTTGTCGATTACCTGTCCACGCTCAAGCGCGACCGGATCAAGAAGAAGCTGGAAAAAAAGCATCGCCAGCAAGCTTGATGCCCCCTTCCAAAGGCTTGCTGCGGCAAGCCTTTTTCTTTTGTGACTGCTTTTAACCGAGACCTCCCATGACCGAGCCACTGCGCATTGTTTTTGCCGGCACTCCCGAATTTGCCGCCGAACACCTCAAGGCCCTGCTTGCCAGCCCTTATGACATCGTCGCGGTGTACACCCAGCCGGATCGCCCGGCCGGTCGTGGGCAAAAACTGATGCCGAGCCCGGTCAAGCAACTGGCGCTGGAGCACAACATTCCCGTGCTGCAACCGCCGACCCTGCGTAATGCCGAGGCCCAGGCCGAACTGGCGGCGCTGAAGCCGGACCTGCTGGTGGTGGTGGCCTACGGCTTGATCCTGCCGCAAGCGGTGCTGGATATTCCGCGCCTGGGTTGCATCAACAGCCATGCCTCGCTGCTGCCACGCTGGCGCGGCGCGGCGCCGATCCAACGTGCCGTGGAAGCCGGTGACAGCGAAAGCGGCGTGACCGTGATGCGCATGGAAGCAGGCCTGGACACCGGCCCGATGCTGCTCAAGGTCACCACCCCCATCACTGGCGAAGACACTGGCGGCAGCCTGCACGACCGCCTTGCCGAGCTGGGTCCACCTGCTGTGATACAGGCCATCGCCGGCCTGGCCGCCGGAACCCTGGAAGGCGAAGTGCAGGACGACAGCCTCGCCACCTACGCCCACAAGCTGAACAAAGACGAAGCACGCATCGACTGGAGCCGCCCGGCCGTGGAGCTGGAGCGCCTGGTGCGCGCCTTCAACCCGTGGCCGATCTGCCATAGCACGCTCAACGGCGAAGCCTTGAAAGTGTTGGCCGCCACCTTGGCCGAGGGCAAAGGCGCTCCCGGTGAGATCATCGGCGCCAGCAAGGACGGCCTGTTGGTCGCCTGCGGTGAACAGGCGTTGTGCCTGACCCGTCTGCAACTACCCGGTGGCAAGGCGCTCAATTTCAGCGATTTGTTCAACAGCCGTCGTGAGAAATTTGCCGTGGGTACTCTCCTCGGGGCCGCCCAATGAACCCACGTCTGGCCGCCGCCAAGGCTCTCGCTGCCGTCCTCCAAGGCAAGGCTTCGCTGAACAGTTCGTTGCCGACTCAGTTGGACAAGGTCGAGGACCGCGATCGCGGTTTCACCCAGGACCTGGCCTTTGGCACAGCACGCTGGCAGCCGCGTTTGTCGGCACTGGCGGCCAAGTTGCTGCAAAAGCCATTCAAGGCGGCCGATGCGGATGTCGAGGCGCTGCTGCTGGTGGGCCTCTATCAACTGCTCTACACCCGCGTGCCCGCCCACGCCGCTATCGGAGAAACGGTCGGTTGCGCCGACAAGCTGAAAAAACCCTGGGCCAAGGCGCTGCTCAACGCCGTGCTACGCCGCGCCCAACGCGAAAGCGAAGCGCTGCTGGCCGAGTTGGAACATGACCCCGTCGTGCGCACCGCCCATCCGCGCTGGCTGCAAAAATCCCTGAAGGCGTTCTGGCCTGAGCAGTGGGAAGCCATTTGCGCAGCGAACAATGCGCACCCGCCGATGATCCTGCGGGTCAACCGTCGTCATCGCAGCCGTGACGCCTACCTGCAATTGCTCAACGAGGCCGGCATCAACGCCACGCCATGCATGTACAGCGTCGACGGCATCGTGCTCGAAGCCGCCACTGACGTGCGCAGCCTGCCGGGCTTTGCCGAGGGCTGGATCAGCGTGCAGGACGAAGCCGCGCAACTGGCCGCCGACCTGCTCGACCTGGCGCCGGGCCAGCGCGTGCTTGACGCCTGCTGCGCGCCAGGCGGTAAGACCTGTCACATCCTGGAAGTCGAAAAAGACCTGGCCGGTGTGGTCGCAGTCGACCTGGAGGCCAAGCGTCTGGTGCGCGTGCGCGAGAACCTGGCGCGCCTGGGCCTCAGCGCCGAGCTGATCGCTGCCGACGGCCGTGACACCGCCACCTGGTGGGACGGCAAGCCGTTCCAGCGCATCCTGCTCGATGCACCCTGTTCCGCCACCGGCGTGATCCGCCGCCACCCGGACATCAAGCTCACCCGCCAACCCGACGACATCGCCGCCCTGGCCGTGCTGCAAGGCGAGCTGCTCGACGCGATGTGGCCGACCCTGGAAGTCGGCGGCATCCTGCTCTACGCCACCTGTTCCACCTTGCCAACGGAAAACACCGAGGTGATCGAAGCCTTCCTTGCCCGCACCAGCGGCGCCCGGGAGTTGGACCTCGCCACCTCGGCCGGTATCAAGCAGCCCCACGGTCGTCAACTGCTCGCGCAAGAAGGCGGACACGATGGCTTCTACTACGCCAAACTGATCAAGATCGCCGCCGCGCGCGGCTGAATGGTTTTAAGGGAGTGACCGGATGAAAATCATCATCCTTGGGGCAGGGCAGGTCGGCGGCACGCTGGCCGAGCATTTGGCCAGCGAAGCCAACGACATCACGGTGGTCGACACCGACAGCGAGCGCCTGCGCAACCTCGGCGACCGCCTGGACATCCGCACTGTGCAAGGCCGCGCGTCGTTCCCGACGGTGCTGCGCCAAGCCGGTGCCGACGACGCCGACATGCTGGTGGCCGTGACCAACAGCGACGAGACCAACATGGTCGCGTGCCAGGTCGCCCACACCCTGTTCCACACCCCGACCAAGATCGCCCGCGTGCGCGAGGCGGCGTACCTGACCCGCGCCGGGCTGTTCGACAACGATGCGATTCCGGTCGACGTGCTGATCAGCCCGGAACAGGTGGTGACCCACTACATCAAGCGCCTGATCGAGATTCCGGGCGCCTTGCAGGTGATCGACTTTGCCGGCGGCAAGGCGCAACTGGTCGCGGTAAAGGCCTATTACGGCGGCCCGCTGGTGGGCCAACAATTGCGCCAATTGCGCGAGCACATGCCCAATGTGGAAACCCGCGTCGCGGCGATTTTCCGGCGTGACCGCCCGATCCTGCCTCAGGGCGATACGGTGATCGAGGCCGACGACGAAGTATTTTTCATCGCCGCCAAAGCGAATATTCGTGCCGTCATGAGCGAAATGCGCCGCCTCGACGAGACCTACAAACGCATCGTCATCGCCGGCGGCGGGCAGATCGGCGAGCGTTTGGCCGAAGCCATCGAAAGCCGCTACCAGGTGAAGATCATCGAGATGAGTCAAGCACGTTGCCGGCATTTGTCCGACACCCTCGACAGCACCGTCGTACTGCAAGGCAGTGCCTCGGACCGCGACCTGCTGATGGAAGAGAACATCGCCGACGCAGATATCTTCCTGGCACTGACCAACGATGACGAAGCCAACATCATGTCGTCGTTGCTGGCCAAGCGGCTGGGCGCGAAAAAAGTGATGACGATCATCAACAACCCCGCCTACGTGGACCTGATCCAGGGCGGCGATATCGACATCGCCATCAGCCCGCAGTTAGCGACCATCGGCACCTTGCTGGCCCACGTACGCCGTGGCGATATCGTCAGCGTGCACTCCCTGCGCCGGGGTGCGGCAGAAGCCATCGAGGCCATTGCCCATGGCGACTCAAAGTCGAGCAAGGTGATCGGCAAGGCCATCCGCGATATCGGCTTGCCGCCGGGCACCACCATTGGCGCGATCATTCGCGACGAAGAGGTGATCATTGCCCACGACGATACGGTGATCGAAACCGGGGACCATGTGATCTTGTTCCTGGTGGACAAGAAACATATCCGCGATGTGGAGAAACTGTTCCACGTGGGCCTGAGCTTTTTCTGACACAACGGAGTACGCCTGCATGCTCGAATCCCTGGAAAAAATGCTCGCCAAGGGTGTGGATAACTCACTGCTGCGTTTTGGTTTGGGCAAGGGTTATCTGGACCTGAAGGACAACGCCAAGGCGGCCGAGCATCTGCAGAAATGCGTGGAGTTCGATCCGAAGTATTCGGCGGCGTGGAAGTTGTTGGGTAAGGCACAGCTGGGGCTGGAAGATCGTGCGGCGGCGCGGCTGGCGTGGGAGAAGGGCATCGAAGCGGCCCAGGCCCATGGCGACAAACAGGCCGAGAAAGAGATGACCGTATTTCTCAAGAAGTTGGAAAAACAACTGTAGGAGCGAGCTTGCTCGCGAAGAACTCAAAAGCACCGCGAGCATTCAGCGTGTACGCGTTATCGTTAGAGATCTTCGCGAGCAAGCTCGCTCCTACAGTGTGCGGGTAGCCGTCAGTACCACCGCGCTTCACCCGGCGGGCGTTTCTTGAAGCGCTTCATGCTCCACATGTACTGGCTCGGATAAGCGCCGACATAACGCTCCACCACCTTGCTCATCGCCGCACAGGACGTAGCAGTGTCGGTGCTGTACATGTCTTCCGGCGCCGCTTCCAGGATCACTTTGTAACCCGAACCGTCCGGCAGCCGCAGGGCGTGCAGGAACACGCCCACGGCCTTGTGGCCGGCGAGCATGTTCGGCACGAACTTGCTGGTCAGCGCCTGGGTGGCAAAGAACGGCACGAAGATCCCTGCGGATTCCGCCGGCTCAGGATCCGCCGGGATGCCCACCTGGCCGCCCTTGCGCACTTCCTTGATCACGCTGAGGATGCCTTCCTTGGTCGACGCCGCCACGCGGTTGCCCAGTTGCACGCGCTGCTTGCGCAGCAATTCGTCAACCGCCTTGAGCTTGGGCGGCCGGTAGAAAATGATCGGCTTGCACTGGCTGCAATAGAAATGGTTCAGCACTTCCCAGTTGCCCAGGTGGCTGGTGATGCCGACCACGCCTTTGCCCGAGGCCAGGGCTTCGTGCAGTACCTCCAGGCCTTCGACTTCACGCACCAGGTCAATGGAACGCTGGGCCGGCCAGATCCAGGCGCAGGCGCTTTCGGTCAGGGACTTGCCGATGTCCATCAGGCTGCGGCCGACTAAAGCTTCACGCTCGGCGGGGTCCATGTCCGGGAAGCATTTGGACAGGTTGATCCGCACCGTGTCGCGGGAGCGGTTGGGGGTTTTCCACATGATCCAGCCAATCGCCGTGCCGACCGCCTGGACAGCGCGCCAGGGCAGCAGGGCAAACAACCGGAGAGCGCCTACCAGCAAGGCGCCTTTCAACTTTTCCACAGGTCACTCCTGATCGTGTGTGGTGCGCAAAGCCGGCATTCTAACCGGCGTTGACCAAGTCCGCGTAACGGTCGCAGTCCTGAGTGTGGTCCATGACCATGCCCGAGGCCTGCATGAACGCGTAGCAAATGGTCGGCCCGACGAAGGTGAAACCGGCTTTTTTCAGGGCTTTGCTCATGGCTTCGGCCTCGGGTGTAATCGCCGGCACTTCGCTGCGGTCCTTGAAGTGATTGACCTTGGGATGGCCACCAACAAAGGACCAGAGCAGCCCCACCGGGTCCTCCAGCGCCAGCCAGGCGGCGGCATTGCGGCGGGTGGCGTTGAGCTTCAGGCGATTGCGCACGATGCCCGGATCCTGCATCAGCGCTTCGATCTCAGCATCGGTCAACCGCGCCAACCGCTGAGCATCAAAACCAAACAAGACCTTTCGATAATGCTCGCGTTTGCGTAAAACGGTGATCCAGGAAAGGCCCGCCTGGAACCCTTCGAGTAAAAGTAACTCGAACAAACCCTGCGCATCGCGCAGCGGCGTTCCCCACTCCTGATCGTGATAAGCCATGTACAGCGGATCTTCAGAACACCAAAAGCAGCGTGGCATAAGGCTCCAGGGGATGGTGGCGCGGCCGAATCGGGTATACTCCCGCTCTTTAAATCGCAGCCCAAGTAACAGGTGAATTTCGTGAGCCAGCCTACGCCAGCCGTGCGTACCTTCCAAGACTTGATCCTCGCCCTCCAGCAATACTGGGCCGAGCAAGGTTGTGTGGTACTTCAGCCCTACGATATGGAAGTAGGCGCCGGCACTTTCCACACCGCTACATTCCTGCGGGCCATCGGCCCGGAAACCTGGAACGCCGCTTATGTGCAGCCCAGTCGTCGCCCGACTGATGGCCGCTACGGCGAAAACCCGAACCGTCTGCAGCACTACTACCAGTTCCAGGTGGTATTGAAGCCGAACCCGGACAACTTCCAGGAACTGTACCTGGGCTCGCTCAAGCACGTGGGCCTCGACCCACTGGTCCACGATATCCGTTTTGTCGAAGACAACTGGGAATCGCCGACCCTGGGCGCCTGGGGCCTGGGCTGGGAAGTCTGGCTCAACGGCATGGAAGTGACGCAGTTCACTTACTTCCAGCAAGCGGGCGGCATCGAGTGCTACCCGGTGACCGGCGAAATCACCTACGGCCTGGAGCGCCTGGCCATGTACCTGCAAGGCGTGGACTCGGTCTACGACCTGGTGTGGGCTGACGGCCCGTTCGGCAAGGTGACCTACGGCGACGTGTTCCACCAGAACGAGGTGGAGCAGTCCACCTACAACTTCGAACACGCCAACGTCGAGAAGCTGTTCGAACTGTTCGATTTCTATGAAAGCGAAGCCAAGCGGCTGATCGAACTCGACCAGCCGCTGCCGTTGCCAAGCTATGAAATGGTGTTGAAGGCCTCCCATACCTTCAACCTGCTGGATGCCCGCCGTGCCATCTCGGTCACCGCGCGCCAGCAGTACATCCTGCGTGTACGCACCTTGGCGCGTTCCGTCGCCCAAGCCTACCTGCTGGCTCGCGCCAAGCTGGGCTTCCCGATGGCAACCCCGGACCTGCGTGATGAAGTGTTGGCTAAGCTGGAGGCTGCACAATGAGTGCTCAAGATTTCCTGGTTGAACTGGGCACCGAAGAGCTGCCACCCAAGGCACTGAACACCCTGGCCGATGCGTTCCTGGCCGGTATCGAAAAAGGCCTGCAGACCGCTGGCCTGAAATTCGCCGCGAAAAAAGTCTACGCCGCGCCGCGTCGCCTGGCCGTGTTGCTGACCGCGCTGGAAACCCAGCAGCCGGACCGCAGCATCAACCTCGACGGCCCACCGCGCCAGGCGGCTTTCGATGCCGAAGGCAACCCGACTCAGGCCGCCCTTGGCTTTGCCAAGAAGTGTGGCGTCGAGCTGAGCGAGATCGACCAGAGCGGCCCGAAACTGCGTTTCAGCCAGGTCATCACCGGCAAGCCGACCGCCAGCCTGTTACCGACCATCGTTGAAGACTCGTTGAACGACCTGCCGATCCCCAAGCGCATGCGCTGGGGCGCTCGCAAGGAAGAGTTCGTACGTCCGACCCAGTGGCTGGTGATGCTGCTCGGTGACCAGGTCATCGATTGCACCCTCCTTGCCCAGAAAGCCGGTCGTGATTCCCGCGGCCACCGCTTCCATCACCCTGAAGCTGTACGCATCACCTCGCCGGCCAACTACGCCGCCGACCTGCGTGCTGCTTACGTGCTGGCCGATGCCAACGAGCGTCGCGAGCTGATCAGCAAGCGTACCGAAGAGCTGGCCCGCCTGCAGGAAGGCACCGCCATCGTGCCGCCAAGCCTGCTCGACGAAGTGACCGCGCTGGTTGAATGGCCGGTACCGCTGGTGTGTTCGTTCGAAGAGCGTTTCCTCGATGTGCCGCAAGAAGCCCTGATCACCACCATGCAGGACAACCAGAAGTATTTCTGCCTGCTGGACGTGGACGGCAAGTTGCTGCCGCGCTTTATCACCGTGGCCAACATCGAAAGCAAGGACCCGCAGCAGATCATCGCCGGTAACGAGAAAGTCGTTCGCCCGCGCCTGACTGACGCCGAGTTCTTCTTCAAGCAAGACAAGAAGCAGAAGCTGGAAGACTTTAACCTGCGCCTGCAGAACGTGGTGTTCCAGGAAAAACTCGGCAGCGTCTACGACAAGGCTGTGCGGGTTTCCAAGCTGGCCGCCTACATTGCGCCACGCATTGGTGGCGATTCGGCCTGGGCTGCGCGTGCAGGCCTGCTGTCCAAGTGCGACCTGGCCACCGAGATGGTCGGCGAGTTCCCGGAGATGCAAGGCGTTGCCGGCTACTACTACGCCCTCAACGACGGCGAGCCGGACGATGTGGCCCTGGCCCTGAACGAGCAGTACATGCCGCGCGGTGCCGGTGCTGAACTGCCAAGCACCTTGACCGGCGCTGCGGTGGCCATCGCCGACAAGCTGGATACCCTTGTGGGTATCTTCGGTATCGGCATGCTGCCAACCGGCAGCAAAGACCCGTATGCCCTGCGCCGTGCGGCCCTGGGCGTGCTGCGTATCCTGATCGACAAGAAGCTCGACCTCGACCTGACCCAGGCCGTGGTGTTTGCCGTCGGCCAGTTCGGTGCCAAGGTCAAGCAAGCCGGCCTGGCCGAGCAAGTGCTGGAGTTCGTGTTCGACCGCCTGCGTGCGCGCTACGAAGACGAAGGCGTGGATGTGTCGGTGTACCTGTCGGTACGTGCCCTGCAGCCGGGTTCGGCGCTGGACTTCGACCAGCGCGTACAAGCCGTGCAGGCCTTCCGCAAACTGCCGGAAGCCGATGCCCTGGCCGCCGTGAACAAGCGTGTGTCGAACCTGCTGAGCAAGGCCGAAGGCCTGGGCAACGCAGAAGTCGACCCTGGCCTGTTTGCCGATGCCAAGGAGTTCTCGCTGAACTCGGCCATCGCCAAGGCTGAGAACGCGGTGAAACCGTTGATCGCTGAGCGTAACTACGCCGAAGCCCTGGCGCGCCTGGCGACCTTGCGTGAGCCGGTGGATGCGTTCTTTGAAGCCGTGATGATCAATGCCGACGATGCTGGCGTGCGGAAAAACCGCTACGCCATGCTGGCGCGCCTGCGTGGCTTGTTCGTCAATATCGCTGACATTTCGACGCTGAGCTGACCATGTTGAAACTGCTGATTCTCGATCGGGACGGGGTGATCAATTACGACTCCGACGCTTACATCAAGTCGGTGGCGGAGTGGATTCCACTGCCCGGCTCGATCGAGGCCATCGCGCAGTTGAGCAAAGCCGGCTGGACGGTGGCCATCGCCACCAACCAGTCCGGCATCGCCCGTGGTTACTACGGCATCGACACCCTGGACGCCATGCACGCGCGCCTGCGCACGTTGGTGGCCGAGCAGGGCGGTCAGGTGGGGTTGGTGGTGTATTGCCCCCACGGGCCGGATGAGGGCTGCGATTGCCGCAAACCCAAGCCGGGCATGTTGAAAACCATTGCAGAACATTACAAGGTGCCGTTAGCTGGGATATGGTTCGTCGGGGACAGCCTCGGTGACCTGGAGGCGGCCAAAGCCGTCGACTCTCAGCCAGTTTTGGTTAAGACCGGAAAAGGCGAAAAGACCCAGGCGAAAAACCTGCCGGTAGGCACCTTGATTTTTGACGATCTGGCGGCCGTTGCCGCAGAACTTATCAACAACTAGCCACCCTCGACTTCCTGAACAAGGATTGCTCGGGAGTGCGCTTTTAGCAGGCGGGCCGTGTCCCGCAACGGTAAATGCCGCCATGTCGATTTTGCAGGCCATCAGAACCTTTTTCTTTTACCTGCTGCTGGGCACCAGTTCGTTTCTCTGGTGCACCCTGAGCTTTTTTATTGCGCCCTTTTTGCCATTCAAGGCGCGCTATCGCTTTATCAACGTCTACTGGTGCCGCTGCGCGTTGTGGCTGACCAAGGTGTTCCTGAACATCCGTTTCGAGGTCAAGGGTGCGGAAAATGTCCCGGACCAGCCTTGCGTGATTCTGTCGAACCACCAGAGCACCTGGGAGACGTTCTTCCTGTCGGCGTACTTCTCGCCGCTGAGCCAGGTGCTCAAGCGTGAGCTGTTGTACGTGCCGTTCTTCGGCTGGGCCATGGCCATGCTGCGTCCGATCGCCATCGACCGTGATAACCCCAAGGCCGCGCTCAAGCACGTGGCCAAGAAGGGCGACGAGCTGCTCAAGGATGGTGTTTGGGTGCTGATCTTCCCCGAAGGCACACGTGTGCCCTACGGCACGGTAGGTAAGTTCTCACGCGGGGGTACAGCATTGGCGGTCAACGCGCATCTGCCGGTGCTGCCAATTGCGCATAACGCCGGCAAGTTTTGGCCAAAGACCGGCTGGGCTAAACGCGAAGGCACCATTACCGTGGTGATTGGCGAACCGATGTACGCCGAAGGTGAAGGACCTCGCGCCATCGCCGCGTTGAATGACCGTGCCCAGGCGTGGAATGAAGCCCAGCAACGGGCCATGGGTTCGCTGCCGCCGGAGCCGGTTGTAGTCGACACGCCGGTCATCTGAGCATCTGTGGATAACCTGTGCACGGTTTGTTGGCGAATCAGCTTTTTTGTCTTATAAGAAGCTGATTTACCTACATATTTCCCAAGCTCATAAAATCGCGGAAAAGGTGCATAAGTTTTTTTCGCATAAAAAAACCGGTCCTTGCGACCGGTTTTTTATGCACAGCATAAAGTACGTTTTTCAGTCTTCCAGCAACGGCAGTCGAATGCTGAATGTGGTGCCTTTACCCACCACACTTTCGCAAACGATGTGACCACCGTGACGCTCTACCACGGCCTTGACCATCGTCAGCCCCAACCCCAAGCCTTCGCTGCCCTGGGCCGAATCGAAGCGACGGTACTGGCTGAACAGCTCCGGCAGGTCCTCTGCAGCAATCCCCGGGCCCTGGTCACTGATACCGCACTCCAACCAGCCTTCTGCACTGCTGTGCCTCAACCTCACGGTCGTCCCGGAAGGTGAATACTTGATGGCGTTCTCCAGCACATTGAACAACGCCCGCGTGAGCAGTGACTGATCAGCCGACACCATGCCTTCATCCGCCTCGTCCAAGTCGTGAACCAGATGAATCCCCTTGAGCTGGGCAATCAGCGCCACTTGGTCAAAGGCATCCATGACCAGCATGGCAAACAGCGTCGGCTGGAACTGGTAACCGTCAGCCTCGGCTTTCGCCAGTTGCACGAAGGATTCGGTGAGGCCCAAGGCCCGACGAACCTGCTGTTCGATTTGGGCAAAAACTGGGGATTCACCGTTATGCACATCCAGCAGCGCAAGGATCGCTGAATGGGGGGCGCGCAGGTCGTGAGAGAGAAACCGCAACATCGTCTCGCGGTGTTGCTGGGCTTCGCGCTCCTTACTCAAATCCGTCAGGCTCAGCAGCCAACCGAGGGCGACGTCGCCTTCAGCCGGCAGCAAGGGTGCAAGCTCCATGCGCAGGCTGCGTTGGTGGATGTCTCGGAATTCCACAAGCTCCAGCACTGATAGGGCAGGGCGCACGCCATTGTGCAGCGGCGGGTAGCCCAGATCGGCCAGCTGCTCCAGCAGGTTATGGGTAACCAGCTCATTACCGAAAACTTCCCGCGCAATGCGGTTGGCCAGCAGGATATTGCCCTTGGGATCGGTAATCAGCGTCGCCACCGGCAGGCACTCCAGGCCATCGGCCATAAAGCGCCGTGTGTCACGCGTACGGCTTACAGCTTGCTCCAGGGCAAAGATACGCGCCTGCAGCACGTCGCCTTTACTGGCGGGTGCACGGCGGCGTTCGGGCAGGACTTTGGGTTCGTTGTCCAGACGTGCCAGTTCCCAGCCGAAGTAGGCGAGGATCACACTGAGGCGGCGCCAGTTCCAGATCAGGTAACTGAGCAGCAAGCCAATCAGACAGGCCGCAGGCGACCACCAGTGCCCCAGGCGCAACAGGGCCAGGGAACCGAGTAATGCGACGGCCATGCAGCCCAGCGTCATCCATAACGCATAGCGTGGGCGATAGAGCAGCAGGCCCAGTAGCAATGCCACCAACGAGGTCGCCATCAAGGCCGCGAGCCAGCCAGGCAGATCAACGATGCTGCGGCCTTGAAGCAAGCCATTCAGCACGTTGGCCTGGATCTCTACGCCTGCCGTGGTGCCAATCGTTGAAGACACAGGTGTGACGAAACGATCGCCCATACCGGATGCTGTCGACCCCACTAGAATCAGACGACCACGCAGTTGCTCGGGAGCGACTTCACCGCGTAGTACGCTGGCGTAGGACACGCTGGGAAAATGGGTATGGGTGGCAATAAACGGGATGCGAATAGCGTGTTCCCGATGCCAGTGCTCAGTGAGCGATTGCAGAGGCTCACCCGGCATTTCGGACAACTCGCCACTCATCTCATAGGCCAACCAGGCCAATTGCGGCGCCGTGGCCTCGGCCGGGCCTTCGCGCAGGTAGAGGCTGCGGACCACGCCATCGCTGTCCGCTTCAACATTGATATGGCCCAAGCCTTTGGCGCATTTGAGCAGCGGCATCACCTGCGTGTCCGGCTGGCTATAGTTCGCAGCCCCTTCACGCACCAGAGGCAGCAAGACATTGCCAGCGTTACAGACCGACTCGGCCAGGCGTTTGTCATTGGCAGGATCTCCAGGCTCACTGAAGATCACATCGAACAAAATGCCTGCGGGCTGCGCGGCGCTCAGGCGGTCGATCAGGTCGGCGTGCACGCTGCGTGGCCAAGGCCATCGGCCGAGCTTTTTCAGGCTGGAGTCATCGATCGTCACCAGCAAGACACGCGGATCGACTGGCAGTGGCGTGAGGCGACGCAGGCTGTCGTACAACGGATTATTCAAGGCAAGGCCAGGGCTCAGCGACAGGTAGGCGGTGATAGGCAGCAGCAGCAAACCTATCCACAACCACTCGCGCACCAGTCCGTGGAACAAGCGCTGAGCATGGGTGGGTTGGCGTTTCTCGGCCTTGCCCCAGAGCATCATCGGTCAACGCACCTGAGCAGTGGGTGTGTAGTAGAAGATGTCATAGACCCCGGTTTCTCCCTCAAGGCCGTTTTCGTCGTAAGCCGACAAGCGCACGTGAAGAACGAGGCTTTGAGCCCAGTGAAGCTCATTTTCGGCATGCTGGAAAAGTTTTCTGCTGGATGTTCATAAAGGCTCTGTCGGTGGGGGCGCTGCCAATCCCAGCGGATATCGGACATCAGTGCACAAGAGTTTACGGCAGCGCATGCGTCGGCTGATCCTTTTCCTCAGCGTCAGGAGCCGGTATCTTTCCCACATTGGTATCGAGGACTTTCAATGGGTTAACCGCTCATTGATCCCAGCGTATAGAGAGATCCGAGGGGTCGATGAATCTGCGCACAATTCTTCAGATTCAAACACTGGCCGACGGCTGCCGCACTCTTCAAATGAAAGGACCCACCCATGCGTGTCGCAATACTGGATGACGAGCCCGCCGAACTGCGCCGGGTGGAACAGACACTGCGACAAATCCCCAGCACCACCGAACAGCCCTGGTCCCTGCATTGCTTCGAACGTGGAGAAGACCTGCTCCGCCAACTGCGCCGGGAAACCTTCGACCTGCTGATACTCGACTGGCAATTGCCGGACATCACCGGGATCGCATTGCTGCGCTGGACCCGCGAACACATGGAGTCGCCGCCCGCCGTCATCATGCTCACCAGCCGTGATGCCGAGAGCGACATCGTCACCGCGCTCAACAGTGGCGCCGATGATTACGTCAGCAAACCTTTCCGTCCTAATGAACTGAAAGCACGGGTCGCGGCGGTTCTACGTCGGCATGGCCTGCAAAAGTCTGCCACCCACGAAGTGCAGAGTTTCAATGACTTGACCTTTGATGATGCTGAATTGACCGTGACCCGCGCGGGTGAACCCATCAACCTCACGGAGCGTGAGTACCGTTTGGCTAGCTGTCTGTTTGCCAACCTGGCACGCCCCCTTTCTCGCGAATACCTCTACGAGCGGTTCTGGACCCATGAAGAAATGGTGTCTTCACGGCCGCTGGATACGCATATCTACCGGCTACGAAACAAGCTGGGGCTGACGGCGGATCGGGGTTGGCAGCTGCTGACGATCTATGGGTATGGGTATCGATTGGAGAGTGTGGCGGCAGCTTCTCAAGGCTGATTACGCTGATGTTCCACGTGGAGCATTTTCAATTTCGCTGACTGTTACCCAATAAAAAAGGCCGACGCTAAGCGTTGGCCTTTTTAGTTTGGCAGGCTTACCGGGATCAGAAGTCCAGGTTGGACACCGCCAGGGCATTGCTTTCGATGAAGTCACGACGAGGCTCGACCGCATCACCCATCAGGGTGTTGAAGATCTGGTCCGCGCCAATGGCGTCTTCGATGGTCACACGCAGCATGCGGCGCTGTGCCGGGTCCATAGTGGTTTCCCACAACTGATCCGGGTTCATTTCACCCAGACCTTTGTATCGCTGGATGGTGTGGCGCTTGGTGCTTTCCGCCATCAGCCAATCAAGGGCTTCCTTGAATTCCTTGACCTGCTTCTTGCGTTCGCCACGCTGAATATAAGCGCCGTCGTCCAACAGGGTGCTCAGTTGAGCGCCCAGGGTCACCACGGTCTTGTAGTCATTGCTGCCGAAGAAGTCGCGGTTGAAGGTGACGTAGTTCGACAGGCCATGGGAGATCAGCTCGACCTCTGGCAGCCAGACGTTACGTTCACGGTCTTCACGCAGGCTGGCTTTGTACACCAGGCCAGACTTCTCGACAGTACGCAGGCGCACTTCGTACTGAGCCAGCCAATCTTGCATCGCTGCGTGATCGCCCAACTGTTCAAGGCTGACGGCCGGCAGGTAGATGAAATGCTCGGTCAGTTCCTGAGGGTACAGGCGCGACAGACGCTTTAGGGTCTTCATCACCATGCGGAAGTCGTTTACCAGACGTTCCAGCGACTCACCGGAAATGCCCGGTGCTTCGTCGTTCAAGTGCAGGCTGGCATCTTCAAGGGCCGACTGCGTCATGTACTCTTCCATGGCGTCGTCGTCTTTGATGTACTGCTCTTGCTTGCCCTTTTTCACTTTGTACAACGGCGGCTGAGCGATGTAGATGTAGCCACGCTCGATCAGCTCCGGCAACTGACGGAAGAAGAAGGTCAGCAGCAGGGTACGGATGTGCGAACCATCGACGTCAGCGTCGGTCATGATGATGATGTTGTGGTAACGCAGTTTGTCGATGTTGTACTCGTCACGGCCAATACCGCAGCCCAATGCCGTGATCAAGGTGCCGACTTCCTGGGAAGAAATCATCTTGTCGAAGCGAGCCTTCTCGACGTTGAGGATCTTACCTTTCAACGGCAGGATGGCCTGGGTGCGACGGTTACGACCCTGCTTGGCGGAACCGCCAGCAGAGTCACCTTCCACCAGGTACAGTTCGGAGAGGGCAGGGTCCTTCTCCTGACAGTCAGCCAGTTTGCCTGGCAGGCCGGCGATATCCAGCGCGCCTTTACGGCGAGTCATCTCACGGGCCTTACGCGCGGCTTCACGGGCACGTGCGGCGTCGATCATCTTGCCGACGACCAGCTTGGCTTCGTTCGGGTTCTCCAGCAGGAAGTCGGAGAAGTATTTGCCCATCTCCTGTTCCACGGCAGTCTTCACTTCGGAAGACACCAGCTTGTCTTTGGTCTGGGAGCTGAACTTGGGATCCGGCACTTTTACCGAGATAATCGCGGTGAGGCCTTCACGCGCATCGTCACCGGTGGTGGCGACTTTGTGCTTCTTGGCCAAGCCTTCGGCTTCGATGTAGGTGTTCAAGTTACGCGTCAGTGCGGAACGGAAACCCACCAAGTGAGTACCACCGTCGCGCTGAGGAATGTTGTTGGTGAAGCACAACAGGTTCTCGTTGAAGCTGTCGTTCCACTGCAGGGCGATTTCCACGCCGATGCCGTCTTCACGCTGGATGTTGAAGTGGAACACCTGGTTGACCGCAGTCTTGTTGGTGTTCAGGTATTCAACGAACGCACGCAGGCCGCCTTCGTATTTGAACAGCTCTTCCTTGCCGCTGCGTTCGTCCTTGAGGACGATACCCACACCGGAGTTAAGGAAGGACAGTTCACGAATCCGCTTGGCCAGGATGTCCCAGCTGAAGTGGATATTCTTGAAGGTTTCTGCCGATGGCTTGAAGTGGATCTGCGTACCGGTGGTTTCGCTGTCACCGACGATTTTCATCGGCTCTTTTGGAACACCGTGGATGTAGGTCTGTTCCCAGATCTTGCCACTGCGGCGCACGGTCAGGATCAGCTCTTCGGAAAGGGCGTTCACCACAGACACACCTACACCGTGCAAACCACCGGAGACTTTGTAGGAGTTGTCGTCGAACTTACCGCCTGCGTGGAGCACGGTCATAATGACCTCTGCCGCCGAAACGCCTTCTTCTTTGTGTACGTCTACCGGAATGCCGCGACCGTTGTCGCGCACGGTAATCGACTCATCCGGGTGGATGATGATGCTGATGTCGTCGCAGTGACCGGCCAGAGCTTCGTCGATGGAGTTGTCGACCACCTCGAACACCATGTGGTGCAGACCGCTACCGTCATCAGTGTCGCCAATGTACATACCGGGACGTTTGCGTACGGCATCCAAACCTTTCAGCACTTTAATGCTGGTCGAGTCGTACGTGTTTTCTTCGCTCATGCCTTCACTCCCGATGGTCGTGGGTCTGGGTGATACGGCCTTGTTCCACGTGGAACAAAGCGACTGGCGTTTCCGTCTGCCAGCCTTCCCTCAATAATTCGTGGTCTACACAGGTGATAAACACCTGGCAGCGTAATTCTTCCAACAAGCGGCATAGTGCGCGGCGGTGTTGCTCGTCGAGCTCCGACGGCAAGTCATCCACCAGATAAATACACTGACCGCGTCGGGCCTGGCTAACCAGATGGCCCTGGGCGATACGCAATGCACACACCACCAACTTCTGCTGACCACGGGACAAGATGTCCGCGGCATTGTGAGCACCTAATCTAAGACGCAAATCAGCCCGTTGGGGTCCGGCCTGGGTATGGCCAATTTGCTGATCCCGCTGCAGGGACGTCGCGAGCACTGCACTCAGCTCACGTTCTTTATCCCAACCACGGTAGTAACTCAGCGTCAGCCCCTCAAGATCCAACAACTCACTCAAGGTCTGTTCAAAGACTGGTTTCAAGGCTTTGATATAGGCACGGCGGTATTCATCTATTTCATCGCTGGCCAGGCACAGTTCCCGGTCCCAGGCCGCTTGCGAAGCGGCGTCAAGTGTACCATGCCGCAGCCATGAGTTCCGCTGCCGCAGGGCCTTCTGCAGGCGCTGCCAAGTGGCCATGAAACGCGGTTCCACGTGGAACACTCCCCAGTCGAGGAACTGCCTGCGGATTTTTGGTGCGCCTTCCAACAGACGGAAACTGTCGGGGTTGATCAATTGCAGCGGCAGGATCTCTGCCAACTGCGCAGCACTGCGTGCATTTTGCCCGTCAATGCGAATCTGGAACTCTCCGCCGCGATCACGGGATATCCCCAGACTGCTGTGCCCACCTTCAGCGAGTTCGACTTGGCCAAACACAGTGCACGCCAATTGCTCGTACTGAATCACCGGTAACAAGCGAGCGCTGCGGAAGGATCGGGCAAGCCCCAGCAGGTGAATGGCTTCCAGCACGCTGGTTTTGCCACTGCCGTTGGCGCCGTGGAGGATATTGATGCGGGGGGAGGGGGAGAAGGTCACCGGGTGCAGATTGCGCACCGCGGTGACCGAGACGCGACTGAGGGACATCTAGCTTCTGCTGAACATGATTACAGGCGCATCGGCATGACAACGTACGCCGAGTCGTCGTTGTCGGATTCCTGTACCAGGGCGCTGCTGTTGGAGTCCGACAGAATCAGGCGAACCTGTTCGGTGGTCATCACACCCAGTACATCCAGCAGGTAGCTCACGTTGAAGCCGATTTCCAGGGAACCACCGTTATAGTCGACGCCCACTTCTTCTTCCGCTTCTTCCTGCTCCGGGTTGTTCGCCTGGATTTTCAGCTGACCATTGGCCAGTTGCAGGCGAATACCACGGTACTTCTCGTTGGACAGAATCGCGGTACGGCTAAACGCTTCACGCAGCGCCTGACGATCACCCAGTACCAGCTTGTCGCCACCTTTAGGCAGCACGCGCTCGTAATCCGGGAATTTACCGTCAACCAGTTTGGAGGTGAAGGTGAACTCACCGGTGGTCGCGCGAATGTGGTGTTGGCCCAACACGATGCTGACGTTGCCTTCCGGCTCGGTGAGCAGGCGTGCCAGTTCAAGGATACCTTTGCGCGGTACGATCACCTGGTGACGGTCCGGCTGACCGATATCGGCGCGCATCGAGCACATGGCCAGACGGTGACCGTCGGTAGCCACGGCGCGGATGATGCCTTCCGACACCTCCAGCAGCATGCCGTTGAGGTAGTAACGCACGTCCTGCTGGGCCATGGCGAAGCTGGTGCGCTCGATCAAACGACGCAGTTTGCTCTGCTCCAGGCTGCAGGTCAGCGAGCCAGGGCCTTCTTCCACTGTCGGGAAATCATTCGCCGGCAACGTGGACAGGGTGAAACGGCTGCGGCCGGCCTTGACCACCAACTTCGCATCATCGACCTTGATGTCGATCAGCGCATCGTTCGGCAGGCTTTTGCAGATGTCCATCAGCTTGCGCGCCGGAACGGTGATCTCGCCGGGTTCGGCGGGCTCTTCCAGCTGCACACGACCAACCAGCTCGACCTCCAGGTCAGTACCGGTCAAGGACAATTGCTGGCCTTCGACTACCAGCAATACGTTGGAAAGCACCGGCAAGGTCTGTCGGCGCTCGACGACGCCTGCGACCAGTTGCAGGGGTTTCAACAGGGCTTCGCGTTGAATGGTGAAATGCATGGTCTAGTCCCTTGCCTTAATAAGCTGCGCTGGTGTCATCAAGTGGTCAGTGTACGCAGCAGGTTCTTGTAGTCCTCGCGAATATCCGCGTCGGATTCCTTAAGTTCATTGATCTTGCGGCACGCGTGCAAGACAGTAGTGTGGTCGCGTCCGCCAAACACATCACCGATTTCCGGCAGGCTGTGGTTGGTCAGCTCTTTGGAGAGCGCCATGGCCACCTGCCGAGGACGTGCCACCGAGCGCGAACGGCGCTTGGACAGCAAGTCGGAAATCTTGATCTTGTAGTACTCGGCCACGGTGCGCTGGATGTTATCCACACTCACCAGTTTGTCCTGCAGTGCCAGCAAGTCCTTCAGGGATTCGCGAATCAGCTCGATGGTGATGTCGCGGCCCATGAAGTGAGAGTGCGCGATGACCCGCTTGAGCGCGCCTTCCAACTCACGCACGTTGGAGCGGATGCGTTGAGCGATGAAGAACGCCGCATCGTGGGGCAAGTCGACCTTGGCCTGGTCGGCTTTTTTCATCAGGATCGCAACGCGGGTTTCCAGCTCCGGCGGCTCTACCGCAACGGTCAGGCCCCAGCCGAAGCGAGATTTCAGACGTTCTTCCAGGCCTTCGATTTCTTTCGGATAACGGTCGCTGGTCAAGATGACCTGTTGGCCACCTTCGAGCAGGGCGTTGAAGGTGTGGAAGAACTCTTCCTGGGAACGCTCTTTGCGGGCAAAGAATTGAATGTCATCGATCAGCAACGCATCAACCGAGCGGTAGAACCGTTTGAACTCGTTGATGGCGTTGAGCTGCAAGGCCTTGACCATGTCAGCCACGAAGCGCTCCGAGTGCAGGTACACGACCTTGGCATTCGGGTTCTTCTTTAATAGGTGGTTACCCACAGCGTGCATCAAGTGGGTCTTACCCAAGCCAACACCGCCATAAAGGAAGAGCGGGTTGTAACCGTGCTTGGGGTTGTCGGCGACCTGCCAGGCGGCGGCGCGAGCCAGCTGGTTGGACTTACCTTCGACGAAGTTCTCGAAGGTAAAGGTGCGGTTCAGGTAGCTGGTGTGCTTGAGCGCGCCTTCGACCTGCACGGTGCGCTGCTCGGCGCGGACCGGGGCTTGCTGGGAGGCTGCGCCTGCCATCGGGTCGAAGCTGTCGCGAGACGGCTCTTCATTCTCTACTGCATTTTTTTGCGCAGAAGACTTGGAGGGCACTGGTGCAGGCGTCGGCGCACTGACAGCAGGTGCTGCTGCCGCCTGGGCTTGCGACGCAGCCGCGGCCAATGGCGCATTCGGCGCAGCGCGAGGCGCCGAGCTACGTTTGCTGCCTATTAATAAAGAGAGAACAGGCGCGAGGCCGTTGCCATGTTCATCGAGCAATTCGAGAACGCGGCTCAGGTACTTCTCGTTGACCCAGTCGAGAACAAAACGATTGGGCGCGTAGACACGCAACTCGTCGCCTTCGGCTTCGACCTGTAGCGGACGGATCCAGGTGTTGAATTGCTGGGCAGGCAGCTCTTCGCGCAAAAGCTCCACGCACTGCTGCCAAAGTTCCACTGACACGGATATCCCCTAAGTTGAAAGCCGGTGAGGCAAAAACAGCCGCCATTGTAGCGGCGAGCCGCCCACTTATCCACATGTAGCTTGATCACAGGCCGGCCAAAATCAACGTCTTAACGGTAATAAAGGCGACCAATGGTATGTGCATAAGCTCTGTGGATAAGCCTACCTAAGGTCGTTGTACAAGTGGGGGCGAAAGTATGTGGGTAACTGGCCTGTGGATAACAACCCATTCCACACACAGCTTATCCGACAGCGCAGCACAGGCAGAGCACCGTTTCTCCCCCGTGTTGTCATTCTCTGTACATCAGGTGGAATATGGCCTCAAGGCAGTTATCCACAGATGAGGGCCTGCCTAGCTTTTATAAGCTTTACAGAAAAGCTTTAAATAACTTCCTTCTTTATTTTTATATCTATGCCCTGACCAGGGAAAGCCGAGCGGACAGAAAAGGCAGATGGGCGGTAGATATCTAATTAAAGGAAAAGCTGGTTGGAAATTGACCTAGAGGCTTGCTTTCTCTAGAATCGCCGGTCTCTTAAAACGGGGGCCATTCCGGCCCGTTGTGGACGAACCAGGTAACAACGCCATGAAACGTACTTTCCAACCAAGCACCATCAAACGCGCCCGTACCCACGGCTTCCGTGCTCGCATGGCCACCAAGAACGGCCGTGCTGTCCTGTCGCGTCGCCGCGCCAAAGGTCGTGCGCGTCTGGCAGTTTGATAATCCGGTACTGGTGGTGAGTCAGGACTTCAGTCGGGAAAAGCGTCTGCTAACCCCCCGGCATTTCAAGGCAGTCTTTGACTCCCCCACCGGCAAGGTTCCGGGGAAAAATCTCCTGCTCCTTGCGCGTAACAACGATCTTGATCACCCCCGTCTCGGGTTGGTGATCGGCAAGAAGAGCGTAAAGCTCTCCGTTGAGCGCAATCGCCTCAAGCGTCTGATGCGCGAATCGTTTCGCCTCCACCAGGACACTCTGGTTGGTTGGGATATTGTTATCGTCGCGCGCAAAGGCTTGGGTGATGTAGAAAACCCCGAATTGATTCAGCATTTCGGCAAGCTCTGGAAACGTCTGGCGCGTACCAACAAACCAGCTCCAGTAGCCAACACCGAAACTGTAGGGGTAGACAGTACCGATGCGTAAACTGGCCCTCGTTCCGATCCAGTTTTATCGCTATGCCATTAGTCCTCTGATGGCCAACCACTGTCGTTTCTATCCCAGTTGTTCCTGCTACGCGTTAGAGGCCATAGAAAATCATGGTCTTCTGCGCGGTGGCTGGCTGACCTTTCGTCGTTTAGGTCGCTGTCATCCGTGGAATCCCGGTGGTTATGACCCGGTTCCACCTATCCCTACCTCCCGTTCTTCTTCGATGGCCGAGTAATCATGGATATTAAACGCACGATCCTGATCGTCGCCCTGGCAATCGTGTCCTACGTCATGGTTCTTCAGTGGAACCAGGACTATGGCCAAGCTGCCCTGCCGACTCAGAATGTTGCTACCAATCAGGCTGCGCCGGCTATTCCGGACACCCCGCTGGGTAACAATGCGTCCGCGAGTGCCGATGTTCCCAGCGCGAATGGCGAGACAAGCGCCCCTTTAGAAACGCCAGTGGTCACCAATAAAGACCTCATCCATGTCAAAACGGATGTGCTTGACCTGGCTATCGACCCACAAGGTGGTGATATCGCGCAGTTGAAACTGCCGCTGTATCCACGTCGCCAAGACCATCCGGATGTTCCGTTCCAACTGTTCGATAACGGTGGTGAACGTACTTATCTGGCGCAAAGTGGCCTGACCGGCACCAACGGTCCAGATGCTCGTGCTACCGGTCGTCCGGTTTATTCGACGGAGCAGAAGACTTATCAACTGGCTGATGGCCAGAACCAGTTGAACGTTGACCTGAAATTCAGCCTCGACGGCGTCAACTACATCAAGCGTTTCAGCTTTACCCGTGGTCTGTACGACTTGAAGGTCACTTACCTGATCGACAACGAAAGCGACAAACCATGGAGCGGCAACCTGTTTGCCCAGCTCAAGCGTGACGCCAGTTCCGATCCTTCTTCCAGCACTGCCACCGGCACCGCGACTTACCTGGGCGCCGCCCTGTGGACAAGTAACGAGCCGTACAAAAAAGTGTCGATGAAAGATATCGACAAGGGCTCGCTGAAAGAAACCGTCCAAGGTGGTTGGGTAGCCTGGCTGCAACACTACTTCGTGACCGCATGGATCCCGAGCAAGGGTGACGCGAACCTGGTTCAAACCCGCAAGGACAGCCAAGGCAACTACATCATTGGCTTCACTGGCCCGGCGTTGACCGTCGCACCCGGTGCCAAGGCTGAAACCAGCGCTACCCTGTACGCCGGCCCGAAAAGCCAGGCTGTGCTGAAAGAGTTGTCCCCAGGTCTGGAACTGACTGTGGATTACGGCTTCCTGTGGTTCATCGCCCAGCCGATTTTCTGGTTGCTGCAACATATCCACAGCATTGTGGGTAACTGGGGCTTCTCGATCATCTTCCTGACCATGCTGATCAAGGGGATCTTCTTCCCTCTGTCGGCAGCCAGCTACAAGTCGATGGCGCGCATGCGTGCCGTGGCCCCGAAACTGGCGGCGCTGAAAGAACAACATGGCGATGACCGGCAGAAAATGTCGCAGGCCATGATGGAGCTGTACAAGAAAGAGAAGATCAACCCGCTGGGTGGATGCTTGCCGATTCTGGTGCAGATGCCGGTATTCCTGTCGCTGTACTGGGTACTCCTGGAAAGCGTGGAAATGCGCCAGGCACCGTTCATGCTGTGGATAACTGACCTGTCGATCAAAGACCCGTTCTTTATCTTGCCGATCATCATGGGCGCGACCATGTTCATCCAGCAGCGTTTGAACCCGACTCCGCCGGATCCGATGCAGGCCAAGGTGATGAAAATGATGCCAATCATCTTCACCTTCTTCTTCCTGTGGTTCCCAGCGGGTCTGGTTCTGTACTGGGTGGTCAACAACGTGTTGTCGATCTCTCAACAGTGGTACATCACGCGTAAAATCGAAGCGGCTACCGCAAAAGCCTCTGCGTAATTTACTCTGTGGATAACCACTCAAGACGCCCCCTAGTGGGGCGTTTTGCTTTCCGTCACTTTAGTTCTGGAACCTGCTGATGAGCGCTCCTCGTGAAACCATCGCTGCTGTCGCTACCGCTCAAGGTCGCGGCGGTGTCGGTATCGTACGTATCTCCGGACCGCTCGCCGGCAAGGCGGCCGAGGCTATCAGCGGCCGCGAATTGAAGCCGCGATATGCCCATTACGGGCCATTCCTCGATGTCGACAAAAGTGTGTTGGATGAGGGGCTGGCCATTTACTTCCCTGGACCAAACTCATTCACTGGCGAAGATGTCCTGGAACTGCAAGGTCACGGCGGCCCGGTGGTGCTGGATATGTTGTTGCAGCGTTGCCTGCAATTGGGCTGCCGCTTGGCTCGCCCAGGAGAGTTCAGTGAACGCGCCTTCCTGAACGACAAACTCGACCTGGCCCAGGCCGAAGCCATTGCTGACTTGATCGAAGCCAGTTCTGCACAGGCGGCACGCAATGCACTGCGTTCGCTGCAGGGCGCGTTTTCCCTGCGTGTGCATAACCTGACCGAGCAGTTGATCAGCCTGCGTATCTACGTCGAGGCGGCGATTGATTTCCCGGAGGAAGAAATCGACTTTCTCGCTGATGGCCACGTCTTGGCGATGCTGGATAAAGTGCGCGATGAGTTATCCACAGTACTGCGTGAAGCCGGGCAGGGCGCTTTGTTGCGCGATGGCATGACCGTGGTGATTGCCGGTCGGCCCAATGCCGGCAAATCCAGCCTGCTCAACGCCCTGGCGGGGCGTGAAGCGGCGATCGTCACCGAGATTGCTGGCACGACGCGGGATATCTTGCGTGAACATATCCACATCGATGGCATGCCCCTGCACGTGGTCGACACCGCCGGCTTGCGTGATACCGATGACCAGGTGGAAAAGATAGGCGTGGAACGTGCGCTCAAAGCCATTGGCGAGGCGGATCGAGTGCTGTTAGTGGTCGATGCTACCGCGCCCGAGGCTGTGGATCCTTTTGCACTGTGGCCGGAATTCCTCGAGCAACGGCCGGACCCCGCCAAAGTCACCTTGATCCGTAACAAGGCCGACCTGACCGGGGAAGCCATTGCCATGGAAACCAGCACTGATGGCCATGTCACCATCAGCCTGAGCGCTAAAGCAGCGGGGGATGGCCTGGAACTGCTGCGCGAGCACCTCAAGGCCTGCATGGGCTACGAGCAGACCTCAGAAAGCAGCTTCAGTGCACGCCGCAGGCATCTGGAGGCGTTGCGCCATGCGAGCGCAGCGTTGGAGCACGGCCGGGCACAGCTGACCTTGGCGGGCGCAGGGGAGCTGCTGGCTGAAGATTTACGTCAGGCGCAGCAGCTATTGGGTGAAATCACCGGTGCATTCAGCTCCGACGATTTACTGGGGCGGATCTTTTCCAGCTTCTGCATCGGTAAATAACCCCTCGTTTCCCATAGACAGGCCATTCGCGCCTGTCTATTTCGCCCACTTCAGGGCATTCCAATCCATTTTTTGAATGACCACCCAGGTTGTGGCGGCTTTTGCGTGGGCGTAATTTGGTCGTGTTGGCACTTTTCTGTGGATTAAGCCCTGTGAATAACCGCCTCTGTGCCCAGTTGATAACAGGGCCTGAAACCTGAGTAAAAACCCGCCTGTGGATAAGCGCCTGTTTAATCCACAGGCTTAAAGCACTTATCCAAGCCCCTCATTGGCACATGACCACAGACTTTTGAATCGCTGTACACAAGGTGAACAAAGGCCTGTAGAGATCTATCCACAGAAAGGTAGCTACATAGAAATAAACATAAAAACAAAGATCTAATAAATTTCTCTCTTTTAATTTCTATTGTCTGTGATTCATCCACAGCTGGTTAAATTTTGTGCAAAGGGTTCTTTAGGAAGGGCTAAGTCCCTATACTTGCCGCCAAAGCTCTAAAACTCTTTCAACAGACAATTCCTGATTACCTACATAAGCAGGCACGAGGTGCGTGGTGGATTTCCCTTCCCGTTTTGAAGTGATCGTCATCGGCGGCGGTCATGCCGGTACCGAGGCAGCACTGGCGTCAGCACGCATGGGCGTAAAAACCCTGTTGCTCACGCACAACGTGGAGACCCTCGGTGCAATGAGTTGCAACCCCGCTATTGGTGGGATCGGCAAAAGCCATCTGGTCAAGGAAATCGATGCCCTTGGCGGCGTGATGGCTATGGCCACCGATAAGGGTGGTATTCAATTTCGTGTGCTCAACAGCCGCAAAGGCCCAGCCGTACGGGCTACCCGAGCTCAAGCCGACCGCATCCTGTACAAGGCGGCCGTGCGCGAAACCCTGGAAAACCAGCCGAACCTGTGGATATTTCAACAAGCCGCAGATGATCTGATCGTCGAACAAGACCAGGTACGCGGTGTTGTCACGCAAATGGGCCTGCGTTTCTTCGCGGAATCCGTGGTGTTGACCACCGGCACGTTCCTCGGCGGACTTATCCACATTGGTATGCAGAACTATTCCGGCGGTCGCGCTGGTGATCCGCCGTCGATTGCTTTGGCAAAACGCCTGCGTGAATTACCGCTGCGTGTCGGCCGCCTGAAAACCGGGACTCCGCCGCGTATCGACGGGCGTTCTGTGGATTTCTCGGTGATGACCGAACAAGCCGGAGATACGCCGATTCCGGTCATGTCGTTCATGGGCTCCAAAGAGCAGCACCCGAAACAGGTGAGCTGCTGGATCACCCACACCAATGCCCGCACCCACGAAATCATTGCCGCGAACCTCGATCGTTCGCCGATGTACTCCGGGGTGATCGAAGGTATCGGCCCGCGTTACTGCCCGTCGATCGAAGACAAGATCCACCGCTTTGCCGACAAGGAAAGCCACCAGGTGTTCATCGAGCCCGAAGGCTTGACCACCCATGAGCTGTACCCGAACGGCATTTCGACTTCCCTGCCGTTCGACGTGCAAATCCAGATCGTGCAATCGATCCGCGGCATGGAAAACGCACACATCGTGCGTCCGGGCTACGCCATCGAATACGACTATTTCGACCCGCGCGACCTGAAGTACAGCCTGGAAACCAAAGTGATTGGCGGGCTGTTCTTCGCCGGCCAAATCAACGGCACCACCGGTTACGAAGAAGCCGGCGCCCAAGGTTTGCTGGCCGGGACCAACGCTGCATTGCGTGCACAGGGCAAAGACAGCTGGTGCCCGCGTCGCGACGAAGCGTATATCGGCGTATTGGTCGATGACCTGATTACCCTGGGCACCCAGGAACCGTACCGGATGTTCACTTCCCGGGCGGAATACCGTTTGATCCTGCGTGAAGACAACGCCGACCTGCGCTTGACCGAAAAAGGTCGCGAACTCGGACTGGTCGATGATGTGCGTTGGGAAGCCTTCTGCAAAAAACGCGAAAGCATTGCATTGGAAGAGCAGCGCCTGAAAAGCACTTGGGTTCGACCTGGCACTGAACAAGGCGACGCGATCGCTGAAAAATTCGGCACGCCGCTGACCCACGAATACAACTTGCTCAACCTGCTGTCCCGTCCGGAAATCGACTACTCTGGTCTGGTCGAAGTGACCGGCCAGGGCGCAGAAGATCCACAGGTCGCCGAGCAGGTCGAAATCAAGACCAAATACGCCGGTTACATTGACCGCCAACAGGATGAGATCGCTCGCCTGCGCGCCAGTGAAGACACCAAGCTGCCTGCGGATATCGATTACACCGGAATTTCCGGGCTGTCGAAAGAAATCCAGAGCAAGCTGGGGATAACTCGTCCCGAGACATTGGGCCAGGCTTCACGTATTCCCGGCGTCACCCCGGCAGCCATTTCGCTGTTGATGATTCATTTGAAAAAACGCGGCGCGGGCCGTCAGTTGGAGCAAAGCGCTTGAGTTCGTTGGTCACCTCGCAACACGCAGAAGAGTTATCCACAGGCGCGCGCCAATTGGATGTCGACCTGACCGAAACCCAGCACGAGTTGCTGTTGGGGTATTTGGCGTTGTTGATCAAATGGAACAAGGCTTACAACCTGACCGCGGTGCGTGATCCCGACGAAATGGTGTCTCGTCACTTGCTCGACAGCTTGAGCGTGATGCCATTCATCGAGAACGGTCGCTGGCTCGACGTCGGCAGTGGCGGTGGCATGCCGGGGATTCCCCTGGCCATCCTGTTTCCCGAGTCCCAAGTGACCTGCCTGGACAGCAACGGCAAAAAAACCCGCTTCCTGACCCAGGTCAAACTCGAACTCAAGCTGGACAACCTGCAAGTTATCCACAGTCGCGTCGAAGCCTTCACGCCT
The DNA here is from genome assembly GCF_013387025.1 of Pseudomonas reactans. Lineage (NCBI taxonomy): Bacteria > Pseudomonadati > Pseudomonadota > Gammaproteobacteria > Pseudomonadales > Pseudomonadaceae > Pseudomonas > Pseudomonas reactans. Next base: position 118,255 of record NZ_JACAQP010000042.1, on the reverse strand, counting down.
GAACAGCCTTTCAACGGAATTGTTTCCAGGGCGTTCAGCAGCATGGAGAACTTCAGCAACTGGACCCGCCACCTCGGCGACCGCGATACCCGCTGGCTGGCAATGAAGGGCGTCCATCCAAGCGATGAGCTGTTAGCATTGCCGGCAGACTTCCACCTCGATAGCGAACACGCCTTGGCTGTACCCGGTTGCCAAGGCCAACGCCATCTGCTGATACTGCGCCGCACGGCATGATTGGGAACACAAGCAAGAATGGCTAAGGTATTCGCGATAGCGAACCAGAAAGGTGGCGTGGGCAAAACCACCACCTGCATCAACCTCGCAGCATCCCTGGTCGCCACCAAGCGCCGGGTGCTGTTGATCGATCTCGATCCACAGGGCAACGCCACCATGGGTAGCGGTGTGGATAAACACGGCCTGGAAAACTCGGTCTACGACTTGCTGATTGGCGAGTGCGACCTGGCCCAGGCCATGCACTACTCCGAACACGGCGGTTATCAACTGCTGCCGGCCAACCGCGATTTGACCGCGGCGGAAGTGGTGCTGCTGGAAATGCAGATGAAGGAAAGCCGTCTGCGTAGCGCCTTGGCGCCGATCCGCGAGAATTACGACTACATTTTGATCGACTGCCCGCCGTCACTGTCGATGCTGACTTTGAATGCGCTGGTGGCCGCCGATGGGGTCATTATCCCCATGCAGTGCGAGTACTACGCACTGGAAGGGTTGAGCGACCTTGTGGATAACATCAAGCGTATCGCCGAGTTGCTCAACCCGAACCTGCAGATCGAAGGCCTGCTGCGGACCATGTTCGATCCGCGCTTGAGCCTGATGAACGATGTGTCGGCGCAGCTCAAGGAACACTTTGGTGATCAGCTTTACGACACCGTGATCCCGCGCAACATCCGTCTGGCCGAAGCGCCAAGCTACGGCATGCCCGCGCTGGCGTACGACAAGTCCTCGCGTGGCGCCATTGCCTACCTGGCCCTGGCCGGCGAGATGGTTCGCCGCCAACGCCGCAACTCACGCACCGCTGCAGCCCAGCCAACTTAAGGAATCCCCATGGCCGTCAAGAAACGAGGTCTCGGACGTGGACTGGATGCACTGTTGAGTGGTCCGACCGTCACATCGCTTGAAGAACAAGCGGTGCAGGCCGACGAGCGCGAGTTGCAGCACCTGCCGCTGGACCTGATCCAGCGCGGCAAATACCAGCCACGCCGGGACATGGACCCCCAGGCGCTGGAAGAGCTGGCCAATTCGATCAAGGCCCAAGGCGTGATGCAGCCGATCGTGGTGCGCCCGATTGGCGGCGGCCGCTTTGAAATCATCGCCGGTGAGCGGCGCTGGCGCGCAAGCCAGCAGGCCGGCAAGGAAACCATCCCGGCGATGGTGCGCGACGTACCGGATGAAACCGCCATCGCCATGGCGTTGATCGAAAACATCCAGCGCGAAGACCTCAACCCGATCGAAGAAGCGATCGCCCTGCAGCGTTTGCAGCAGGAGTTCCAGCTGACCCAGCAACAAGTGGCCGAGGCGGTGGGTAAATCCCGTGTGACTGTGTCCAACTTGCTGCGCCTGATTGCGCTGCCGGAAGTCATCAAGACCATGTTGTCCCACGGCGACCTGGAGATGGGCCACGCCCGTGCTTTGCTCGGTTTGCCGGAAAATCAACAGGTTGAAGGGGCGCGACACGTTGTCGCACGGGGGCTCACCGTTCGCCAGACCGAGGCGCTGGTTCGCCAGTGGCTCAGCGGCAAACCTGCACCGGTTGAAACGGCCAAACCTGATCCGGATATCGCCCGTCTCGAGCAGCGCCTGGCCGAGCGCCTGGGCTCTGCGGTGCAAATTCGCCACGGCAAGAAAGGCAAAGGGCAATTGGTCATCGGTTATAACTCGCTCGATGAGCTTCAGGGCGTCCTTGCCCACATCCGCTGAAACATTTGCTTATGTAGCGTGTGATCGGAAATCACTACCCGACAGTTGAATAGGGGCAGAACCGCCCCTATACTCTGCGCGCATTTTGTCGGCACAAATTATGCCAAGTTATTGATTTCCGGCAGCCGACCATTGAGGAGCAAGAGTGATGGAAACCCGCACGCCAAACACGTTGCCGTTCCATCGCTTGGCCGTTTTTCCGGTTTTATTGGCTCAATTTGTCATTTTGCTGATCGCCGCATTGGCGCTTTGGTATTGGCATGGAGTCGTTGCCGGATATTCAGGACTCTGCGGAGGCCTGATAGCCTTGCTGCCCAATATGTATTTTGCTCACAGGGCCTTTCGGTTTTCCGGCGCCCGAGCAGCCCAGGCTATCGTCCGGTCATTTTATGCCGGCGAGGCAGGGAAACTGATTTTGACGGCAGTGCTGTTTGCACTGACCTTTGCAGGTGTGAAGCCATTGGCGCCGCTGGCTGTATTCGGCGTCTTCGTGTTGACCCAACTGGTCAGCTGGTTCGCTCCCCTGCTAATGAAAACAAGACTTTCGAAACCTTAGGGCGTTTGAGGCAACCATGGCAGAAACAACCGCTTCGGGCTATATCCAGCACCACTTGCAGAACTTGACCTTCGGTCAGCTTCCTAATGGCGGCTGGGGCTTTGCCCACTCCGCAGCAGAGGCCAAAGAGATGGGCTTCTGGGCTTTCCACCTGGATACTCTGGGCTGGTCGGTCGCATTGGGTCTGATCTTCGTCTTCATTTTCCGCATGGCGGCAAAGAAGGCGACGTCCGGTCAACCAGGTGCTTTGCAGAACTTCGTTGAAGTACTGGTCGAATTCGTCGATGGCAGCGTGAAAGACAGCTTCCATGGCCGTAGCCCGGTGATCGCACCGCTGGCACTGACCATCTTCGTCTGGGTATTCCTGATGAACGCCGTCGACCTGATCCCGGTTGACTGGATTCCTCAGCTGGCCATGGCGATCAGCGGCGACCCGCACATTCCATTCCGTGCCGTATCGACCACTGACCCGAACGCTACCCTGGGCATGGCCCTGTCGGTCTTCGCGTTGATCATTTTCTACAGCATCAAGATCAAGGGCATCGGCGGCTTCATCGGTGAACTGACCCTGCACCCGTTCGGCAGCAAGAACATCTTCGTTCAAGCCCTGCTGATCCCGGTGAACTTCCTGCTGGAATTCGTGACCCTGATCGCCAAGCCGATTTCCCTGGCTCTGCGACTGTTCGGCAACATGTATGCCGGCGAGCTGGTGTTCATTCTGATCGCTGTGATGTTCGGCAGCGGCCTGCTCTGGCTTAGCGGCCTGGGCATTGTTCTGCAGTGGGCGTGGGCTGTGTTCCACATCCTGATCATCACCCTGCAGGCCTTCATCTTCATGATGCTGACCATCGTCTACCTGTCGATGGCGCACGAAGAGAACCATTAAGACCAGTCTCGACTAGTCTGATGTCCTTCCCGGTCAAACGGGAAGGTAGGCCCTACCGGGCTATGAAACGATTTGTTTTACCGCTTTAAAATCTAAAAAACCTAAACCATACGACGTAAAAGTCGGGAGGAAAGATGGAAACTGTAGTTGGTCTAACCGCTATCGCTGTTGCACTGTTGATCGGCCTGGGCGCCCTGGGTACTGCCATTGGTTTCGGCCTGCTGGGCGGCAAGTTCCTGGAAGGCGCAGCGCGTCAGCCAGAAATGGTTCCAATGCTGCAAGTTAAAATGTTCATCGTCGCCGGCCTGCTCGACGCCGTGACCATGATCGGTGTTGGTATCGCTCTGTTCTTCACCTTCGCGAACCCTTTCGTTGGTCAACTCGCCGGTTAATCACTCGTCTTTTCGAGTGATTGGTGTGTTGTGCAACGAATGAGCGAGGTATTGGCGTGAACATTAATGCAACCATTATTGGTCAGTCCTTAGCGTTCTTGATTTTTGTCGTTTTCTGCATGAAGTTCGTATGGCCTCCGGTCATCGCAGCTCTGCACGAACGTCAGAAGAAGATCGCGGATGGGCTGGACGCTGCAGCACGAGCAGCTCGCGACCTGGAGTTGGCCCAAGATAAAGCGGGTCAGCAACTGCGCGAAGCGAAAGCTCAAGCAGCCGAAATCATTGAGCAAGCCAAGAAACGCGGTAACCAGATCGTTGAAGAGGCTGTTGAAAAAGCCCGTATCGACGCTGACCGTGTGAAGGTTCAGGCTCAGGCCGAGATCGAGCAGGAACTGAACGGTGTCAAAGATGCGCTGCGTGCCCAACTGGGTGCTCTGGCCGTCGGCGGTGCTGAGAAGATCCTGGGTGCCACAATCGATCAAAACGCGCACGCGGAGCTGGTAAACAAACTGGCTGCTGAAATTTAAGCGAGGGCGATCATGGCAGAATTGACCACGTTGGCCCGACCTTACGCTAAGGCAGCCTTCGAGCACGCCCAGGCCCACCAGCAGCTGGCCTCTTGGTCAGCCATGCTCGGCCTGGCTGCAGCAGTGTCGCAAGACGACACCATGCAGCGCGTGCTCAAGGCCCCGCGACTGACGAGCGCAGACAAGGCCGCCACTTTTATTGAAGTGTGCGGCGACAAGTTCGATGTGAAGGTACAGAACTTCATCCACGTCGTTGCCGAAAACGACCGTCTCCTGCTTCTGCCGGAGATTGCCGCTCTGTTCGACCTGTACAAGGCCGAGCAAGAGAAGTCGGTAGACGTTGAAGTGACCAGTGCTTTTGCATTGAACCAAGAACAGCAAGACAAACTCGCCAAGGTTCTCAGTGCACGACTCGACCGGGAAGTGCGCCTGCAAGTTGCGGAAGACAAATCCCTCATTGGGGGCATTGTCATTCGCGCCGGCGACCTGGTTATCGATGGCTCGATTCGCGGCAAACTCGCGAATCTTGCCGAAGCATTGAAATCTTGAGTTTGAAGGGGCAGCAGAGCAATGCAGCAACTCAATCCTTCCGAAATAAGTGAAATTATCAAGGGCCGCATCGACAAGCTCGATGTGACCTCCCAAGCCCGTAACGAAGGCACTGTCGTCAGCGTATCTGACGGTATCGTGCGGATTCACGGTCTGGCCGACGTAATGTCCGGCGAGATGATCGAGTTTCCGGGCGGCGTCTTCGGTATGGCCCTCAACCTGGAGCAGGACTCCGTAGGTGCCGTTATCCTGGGCGCTTACCAGTCTCTGGCTGAAGGCATGAGCGCCAAGTGCACTGGCCGCATCCTGGAGGTTCCGGTTGGTAAGGAACTGCTGGGTCGCGTAGTCGACGCACTGGGTAACCCTGTTGACGGCAAAGGTCCACTGGGCAACACCGAGACCGACGCGGTCGAGAAAGTTGCTCCAGGCGTGATCTGGCGTAAGTCGGTAGACCAGCCTGTACAGACTGGCTACAAGGCTGTCGATGCCATGATCCCAGTCGGCCGTGGCCAGCGTGAGCTGATCATCGGTGACCGTCAGATCGGTAAAACCGCTCTGGCGATCGACGCGATCATCAACCAGAAAGACAGCGGCATTTTCTGCGTCTACGTAGCCATCGGTCAGAAGCAATCGACCATCGCCAACGTGGTTCGCAAGCTGGAAGAGAACGGCGCACTGAAAAACACGATCATCGTGGCTGCCAGTGCTTCGGAATCGCCTGCACTGCAATACCTGGCACCGTATGCCGGTTGCACCATGGGTGAATTCTTCCGCGACCGCGGTGAAGACGCGCTGATCGTTTATGACGATCTGTCCAAGCAAGCAGTGGCTTACCGCCAGATTTCCCTGCTGCTGCGCCGTCCACCAGGCCGTGAAGCTTACCCAGGCGACGTGTTCTATCTCCACTCCCGTCTGCTGGAGCGCGCATCCCGCGTTTCGGAAGAGTACGTAGAGAAGTTCACCAACGGCGCAGTGACCGGCAAAACCGGTTCCCTGACCGCACTGCCGATCATCGAAACCCAGGCTGGCGACGTTTCCGCGTTCGTTCCGACCAACGTGATTTCCATCACCGACGGTCAGATCTTCCTGGAATCGGCCATGTTCAACTCAGGGATTCGTCCTGCAGTGAACGCCGGTGTTTCGGTATCCCGTGTGGGTGGTGCCGCTCAGACCAAGATCATCAAGAAGCTCTCCGGTGGTATCCGTACCGCTCTGGCTCAGTACCGTGAACTGGCGGCATTCGCCCAGTTCGCTTCTGACCTGGACGAAGCGACCCGTAAGCAACTTGAGCATGGTCAGCGCGTTACCGAGCTGATGAAGCAGAAGCAATACGCCCCAATGTCGATCGCTGACATGGCGTTGTCGCTGTATGCCGCTGAGCGTGGGTTCCTGACTGACGTCGAAATCGCCAAGGTCGGCAGCTTTGAACAAGCGCTGATTGCTTACTTCAACCGCGATCACGCCGACTTGTTGGCCAAGATCAACGTGAAGGGTGACTTCAATGACGAAATCGACGCTGGCCTCAAAGCCGGTATCGAGAAGTTCAAGGCCACCCAAACCTGGTAAGCCGCAGCGGGAGCCGCAAGGCTCCCGCTTGCTAACCTGATAGGTGTTACATGGCAGGCGCAAAAGAGATTCGCAGTAAGATTGCGAGCATCAAAAGCACGCAAAAAATTACCAGCGCCATGGAAAAAGTGGCGGTCAGCAAAATGCGCAAGGCACAAATGCGCATGGCTGCTAGCCGTCCTTATGCGGAGCGTATCCGCCAGGTAATTGGGCATCTGGCCAACGCCAACCCGGAATACCGCCACCCCTTCATGATCGACCGCGAAGTTAAGCGTGTGGGTTATGTGGTTGTGAGCAGTGACCGTGGTTTGTGCGGTGGTTTGAATACCAACCTGTTCAAGGCCCTGGTCAAGGACATGGCGGTAAACCGCGAAAAAGGCGTCGAGATCGATCTGTGTGTTGTTGGTAGCAAGGGTGCGGCCTTTTTCCGCAACTTCGGCGGCAACGTCGTAGCAGCTATCAGCCACCTGGGTGAAGAGCCGTCGATCAATGATTTGATCGGCAGTGTGAAGGTGATGCTGGATGCATACCTGGAAGGCCGGATTGACCGCCTCTCCGTGGTATCCAACAAGTTCATCAACACCATGACCCAGCAGCCAACCGTGGAGCAATTGATTCCACTGGTGGCGACTCCGGATCAGGAACTCAAGCACCACTGGGACTACCTCTACGAACCAGACGCCAAAGAGCTGCTTGACGGCTTGATGGTGCGCTACGTGGAGTCGCAGGTGTACCAGGCGGTGGTCGAGAACAACGCAGCTGAACAAGCGGCGCGGATGATCGCGATGAAAAACGCTACCGATAACGCCGGTGATCTGATCAGCGATTTGCAGCTGATCTACAACAAGGCGCGTCAGGCTGCGATCACCCAAGAGATCTCGGAAATCGTCGGCGGCGCTGCCGCGGTTTAACGGTTCAAATATTCAGAGGATCCAGCTATGAGTAGCGGACGTATCGTTCAAATCATCGGCGCCGTTATCGACGTGGAATTTCCACGCGACAGCGTACCGAGCATCTACAACGCGCTGAAAGTACAAGGCGCGGACACTACTCTGGAAGTTCAGCAGCAGCTGGGCGACGGCGTAGTTCGTACCATTGCGATGGGTTCCACCGAAGGCTTGAAGCGCGGTCTGGACGTTGTCGACTCTGGCGCAGCCATCTCCGTACCGGTCGGTAAAGCGACCCTGGGCCGGATCATGGACGTACTGGGCAACCCGATTGACGAAGCGGGTCCGATCGACACCGAAGAGCGTTGGGGCATTCACCGTCCAGCACCTTCGTTCGCGGAACAAGCTGGCGGCAACGACCTGCTGGAAACCGGCATCAAGGTTATCGACCTGGTTTGCCCGTTCGCCAAGGGCGGTAAAGTCGGTCTGTTCGGTGGTGCCGGTGTAGGCAAGACCGTAAACATGATGGAACTGATCCGTAACATCGCCATCGAGCACAGCGGTTACTCCGTGTTCGCCGGTGTGGGTGAGCGTACCCGTGAGGGTAACGACTTCTACCACGAGATGAAGGACTCCAACGTTCTGGACAAAGTGGCACTGGTTTACGGTCAGATGAACGAGCCGCCGGGTAACCGTCTGCGCGTAGCACTGACCGGCCTGACCATGGCCGAGAAGTTCCGTGACGAAGGTAACGACGTTCTGCTGTTCGTCGACAACATCTACCGTTACACCTTGGCCGGTACTGAAGTATCCGCACTGCTGGGCCGTATGCCTTCGGCAGTAGGTTACCAGCCGACCCTGGCCGAAGAGATGGGCGTTCTGCAAGAACGTATCACTTCGACCAAAGAAGGTTCGATCACTTCGATCCAAGCGGTATACGTACCTGCGGATGACTTGACCGACCCGTCGCCAGCGACCACCTTCGCCCACTTGGACGCCACCGTCGTTCTGTCCCGTGACATCGCTTCCCTGGGTATCTACCCAGCGGTCGATCCACTCGACTCGACTTCGCGCCAGTTGGACCCGAACGTGATCGGCCAGGAGCACTACGACACCGCTCGCGGCGTTCAGTACGTGCTGCAGCGTTACAAAGAACTGAAGGACATCATTGCGATCCTGGGTATGGACGAGCTGTCGGAAGCCGACAAGCAGTTGGTAAACCGTGCTCGTAAGATCCAGCGTTTCTTGTCGCAGCCGTTCTTCGTGGCTGAAGTCTTCACCGGTGCATCGGGTAAATACGTTTCCCTGAAAGACACCATTGCTGGCTTCAAAGGCATCCTCAACGGTGACTACGACCACCTGCCAGAACAAGCGTTCTACATGGTCGGCGGCATCGAAGAAGCGATCGAGAAAGCCAAGAAACTGTAATCCAGGCGCCCGGAAACGGGCGCTCATCAGGTTGAGGCAATCAGATGGCTATGACAGTCCATTGCGATATCGTCAGCGCGGAAGGGGAAATCTTCTCCGGTCTGGTAGAGATGGTGATTGCACACGGCGAACTCGGTGACCTTGGTATTGCCATGGGTCACGCGCCGTTGATCACCAGCTTGAAGCCAGGTCCGATCACTCTGACCAAGCAAGGCGGGGAAAAAGAGGTGTTTTACATCTCGGGTGGTTTCCTCGAGGTTCAGCCGAACATGGTCAAGGTACTTGCCGACACCGTGCAACGTGCTGGCGACCTGGATGAAGCCTCCGCTCAGGAAGCCGTCAAGGCTGCTGAGAAGGCCCTGAACGAAAAGGGTGCGGACTTCGACTACAGCGCTGCTGCTGTACGTCTGGCCGAGGCTGCAGCTCAGCTGCGCACGCTCCAGCAGATCCGCAAGAAGTAAGCGGCCATGCCGTCATGCTTCAAGCGCGATTGATTAAAAAGGGTAGCCTCGGCTACCCTTTTTCTTTTTTTGCAAAACACTTCTCTGGTCTGAAGCCGGACCGCCCAGGATTGGTAGCCACTCATGTCTCTTGAAATCGTCATTCTCGCCGCAGGCCAGGGCACCCGTATGCGTTCGGCCCTGCCCAAGGTGCTGCACCCGGTTGCCGGCAATTCCATGCTTGGCCATGTTATCCACAGCGCCCGGCAGCTCGACCCACAGCGCATTCACGTGGTGATCGGCCACGGTGCCGATGCGGTGCGTGAACGCCTCGCCGCGGACGATTTGAATTTCGTATTGCAAGACAAACAACTGGGCACCGGCCACGCCACCGCTCAAGCCGTGCCCTTCATCAGCGCCGACACCGTGCTGATTCTCTACGGTGACGTGCCGCTGATCGAAGTCGAAACCCTGCAACGCCTGCTCAAGCACGTCGTGCCTGGCCAGATGGGCCTGCTGACGGTTGAACTGGATGACCCCACCGGCTACGGACGCATCGTGCGCAACGCCGATGGCAAGGTTGCCGCTATCGTTGAGCACAAAGATGCCAGCGAAGCCCAGCGCGCCATTACCGAGGGCAACACCGGGATCCTGGCGGTCCCTGCCGATAAGCTCGGCGATTGGATGAGCCGTCTGTCCAACAACAACGCCCAGGGCGAGTACTACCTGACCGACGTCATCGAGATGGCGGTAAGCGATGGCCTGTTGGTCGCCACTGAGCAACCCCACGACCCGATGGAAGTGCAGGGCGCCAACGACCGCAAGCAACTCGCCGAACTGGAGCGTCACTACCAATTGCGCGAAGGTCGCCGCCTGATGGCCCAAGGCGTGACGTTGCGTGACCCGGCACGCTTCGATGTTCGTGGAGAGGTCACCGTTGGCCGCGATGTGCTGATCGACATCAACGTGATCCTCGAAGGCCGCGTGATCATCGAAGACGACGTGGTGATTGGCCCGAACTGTGTGATCAAGGACAGCACCCTGCGCAAAGGCGTGGTGGTCAAGGCCAACAGTCACCTGGACGGCGCGGTGATGGGGGAGGGCAGCGATGCAGGTCCATTTGCGCGCTTGCGCCCCGGCAGTGTGCTGGAAGCCAAGGCCCATGTGGGTAACTTCGTCGAGCTGAAAAACGCTCATCTGGGCGAAGGCGCCAAGGCGGGTCATCTGACTTACCTGGGCGATGCCGTGATCGGCGCGCGCACCAATATCGGCGCCGGCACTATCACCTGCAATTACGACGGCGCCAACAAGCACCAGACAGTGCTGGGCGAAGACGTGTTCATCGGCTCCAACAACTCGCTGGTTGCCCCGGTGACACTGGGTGATGGCGCCACCACGGCAGCCGGTTCCACCATCAACCAGGATGTGGATAACTTGCAGCTTGGCGTAGCCCGCGCCCGCCAACGCAACATCGACGGCTGGAAACGCCCGGTGAAAATCAAAAAGACCTGAGTTATCCACACTCACTGAAACCTGTTGGCTAATTACCAACAGGTTTTTTTATAGCCGCATATTGACGATTTCCTCCGAATAGGTTTTGATTGCCTTCGTTATCTTTCGAAACGAAACTTAAAGCCAAAATGTCGAAACGAAATACCCCCCAACGACGCCACAATATCCTGACCTTGCTCAACGAACAGGGCGAAGTCAGCGTGGATGAGTTGGCCAAGCGTTTCGAAACTTCGGAAGTTACGATCCGCAAGGACCTGGCCGCGCTCGAAAGTAACGGCCTGTTGCTGCGCCGCTACGGTGGCGCCATCACCATGCCCCAGGAACTGGTGGGCGACGCCACCCAACCCATCTCGGTGTACAAGCGCGCCATCGCCCGTGCCGCCGTGATGCGTCTGCGCGAACACGCACGCATCATCATCGACAGCGGCAGCACCACCGCCGCCATGATTCCCGAGTTGGGCCACCAGCCCGGCCTGGTGGTGATGACCAACTCCCTGCACGTCGCCCGCGCGTTGAGCGAACTGGAACACGAACCGGTGCTGCTGATGACCGGCGGCACCTGGGATCCGCATTCGGACTCGTTCCAGGGCCAGGTCGCCGAGCAAGTGCTGCGTTCCTATGATTTTGACCAGCTGTTTATCGGCGCCGACGGCATCGATCTGCAACGTGGCACCACCACCTTCAACGAATTGCTGGGCCTGAGCCGCGTCATGGCCGAGGTCGCCCGGGAAGTGGTGGTGATGGTCGAATCCGACAAGATCGGCCGCAAGATTCCCAACCTGGAACTGCCCTGGAGCAGCGTCCATACCCTTATCACCGATGATCGCCTGCCGCTTGAGGCCCGCGACCAGATCCAAGCCCGCGGCATTACGCTGATATGCGCGGCAATCATCTAGGAGAAACACCATGTGTGGCATCGTAGGCGCAGTCGCTGAACGCAACATCACCCCGATCCTGATCGAAGGCCTCAAGCGCCTGGAATACCGTGGCTATGACAGCGCCGGTGTGGCGGTCTTCACCAACGCCGGCAAGCTGGAGCGCATGCGCCGTCCGGGCAAGGTCAGCGAGTTGGAGCAGGCCCTGGCCGGCGAGCCGCTGGTTGGCCGTCTGGGCATTGCCCACACCCGTTGGGCGACCCACGGTGCGCCGTGCGAACGCAACGCTCACCCGCACTTTTCCGGCGACCTGGCCGTGGTGCACAACGGCATCATCGAAAACCACGAAGTGTTGCGCGAACAACTGAAAGGCCTGGGCTACGTGTTCACCTCGGGCACCGACACCGAAGTCATCGCCCACCTGCTCAATCACAAGCTCAAGGACCTGGGCGACCTGACCGTCGCCCTCAAGGCCACCGTCAAAGAGCTTCACGGCGCCTACGGCCTGGCCGTGGTCAGTGCGAGCCAACCGGACCGCGTGGTTGCCGCTCGCAGTGGCAGCCCGTTGGTGATCGGCCTGGGCCTGGGCGAAAACTTCCTTGCCTCCGACCAACTGGCCCTGCGCCAGGTCACCGATCGCTTCATGTACCTGGAAGAAGGCGATATCGCCGACATTCGCCGTGAAAGCGTGCAGATCTGGGACGTCAACGGTCAATCCGTCGAGCGCGAAGCCGTGCAGTACCGCGACGGCGCCGAAGCCGCCGACAAAGGCGAATACCGCCACTTCATGCTCAAGGAAATCCACGAGCAACCGGCTGTGGTGCAACGCACCCTGGAAGGTCGCCTGAGCCAGAACCAAGTGCTGGTCAACGCCTTCGACCCACAGGCCGCCGAGCTGTTCGCCAAAGTGCGCAACGTGCAGATCGTCGCCTGCGGCACCAGCTACCACGCCGGCATGGTTGCGCGTTATTGGTTGGAAGAACTGGCCGGCATCCCGTGCCAGGTCGAAGTCGCCAGCGAGTTCCGCTACCGCAAGGTGGTGGTGCAACCCGACACCCTGTTCGTGACCATCTCCCAGTCCGGCGAAACCGCCGACACCCTGGCCGCCTTGCGCAACGCCAAGGAGCTGGGCTTCCTGGCCAGCCTGGCGATCTGCAACGTCAGCATCAGCTCTCTGGTGCGTGAATCCGACCTGACCCTGTTGACCCAGGCCGGTCGCGAAATCGGCGTGGCGTCCACCAAAGCCTTTACCACCCAGCTTGTTGGTCTGTTGCTGCTGACCCTGTCCCTGGGTCAAGTGCGCGGCACCCTGGCCGAAGGCGTCGAAGCCACGCTGGTTGAAGAACTGCGCCGCCTGCCAACCCGCCTGGGTGAGGCCCTGGCCATGGACAGCACCGTGGAAAAAGTCGCCGAACTGTTCGCCGACAAGAACCACACCCTGTTCCTCGGCCGTGGCGCGCAATACCCGGTGGCGATGGAAGGTTCGCTCAAGCTCAAGGAAATCTCGTACATCCACGCCGAAGCCTACCCGGCCGGCGAACTCAAGCATGGCCCATTGGCCCTGGTGGATGACGACATGCCGGTGGTCACCGTGGCGCCGAACAACGAGCTGCTGGAAAAGCTCAAGTCCAACCTGCAGGAAGTCCGCGCCCGTGGCGGCCAACTGGTGGTGTTCGCCGACGAAAAAGCTGGCATGACCAACGGCGAAGGCACCCACGTCATCAACATGCCGCACATCAACGACACCCTGTCGCCAATCCTCTACACCATCCCGCTGCAGTTGCTGTCGTACTACGTTGCTGTGTTGAAAGGCACTGACGTCGATCAGCCGCGCAACCTGGCGAAGTCGGTGACCGTGGAGTAACACGCCATAGCCTGGAGGCCCGCCCGGGTTTCCAGGCTCCCGCGAAAGGACGCGCCCTCGATGCAAACCCCCTCCCAGCTCCACCAGCGCTTGAACAACCGCCGCTTCATCGTCGCCAACAATACCCAGGGGCTTTCCGGCTCGGGCACGGTATTTCATTACCTTGTCGAGGGGGATGCCATCTCCAGCACTTACCAGGGCGGGCGGATTCGCCTGGGCACGCAAGTGGGGCGAGTGACAGGCCCGGACACTATCGAATTGCTGTTTCAGTGCCTGACCTTGGACGGCGAACTGCTGTCCGGTTGGTCGCGTGGCACAGTAGGCATTGATCACGCTGGTCTGACGACGCTGGCCTTCGAGTGGGGCTGGTTGTCGGGCGCCATGGGCGGTGGCGAGTCCAATTACGTGGAGTTACTCTCCCGTTAACCACCTCTTGTCGGTTCTGTGGGCCAGTACCCGGCGCGCCCTCTTGTTTTACCCCTAAAATGCGACCCTGTGGATAACTCAGCCAGGGATGCCTTCACCATGAACATCGAACTCCTAATCGCCGGCATCGTCGTGCTGATCATTGTTGTCGGCCTGGTCGGCTGGATGGTGGGCGTCTACAACGGCCTGGTGATGCGGCGTAACGATGTGGACAAGGCCTTCGCCAACATCGACGTGTTGCTCAAGCAGCGGGCGGATCAGATCCCGGATCTGATGCGCGTGGTGCAGACCGCGATGAACCATGAGCACGCGCTGTTTACCCGCCTCAGTGACGCGCGCCAGCAATACCTCAATGCCAGTAACCTGAGTGACAAGGTCGAGGCGTCCAACCAGTTGAATACGGCGCTCAAGTCGGTGATTGCGGTGGCGGAGGGTTACCCGACGCTGATTTCCGGTCCCAATATGGTCGAGCTTCAGCAGGCTATTTCGGCTGTCGAAGAGCGCATCGCCGACCGTCGTGAATTCTTCAATGAGTCGGTCAATCTCTACAACATCGCTATCGCGGTGTTCCCCGACCTGTTTTTCGCGCGAATGCTCAGCTATCAACGCATTCCACTGCTGGCCATCAGTGCCGAAGAAACCCGTTACGAAGGCGTGAAGCTTGAGGTGCCGGGGGCATGAAAACCACGCAGGCGGGAGAAGAGAAAAAGAAGTCGCGTTGGAAAACTCTGTTGGCGCTGTTGTGCCTGGCGGGGTTTGCCTGCTTGTTGGTCTACGCGCCGATGACCGTGGTGGCGATGTTTTTCCCGGTATTCGCCCTGGTGTGCCTGCTGGCCAGCTTCGGCCCCAACTTCTACAAGACCGAACAACGACTGGCCACCAGCCAGATACGGTCGCTGGCCATGGGCCTGGTAGAAATCCGTGGCAAGGTGATTGTGGATAAACCGCTGTTGTCCCCGGTGCACGGCAAGCCCTGCGCGGGCTACGTGTGGATCATCGAAGAGGGCGAAAAGGACGACGACGGGCGCTGGAGTTGGAGCCGGGCCAAGAGCGAGGCGCGCTGCAACGACTTCCGTGTACAGGACGCCACGGGAGAAATCCGCGTCATTGCCGAAGGCATCGACCTGTTCGGCAACAAATCACCGGACGATTATGAACTGATCGGCAGCTCGCGCCGCCAAGGCGAAATCCTGCTGGTCCAGGACTTGGACGTGATGCTGATCGGCGACGCCTGCGAGCGCGATGGCCAGACCGTGATCGCCCAGGGCAAACAGTCCAAGGCTGTATTCGGCGTGGCACTGACCGAGGACGTGGAAAACCGCCGGGTGCTGGCGCCGTTGTGGCGTGTCGGCAGCTTCTACGGCGCGGTGGTGGCGATGCTCGGGGTTGGCGTGATGGCCATGACCCCCGCGCATTTTGCCCAACTGCAGTTGCCGGGCCCGGACACTTATCAACAGATGGAGTCACTTGGCCCTGTGTATAAGCTGCTGGCCTGGCTGTACCGCGAGGGTGGTTTTCCGATCCCCTTCATGGCCGCGTTCGGCTTCATGCTGACGATTTTCGTGGTGTTGATATGGACCCGGCTGTTGCTGCCCAAAGGCATGCGCCTGGCGGTAGGCCGTGTGCTTGGCGCTTGGATGGCGTTGGGCATGGTGATTGGCGGCGTGGTCACCCTGCTGCTGTTCGTCGCCCATGTGGATGCGCTGAAGCAGTTTCTGGTGTGGATGCTAATCCTACTGGGCACCCTGGTGTTCTCGTTGTTTGAGCAGCGCAAAATGGGGGTTGCGTACAGGCATTTTGCCAAACGTGTGAGCAAGGGCAGTTTCAGTGATGAAGATGCCTGATCAGGGCACAAACTCCACCTTCAACCCTCGACTCGTACTGCGTCCCTGATCATCACTAACCCGCAACCGATACTCCCCCGACTTGCCCGGCCGCCAATTCAGTGTGCTTTGCGGTGGGCCCTGGCCGATCAGGGTTTGATCAGCAAACCAGTACAGCGTCGCTGCGTCGCTGGCGGTGTTGGCATTCAGCGGAATGCTTTCCTGGGGTTGGGACAGGCGCAGTTGATAGCTCACCTGGGTCAGCGGCGAACGGATCTGCGGGGCTTCGCTCTGGTCGCTGAGGCGGTTGGGCTGGCAGCTTTTCATCACGTTGGGCGGCGTGCGTCGCGGCAGGCCGGCGGCGCGGTACAGGCGTTGCACGTCGCTGGGCCAGAATTCGAAGACTTCTTCGCGGGTGTATTGCGCATCGAACGGTGGGCAGGCGGCTTTCCCAGTGCGGGTGTCGATCAGCACCGGGCGGTGCAGGTTGGACACCCGAATCGGCGATACGCCGGGGATGTACCAGGTCTTGCGGGTTTGCGGGCACCAGCGGTTGGGCAACTCGCCGGATGCGGCGCAGACATCGATGCGCACCAGCCCGGCGGGCGGTTTGTCGGCCTTGATGACCACGTTGGGCAACGCCAGGGGCAGGGCGTCTGCGATGCGAAAAAATAAGGGCGCGGCAGTCTTGGCACCGATAAATGCTGGGTTCGGCCGGCCATCAAAATTACCCACCCACACCACCAGCACGTAGGGGCCTACCAGTCCTGCACTCCAGGCATCGTGAAAACCCCAGGAAGTGCCGGTTTTCCAGGCGGTACGCCAGTGGCGTCCGGGCAGACCATCCGGGCGAGGGTTTCGGCGCAGCATATCGCGAACCATGAACGCCGCCTGGGGCGTCAGCAGTTGGGCGCCGGTGGTCTGGGGCTGTTCCTGCAAATAGCGCAACGGCCGCAGATGCCCGTCCCCGGCCAGCATCACGTACAGACGCGCCAATTCTTCCGGGGTCATTTCACCGCCACCGAGGGCCAGGGCCAGGCCGTAATGGCTTTCGTCACGCAGGCCTTTGATCCCGGCGCGTTGTAATAGTCCATACAGGGAGGGCGACTTGACCTGGCTGGCGAGCCACACCGCCGGGATATTGCGACTACGGATCAGTGCGTCCCGCGCCGTCAGTGGCCCGACAAAACTGCCGTCGAAATTTTCCGGCTGGAAGTAGCCGAAGTTACTCGGCAGGTCCTTGAGGATGCTCATGGGGTGAATCACCCCTTGGTCCAGCGCCAGCCCGTACAGGAACGGCTTGAGTGTCGACCCTGGTGAGCGCCGCGACAGCACGCCATTGACCTGGCCGTGAAGGCTTGTGGATAAGTAATCCGCCGACCCGACCAATGCCTTGACGCTCTGGTCGCGGCTGTCGATCAGGATCGCCGTGGCGTTTTCCACACCCGTGCTGCGCCGTTCGGCGATGAAGCCGGTGATCAGGCGTTCGAGCAACTGTTGCAGCGGCAGGTTGAGGGTGCTGTTCAGCTCATTACCGGGCTGGGACGCCAGCAGTTGTTCACTCAAATGCGGCGCCAGGAACGGAATCTGCTGGCGGCTGCGTGCTTCCAGGGGCAAGTCCAACAAGCTGTCATTGCGCGGATCCTGTGGATAAGTCTCGCGCCAGTCGTTCATCAAGCGCAGCCGAGCGTTTTGCAGCGACGCCCCGAAGCGCGCCCGCCGCCCTGGCTGTTGCGGGATCACCGCCAGCGCCAGTGCTTCGGACAACGACAACTGCGCCGCCGACTTGCCGAAGTAGATGCGGCTGGCCGCCTCGGCACCTTCGATATTGCCACCCATCGGCGCCAGGTTCAGATAGGCCTCAAGGATGTCGTGCTTGCTGTAGCGCGCCTCCAGCCACAGCGCCAAGGCCATCTGCTGCAACTTGCCCGGCACCTGGCGGGTGTTCAAGTCCCATAAGCGCCGTGCCAATTGCATGCTCAAGGTCGAGCCGCCCTGGCGCTGGCCACCGCTGTAGGTGGCCATGGCCGCGCGCAGTAACGCCGGGGGATTGATGCCCGGATGCCAGTAGAAATTGCGGTCTTCCTTGAGCAGCAAGGCTTCGACCAATGAAGGAGAAATCCGCTCCAGCGGTAGCCAAAGTCGGTATTGCCCGTCATCCGCCAAGGTCATGCGCAGCAGCGAGCCATCATCGGCCAACACCACCCGCGATGAGGTCACCGTCTGTTCCAGCGGAGCATGGGGCCACACTCGCAGCCCCACCAGGACCACCGCCGCTGCGAACAGCGGCAGTGTCAGGCGCTTAAGGCTTGGTAATTTCAAGCTGGCCTACTTTGCCGCGCCCTTGCAGGGTGGTTTCGTACATGCCTTCGGCATAGGCCGGTGGCGTATTGAACGTGCCCGCGTTGGTAGCGCGCACGCGGTACACGAAAGTGCCTACATCACGCAGCGCGTTGCCGTACAACACCACTCGATCATCACGTACGTCCACGTACCCCGGCTGCCAGTTGCTCAGCTCGGTTTCGCCGATGGGGGCTTGCCAGCTTTCTTCTTCCTGGCTGTCCTCTTCCACGTACTCGGACTCTTCGCCTTCCTCGCTGCTGGCGGCTTCCGGCTCCGGCGGCAAGTTATACACAGGCTCGACGCCACCGGGCAGCAGGTCGACCACGGCCACTTGCTGCACCTGGTCACGGTCGGTCGCGCGCAGACGCAGGCGCACCAGGAACTCATCACCTACCGCGACCTTGCTCACCGGCTCGCCCTTGAGGTCGAGGTATTCGTGGATGATCTCCAGGCCATTGGTGATCGGTTTGAGCTTGGCGCCCTTGTCGAAACCGGCTTCGCTGAGCATGTAGAACGCCGCCGGACCGTCGGATTTTTCCATCACCAGCTTCTGCGTCGCACCCGGCACCGCGGCGCGGGGTGGCTGACCGGCCATCTCCAGCAATTGCTGCTGCTTGTCCCCCAGCCAGGCCGTGGCCTTGAGGGTCATGTCGCTTTGTGCACGCTGGCCGTAGTTATCCAGGGCGCGCAGCAGCAGGGCCGCCGACAGCGAGTTGTAACGTTGCTCGTTGAGGCGCTTACCGAGTTTATCCAGCAGCGCTGTAGGCACATCGTCCATCAGCTCTGGGAAATGTCGCGCCAACAGGTGCAGGTGTTCGGCGTCGTGCACCAGCGGGTCGTAGTACAAACCGTCGCTGTCCCACTTATCCACAAGCGAGCGCCAGGGGATTTTGCGGAACAGCATGTCAGCCTGGCGATCCTGCTTGAGCAGCTTATAGCTGGCCGCCAGGTAGGCGGCGCCCAGGTCGTTCTGCCAGCTGTCTTTGAAGTAGCCTTCGTAGCGCTCGCGGATATCGCTCAAGGCGCCGCTTACCAGAATCCCCTGACGGCTCAGCAGGTAACTGGCGTAGGCGCGGTTGCGCAATTCCGACAGGCCTTCGCTAGGGCCGTTGGCCAGGTCAGTCAGATACGCATTCGAGCGCACCAACAGGTCTTCCGGCACCGGCAAGCCGCGCTCCTTGGCTTCGATCAGGAAGTCAGTGGCGTACAGGCTGGCGTACGGCGCCACGTCCGGGTTGGCTGCCCACAAACCAAAGCCGCCGGCCTGGTTCTGGCGCTGGCGCAGCATGCGCACCGCGCTGCCGAAGGCCTGTTCGGCCTCAGGTGCGTCGCCGCCCCAGATCAGCGCCGGCATGGCCTTGGACACCAGTTGCTCGGTGCAGGCGTAGCCGTAATCGTCCAGGTAATGCTTGAGGCCGTTGGCCCACACCAGTGGCGAGGCCGCCACGCCCAACTGTACGTCGCGCAATTGACTGAACAATTCGCGGCTAGGTTTGAGCTCTTTGCTGGCGCTCTCAAAGCGACCCAGGCTCAGGGCGACGCGATGTTCGCCCAGTGGGCGGATCGACGTGGTTTCGGCCACCTGGATGCGTTTGCCATCCGGCAGCACTGCGACAAATCGCAGGTCCGCCGAGCCAAGCGTTTCGCCAACCTTGATCTTGAACTCGGCGGTGCCTTCCTTGCGCGGTTGCAGGGACAAGGTGCTGCCCTTGTCGCCCTGTACCTTGAGGCCATCGCTGGTCTGCAGTTCAAACTTCACCTCTGCCGCCGCGTCGAGGTTGCTGAACACCCCGGCGCTGACGTTGAACACATCCCCCGGCGCCACAAAGGCCGGCACGTTGGGCGTGATCACGATGGGACCACGTACATCGGTATTGGCTTCGCTGACACCGACACTGTCGTTATCCACAGCCACCGCAAACAGGTGCAGCTTGCCGTTGAAGCTGTCCGGCACCTGGTAATGCAGCACGGTTTCGCCAGCGGGCAGGTCGACCAGTCCAGACCACCAAGCCACAGGCGGCTGGTGTTTACGCTTGAACGGGTTGAGGTGATTGGCCAGGGCGCCTTCCGTATCGCCACCGGGCGCTGCCCCACTGAGCAGACGGCTGAATTCCGGCAGGATCAGGTCAAGGATCTGACTGGTGCCGACTTCCAGCGCACGCTTCTGGAAGAAGAAGCCCAGCGGGTCCGGCGTCTGGTAGCGCGCCACTTGCAGGATGCCTTCGTCCACCGCGTACACCACCGCGCGGCCTGGGCGGTCGGCGTTGACCTTGATGTCGAGCATCTGCCCCGGCTCGATTTTCGCCGGGCCTTCAACCTTCAGCGCCATGCGCCGCGCATCCAGGTTGATGCTAAAGGGCACCACGCCATAGGACAACGGGCTCATGTACACCTCGACCGAACCCATATCGCGTACAAACTGCACGTTGACGTAGGCATTGCCTTCAAGCCCTGCAGGCACGCGGATATGTTGCACGCTGTTGGTGCTGTCGGCCTTGAACCACTGCTGGGTGTAGACCTTGTCCCGCTCGATGGTGATCAAGCCGGCACCGGTATACGGCGCACGGATGCTGATCGCAATTTCATCACCGGTGGCGTAGCTGCGTTTATCCAGGCGCAGTTGCAACTCGGCATTGCGTTCCAGCGAGCGCGAGGTGTTGCCTCGTCCGGCCACGCTGTAGTCGATTTGGTTGAGCAGGTTGCCGTTGGCGTCTTTCAATTGCAGGGTGAAGTCACCCGGTGTGCCGGTGTTCAAGGCCTGCTTGGCGCCTTCCTGGGTCATCACCAGAGGTGAGGCCGGCTGGCTGATGTTCTTGATGCGCGACTCGTACTTGTAGGTGCCGTTGGATTGTTTCACCAGCACCGATACATAACGATGTTCGACCACTTCAGTGGTCAGGCCGTTCACCGCCAGTGGCGAAAGGTCCGGCGCGACGGCCAGCCATTGCACCTGGCGCGGCGCATCCTTGGCGACGTACGACAGCGAATCCTGACTTTTCACACCTACAAGGTAGGGCGCGGACGACACCAACAAGGCACTTTGCGCCGCCACATTGCGCCCGCCTTCGGCTTCGAACACCTGGCTCATCACCTGCAGGCGATAGGTGCTGTTGGCGAAGCGTTGCAGGTTGAGGTCGAGCACGGCCTGGCCGTTATCGTCGACGGTGGTTTCGGCCAGGTCTTCCGTGGTGGCGTCTTCCAGGGAGTCGTTGAGGCGGAAACGGTAATCCGGGTAACGATCAAACGCAGCGAGTGTTGGGCTCAGGGACATTTTGGCGGTCACACGACGGCCGGACGCCGGGGCGCCAAACAGATGCATCGCGGTGACCTTGGCCACCACTTGGTCCGGTGGGATCCAGCCCTGCACAGGCGAGTCGTGCAAACTCAGGCTGACCTTCATGCGGTCCGGCTCGAAGTCGCGGACCTTGAAGCTCACGCTGCCCAGGTCGGTGCGGGTCTGCTTCTGGCCGATCAACTGCAAGGTCGCGGTGTATTCCCCGGCGGGCGCGACTTCGCTGCTGGGGAAATCAAAGCTTTCAAAACCGCTGGCGGACAGCTTCAACGGCTGGCGAATCACTTCCAGGCCACGGGGGTCGGTGATTTGCAGCTCCACCGGCAGGCCCAGCAGGGCGCCTTTCCAGTTGCCGCTGCGCACGATCATGCCCAGGTGCGCGGTTTCGCCCGGACGGTACAGGCCGCGGTCGGTAAACAGGTAGGCGCTGAGGCGATCGATCGCACCGTCTTCTTCCAAACCGCCTACATCGAAGCGCGACAGATCCAGTTGCTGGGACTGACGGGCGATCGGCAAAAACGACTGGTCATTACCGCGAGTGACCACGTACATCAGCGGCGTTTTCTCACGGCGCAGTTCATCCAGCTTGGCGAAGTGCGCGTGGCCTTCGGCGTCGGTGCGGCCGCTGCTCACCGGCAGACCGTTCCGCCCAATGATGTCGACTTGCGCGTCGGACACCGGCGAGCCGTTGCCGATGGACTGCACATACACGTCATGGCTGCCATCGCTGGAGCGCTTGGCGATGATGCCCAGGTCCGTCACCACGATAAAACGCAGGTCGCTGGTGCTGCTGCGGTCGTATTCGAAAGTGCGTTGGGCTGGGTCATCCTGCGGGCTCAGCTTGAGTACGAAAATCCCGCGACGGCCGCCATTGGCGGTGAGGTAGTGGCTGAGGTCCACGTTGTCGTAGACGGTTTTTGCCGGGTCATTGGACGACAGCGGGATATCCAACGACTGACGCTCGACCATGCGATCGAAATATTCGTTGCCGAAGTTCGGCCGGGCAAAGCTGCCGCTGCTTTGGTCCACCAGGTGTTGCAACTGGTTGGGCAGCAGGCGGGCGATTTCCACATGGGCGCCAGGCACACCGCGAGCCATGAAGCCCAGGCGTTTTTCGCCATTGAGGCTGAGCAAAGCGCCGTCAGACAGGAACTGCAAGGTACGTGGGTAAGCCGGCATGCTGATCAGCGACGCCGTAGGATTCTTCGCCAGGTAGCCGCCGATGGCTTCCAGGTTGGCGGGGACACGCACGTACACCGCACGCCCGGCCGGGGCCTTGAATTTGAAGGCGTGCAGGGTATTCAGCGGTTCGACGCTGGGCACATGGGTCAGGTTGAGTTTGGTGCTGCGGGCGAGCAGGGCGTCGTCGATGTCGTTGCTGCTGTAAGGGCGCGTGTCGTCTTGGGCTTTTTCCGGCAATAACCAGGCCTGGACCTTACCGGCGATGGTCTCATCGGCTACCGCGCTAGAACTGCTGAACATCAATACCGGCTCTGGTTCACCCCGTGCGTTGTCGACAAAACTCACTTCGGCGCCGGTAAAGGTCAGGCGATAGCGGCCGGGCACGGTGACTTCCGACACCAGCGGCGCGGTGCTGGCGTTGCCACCGTCGCGGGCCTTGATGCCTTCGTCGAGCTTGGCGCTGACTGGCGTGCTTTCCAGTGGCGTGGCCAGGGCGGCGGAGCGCACGTAGGCGTTGAGTTTTTTCTCGTCGAAGGTGATTTCCGGGCGGTTGGGCAATTGGGCGTCGCGGTAGGCCAGGCCTTTGCCGAGGGTTACCGTGACGCGCTTGCGTAGGTTGTCTTCATCCACCGGGTGGGAAAAATGGAAGGTCGCCACCAGCTGTTTCAGCGTTGGGTTGGACGGGTCCTGGTACAGCTCGTTTTGCGCCAGGGTGGCGCGGAACGGTTGGGTGGAAAACTGCGTGCTGTATTGGTCGAGCAACACGCCATCGGCAAGCAGGTTTTTCTTCGCCATGTCGAGGGTGTAATGGGCGTTGATGGGCCAGTCTTTTTCCGGCACAAACAACAGGCTGCGGTCATCCGCCCAGCGCCAGGTGCCCGCTACCGCAGGTTTAAGGGTAATACCCTCGGTGACCGGTTTGCCGATGGCCGACAACGGAGCCACGGATTCGCCAAAGCGCACCTGCAAGTTATCCACAACCGGCGTTTGCTGGGTGTAGTCGGTAAGGTTGGGTTTGTGCAGCGAGTAGCTCGCGGTATGCGGCTGTGGCAGGTTGGAGTACCAATGCCAGCCGTAGAAACCGGCAGCGGCCAGCAACACCAGGCCCACTAGGCCGGCACCGGTTTGACGCGGATAAGCGCGCGCCTTGCTGCCCAGGTTCGCCAGCCCACGCCCGACTGCACGCAGCCAGAGCGGCGGATGCCATTGGCCAAAGACGGCCCCCACCACAGTCAATAACGCACCGACAATACGGCGGCTGATCGCTTTGAACGAATCGAACATGGTGAGCATCCCTGGCTAAGTGCGGCGTATCTTACACGCGTCTTTGATACAAAAGATGACGCCGATACGCCGCACCGCTAGGCGTGTTGCACAAAAGTGAGGCGCACCGCAAAACCGATCAAAAGACTGCCGAATAGCCACTGCTGCATACGTTGCGCCGAGCGATTGCGTGCCAGCCACTGGCCAATGCGCGCGCCAGCCAGGGCGTAGCAACAGTCGAAGGCGAAACCGACTGCTACCAGAATCACCCCCAGCAACGCGAATTGCGCCGCCACGGGGCCGGCTTGCGGGTTGATGAATTGCGGCAGCAGCACCGAACAGAACAGCAGTGCCTTGGGGTTGAGCAGGTTAGTCAGCAAGCCGCGTTGCAGCGCGCCACGCCAGGCACGGGTTGTCAGGGAGGCGTTGGTAGTATCGAGGGCAGGCAACATGTTTGCCCGCAGACACTGCACCCCCAGCCACAACAGATAGGCCGCGCCGCCCAGGCGCACTACATCAAAGGTCCAGGGCGCCACTTTGAACAAGGTCGCCAAGCCCATGCCTGCCAGGGCCACATGGCAGGCGCGGGCCAGTCCCAGGCCAATCGCCGTGGTCAGCGCCAAGGCTTTGCCCTGGCGCGCGCCGGTCTGCAGCAGCAGGATCATGTCCGGCCCTGGCAGCAGATACGCCACCGAAAGAGCCACCAGAAACAACCAGAGTTCCGCCATGTTCCACCCCCTTGTGTGTTGGCCAATTCTAGGGCCGAAGGGCGGGGCAGGTGCTTGCGTAGTCAGCTAGAAAAGCGTCTAGTCGTGGCACTATCTGCCACTTATCACTCTATTGGCCATCCATTTATGCCAAATCTGAAACTCGACGCTTTTGACCGCAAGATTCTTGAAGCCCTGCAACGCGACGGCCGCCTGAGCAATGTGCAACTGGCCGACGAGATCGGGCTGTCTGCCTCACCCTGCCTGCGACGCGTGCGGTTGCTGGAAGAAGCCGGTGTGATTCGCGGCTACCAGGCCACACTGGATCGCGATGAAGTGGGCCTGGGGATGATGGTGTTCGTGGGCGTGAAGGTGGAGCGGCATAACGACACCGAGGCCAACGCCTTTCGTGAGGCGGTCACGGCGTTGCCAGAGGTGATCTCGGCGTTCCTGGTGTCGGGGGAGTCGGACTTTCTGTTGCAGGTGGTGGTGCCGGATTTGCGCGGCTATGAGCGGTTCGTCACGGGTAGTTTGCTGAAGCTGCCGGGGGTGAGGGATATCCGCAGCAACTTCGCGATCCAGACCGTGAAAACCCCAGGGGCGTTGCCACTGGGGCATTTGCCGGGTTAGGCGTATGAACTCTATTTGGTGATGGGCGAACACCTTACTTGCTCCCGTTGGACTGCGCAGCAGTACTAATCAAAAGCTGGAGCCGCTTCGCGACCCAACGGGACGGTGCGACGGTTCGACAAGCTCCCTCGCCACAGGGTTACAGCGGATTCACGATTCACCCTAACGTTGCCCGTTATCCTCAAGCGGCGCTTCAACTGCGCACGAATGCCAACAGTAGCGTGTAATCATTGTTGTCGGCAGCGCGAAGCGCTTGGATGTAGCGTTGGCGCACTTCATTAGCGGTCACCAAGTTACCGCGACCCCAGGAGAAGGGAGCAAGACCACATTGCCTCAGCAGGCAGTCGGTCATGAGGCGAGCATGTCTACCGTTGCCATTCGGAAAGGCGTGTAGCCAAACAAGTCGGTGGTGAAAGCGCACGGCAACCTCTTCTGGCGGGAAGACATTGTGTTCCAGCCAGTAAGCCATGTTGTCGAGCAACTGCCGTAAATTGACGGCGATCTGCGTCCAATCACAGCCGATATTCTTATCGGATTTGCGGAAGGTGCCGGCCCATTTCCAAGTGTCGTCGAACATTTTCACGTGAAGCTCACGGCAGAAATGATCGTTCAATACATCCAGCTTTTTTTGCCGCGCTATCCAACGTGAGGCTTTGAGGATGTTTTGCGCCTCCCATTCATCCAGTTCGCCCTGGGTGGCGATATGCCTCGGTTTCAGGCCAGCGGCTTCGTCGGGATCGAGAGGCGTTTGGCCTGGTTTCAGTTCCAGTTCTATTGCCATAGGCGGGCCCACGATCCGTCGAGTAGTTCTCTGCGGCGTTCATCAATCTGACGTTCGATGAACGCATCAGAGGGGCGTTGGTCTTCGAGGCTCATGGAGTGTGCAACGCCTAGGATTTCTTGCTTCGCCATGAATTCGGCGCGGTCTTGGATGACTTCGTGCAGGGGCTTCTTGGGGACCAGGCCGTAGACGAGTTCACAGTCCAGTGCTGCTGCTAGCTTTCTTAGCTGTGCGAGCGATATCCGATCTTCAGCCTCGGAGCGCTCGGACTTGGTCAACGTCCCTGAGGATACGCCGGCAATTTCGGCCTGCGTTTTTAATGAGCGGCCTAATGATTCTCGGATAGCCCGCAACCAACCGCCTGGCGGAACAGCCGCATTTTTAATGGTATTAAACGGCTCAATGGCACGTTCTACTTGAGAAAGGCGCAGTTTGTAGAGCTTGGAAGCACTCATGGTAAATGACCCTTTGTAAGCCTATAGGCTATCAATTTCGTAATTAATATTAGCCTATAGGCATACAAATAAAGAAAAAAATAAGCCTATAGGCTAACAAAATACGTAATTTTGTTTGCCTATAGGCTTAAAAATTCGTTCAAGTTGTTAATGGCAACGAAATTTACGTCCACCAATACCGCACAAGATGAAAGAAAATCGGCGCCGCAAAGCACACCGAATCCAACCGATCCAGCATCCCGCCGTGCCCTTCGATCATATGGCCCCAGTCCTTCACGCCGCGATCGCGTTTGATCGCCGACATCACGATGCCGCCGGCAAACCCGAGCAGGTTGATCAGCAGTGCAATCAAGAACGACTGCCACGGGTTGAACGGGGTGGTCCACCACAGCGCTGCGCCGATCAGCGACGAGAGCAGGATGCCGCCGACAAAGCCTTCCACGGTTTTCGACGGTGACAGGTTCGGTGCGATCTTGTGCTTGCCGAACAACTTCCCACACACGTACTGCAAGACGTCCGACAGTTGCACCACGATCACCAGGTAGGCAATCAGCAGCAGGTTGCGGCCTTCGTAGCCAGGGATGTCGAGGGTGAGCAGGGCGGGCACGAAGGATACGCAGAACACTGCGATCATCAGGCCCCACTGCACTTTCGACGCGCGCTCCAGGAAGTGCGTGCTGTCGCCACCCAGGGAGGCGAGGATCGGCAGTAGCAGGAACACGTACACCGGGATGAAGATCGAGAACAGCCCGTACCAGTCCGAGTAGATCAGCAGGTACTGCAGCGGCAGCGCCAGGTAGAACGCGGCGACCAGCGCCGGGTAGTCGCTGCGGCGGGTGGGGGTGAGGGTGAGGAATTCGCGCAGGGCGTAGAACGACACCGCGTAGAACAGCAGGATCACCGCGCCGGTGCCGAGCCAGAAGGCGATGCCGATCACCACCACCATCACCCACCAGGCGTTGATGCGGGCGTTGAGGTTGTCGATGACGGCATTCGGGCTGCCACGGGTGCGCAACTTGAGGATCAGGCCGATCAGCGAGGCGAGCACCAGGATCGCGCCTATGCCACCGAACAACATCAGGGTTTGGCTATCCATGTCAGACAGGCTCCGGGGCAAGGGCGAGCAGGGCATCGCGGGTGCGGGCGAGGAAGGCGGTTTTGTCTTCGCCGTCTTCCAGTTGCAGCGGCGCGCCGAAGCTGGTGGTGCACAGCAGGGGCAGCGGCAGCACGCGGCCCTTGGGCATGACCCGGTTGAGGTTGGCGATCCACACCGGCACCAATTCGGCCTGTGGGTAACTTTTCGCCAGGTGATACAAGCCACTTTTGAACGGCAGCAGCCCGTCTTCAAGGTTGCGCGTGCCTTCGGGGAAGATGATCAGCGAATCGCCGCCTTCCAGGGCGTTGAGCATGGGTTGCAAAGGGTTATCCACAGGGTCCTTGCGTTCGCGGTCGATCAGCACGCCGTTGAACACGCGGTTGATGATGTAGCGGCGCAATGCGCTTGTATTCCAATAATCGCTGCCGGCCACCGGGCGCGTGAATTTGCGCAGGTTCTGCGGCAGCGAGGCCCACAGCAACACAAAGTCGCCGTGGCTGCTGTGGTTGGCGAAGTAGATGCGTTGCACCGGCACCGGCGCGCACCCCAGCCACAGGCTGCGGGCACCGGTGACGGTGCGGGCCATGGAGGTAATCAACGTGGCGACCACGGGTTCGAACATGGGGATTCCTTATCCGGCGAAAGGCAGCCAAGGGCTGGCGAGGATCACGCCCAGGGTCAGCAGCGCTTGCGCGCCCAGCAGCCAGGCTTGTTTGCGCAACAGTTTGAGCGCGCCACGACGGCGTTCGGTCCAGGGCCGGCCAATGCGCTTGGCCGATTGCAGGCCAAGGGTTTGCAAGGCCTGGTCGAGGTCCGGGGTGCGGTCGATGTCGCGGGCCAGCAGGGCGAACAGATCGGCGTCGAAGGCCACGCGCAGTGCCCAGTACTTTTGCAGCAGCCCGAGGATAATCATCCACAGGCTCAGCAGCAGGCAGATCGGCGCAATACTCGCCATCAGCAGTTGAGCCAGGCCGAATGCGACGCCGACCAGGGTCAGGCCTGTGGATAACTGATCCAGCGAGCGACCACGACGCAACAAGCTGGCGACAACCTGCAGTTCCATATCAGCGGGCATGGGGTAAACCCTCCAAAGCTTCACGGTGTGCGGGGTGCAGGACCACATCGGCCCGCGCTGTACGAATGATAGTCAGCGCATCCTCTATCGTCGCGGCGCGCCCGGTGTGCAGCAACCAGGCGGCCACGGCGGTGGCGCTGCGCGAATAGCCGAGGGCGCAGCAGACCAGCAAAGGGCTGCTAGTGCGCAAGCGCTCGATGGCTTGCGCGGCTTGCAGGCATTCGGTGGGGCTTGGGGCAATCAGGTCCAGCACGGGAATCGATTGGTAAGCGCGGCCCTGTGGATTAATCGGCAGTTCGGCGCAGAGATCGACGATGGCCTTGAAGGGTTCTTGCTCACTCGTTGTAGGAATACGCCCGAGCCAGACGTTATCCACAATCAGGTCAGGTTGTGGATGCTTACGTGTCCACAGGCGCGAGTTGACCCAGGCAGCGGCCAGATAGGGCGCGTACAGCCAACGCGCGGCGGGCGTCAGTTGGCCGTCACCGCGTTTCTGGAAGCCCGCAGCGCCGAGCACGAAGTAATTCGCTTTGATCAAGGCGAGGGAAACCGCAGGCCAAAGTATCCACAACCAGCCACCGCCCAGTACAAACGCAAGAATCGCCAACAGCAAGGCGCCAAGGCCATAGCGCACACCCAACCGCCAGCGCTTGGGGTCCCGCGTCAGCCGCGCATTCAACAGTGGGCTCGGATGCTCCACCGGCCACAACCACACACACAGCCACCCGGCGAGGGCGCCTGTGGGTAAGTCGATAAAGTGATGTTGATAAGTGGTCAGCACCGAAATGCCGATCAACGCGAACCAGCCATGCACCAGCCAACGCCAGAGTCCCTGGGTATGGCGTTGGTACATGACCCACAGGATCACCAACAGCGCGATATGCAGCGACGGCGCCTGGTTGAACGGCTTGTCGAACCCCGCCAGCACCGCAAACAGCCAGCCAAATACGCCGTCCAGCTCCGGCCGCTCGAAGGTGAAGCGCAGCGGCCAGATCAGGAAGCAGCTCACGGCGATCACCTGGGCACTCAGCAAGCGCAGCGCATGTTGCTTCAACTCATGCCGGGTGTTGGGTAGCAACAGGGAAAACCCGTAGAGCAGGTCGATGGACCAGTAGGGCACGATGGTCCAAGCCCAAAACGGCATATGGGTTTCCCAGTCGAACACCAGTGTGCCGACGTCGCTGCGCTGGCTGGTGACCCAGGTGGCAAAGCCGTAGGTGCTGAAAAACAGCGGCGCCAACAGCAGCAGCCACAGGAACGCGGGTTTCAATAAGCCGGGTTCGCGCATGCTCAGATCTTCTGTGCCAGGGACACGGTGAAAATGCCCCACTCATCCACTCGCTGGGTGATCTTGCGGAAACCGGCGGCTTCCACCAGTTGATCCATTTCCGCCTGGCTGCGGCGGCGCATCACCCAGGCCTGGCCTTGGCGGTGGCTGGTCAGCGCGCGGGCGATCAGCTCCAGTTGCGGGTGCCATGGCTGCCCGGTGTAGACCAGATAGCCGCCGGGCTCTACGGCCTCAGCGAGGCCCGCCAGCGAACCGCCGACCATGCCGTTATCGGCAAACAGCTCATACAGCCCGGACACCACCGCGAGCGTTGGCTTGGGTTCCAGCGCGGCCAGGTCCAAACGGTCAAACGCATCGCCTTTGACGAATTGCGCGATGTCGCCCAGGCCTTTCTCGCGAATCAGCGCGCCCCCGTCGCGCACGTTGATGTCGCTGTAGTCGCGCAGCAGGATTGATTCCGGCAGCGGCGACACGCCCTGCAAGGCTTCCAGGATGTAGCGGCCATGACCGGCAGCGATATCCACAATGCGTACTTCGCGATCTTCCCCGCGCAACTTGGCCATCGCCAGGCGCAACAGTTCTTCGACATTTAACTTGCGCTGGCGAATGCCGCGCCAGCCGATGGAGTTGAGGTAGTTGGTGTCGATCATCCGCCCCAGCCCGCCCTTGCCGGTGGGGGTGTTGCGGTACACGTAGTCGAGGGTGCTCCCGGAGTCGAAACCGGTGTCGAAGCCCAGCTTCACACCGTCCGACAGGTTCTTGCCCAGGCCCATGCTGGCGCGGGTCATGCGCCAGTACAGGTCGCGCAAGGAGTTGCGCGGTAACGGCGCGGCGAGGGCTTCGGACTCGGCGCAGGTGGCGCCCAGCTTGTCGGCATCCAGCAGCGAGGCGCGGTCCAGCGGGTGTTCGAAGTTCTGCAGGATGAAACGCCGGGCGCTGCTCACCGCAGTGGCGCGGTCGCGTTCGCCCAAGGTGTCGTGGAAGAAACCGGGGAGAATGTGCAGCTCTTTTTTCAGGCTGCCGAGGCGGTCGAAAAATTGCTGCTGGGGTTTGCGGTGCACCACAAAGTCCGAACCCGAGATCAGCAGTTGAGTCGGCACCTGGATCGCCTGGGCATCGGCGACAACCCGGTCGGCCGCTTCGTACAGGCCGAGCAGCACATTCACCGAAATGGCCTTGGTGATCAGCGGATCGCTGTCGTAGGAGGCGACGCGCTCCGGGTCATGGCTGAGAAACTTGGCCTTGACGTAACTGTTGACGAAAAAGTTGCCACGGAACTTGCGCATCAGCGCCAGGCCTGGCCGGGCGAATGGCACGTAGAGCTTGACCTTGAACGCCGGGGACGCGAGCACCAGTGCGCGAATCTTCGGCGCGTAGTCGTGCACCCAGGTCGCGGCAATCACCGCGCCGACGCTTTGCGCAATGACGGCGAAGTTCTCCTCCTCGATGCCATAGGTGGCGCCGATGTGGTCGCAGAAGGTCTGCACATCACGGGCGCTGGTGGCGAAGCTGGGGCTGTCACCGCGCTCGCCGGGGGATTGGCCGTGGCCACGGGCGTCCCAGGCGAAGAAATCAAACTGCGGCAGGTTCAGCTCATCCACCAGGTGGGCGATACGTCCCGAATGCTCATGGCCGCGATGGAACAACACGATTGCCTTGCGCGGCCCGGTAGTTTCCGTGGCCGGCCAGTGCCGGTAGAAAAGCTCGACGCCGTCGTGGGTACTGAAGGTGTGCTGTTGCTGTTCGCGCATCGCAAAAATCCTTATGCAATCGGTGAGGTTTCTTGTTGTTCTTTGAGGCCCTGACGCACGCGGTTGACCAAGGTGTAGGCGAGCAGGGCGGCCACCAGCCACATCACGGCGTCGACCCAACCCGCGCCCAGCCAGCCCAGCGCCACGCCGGTGGCCAGTACTCCGAGTACGAACGCGCGATCGCTTTTGCCCATCGGCCCGTCATAACGCCGCGATGCGCCCACCATCGGCCCCAGCACGCCGGCGTATTCGCTGAACACCGCCAGCAACGCCACCAGCAGCACCGGCGCCAGGCTCACGCCGGGGATCAGCGCAAACGGCAGGATCAGCGCACTGTCGGCGATCACATCACACAGTTCATTCAGGTAGGCGCCCAGGCGCGACTGCTGGCCGAATTCACGGGCAAGCATGCCGTCGATGGCGTTGAGCGCCATGCGCAGGATCATCCACAGCGGGATCAGCGCAAACAGCCACAGGTGTTGGGCGAAGCTGGCAATCAACAGGCCGATCAGCAAGGAAATCACGCCGGCCAGCACGGTGATCTGGTTGGCGGTGGTGCCATTGTCATAGAGGCGCTGCACAAGAGGGCGCAGCAGGTTTTGAAAACGCGGCTTGAGCTGATAGATCGAAATCATGGGGAGTGACGCTTCCTTGTCCGTGGACCCGCGAAAAACTGTTCTGGAGTGTGCCCGATTCTTCGTGGCCTGCACCAGTGATGGCGCGTGTTTCTGGGGGTTTAGTCACGATATCGAACGCGCTGAAGAACAAATGTGGGAGCGGGCTTGCTCGCGAATGGGGTGGATCAGCCAACTATTACGTGACTGACACTCTGCATTCGCGAGCAAGCCCGCTCCCACAGGGGATTTGCGTTGTATTCGAACAAAAATTTCACGCTCCGTGTTATATCGTAACGAATCATGTACAGGCGGGCGTTGAGTGGATGCAAGTGGATCTGGAAGCTGACGGCGCTTCGGTGGAAGGCCTTCCGCGTTTTCAACAGGGGCTGTTCCATGCCCGCCGATTGCGCCAGGCCGGTATCAGCCTGACGGTGTTGGCCGTTGCCGGCTGGGTGCTGGCGCTGTTTGTCGCGTTGTTTGCGCCGCTGTCGATCTGGCCGGTGGTGCTGATCAACTGTGCGTCGGCATTGCTGCTGCTGGTGGCGGGTTTGCAATCGGCGTGGTGGGTGGCGGATTGGCGTGCGCAGGCGTTGGAAGAACCGACGGTTGATGTGCCGGTTGAAGACGCAAGCCGGTACGCGCGGCTTGTGGAGCGTTTTGGCAAACAGATCGGTACGCCGGTGTTGTGGTTCGGCGGCTGGTCGTTGCTGGCGCTGGTCAGCATTGTCGAGTTCTGGAACCTGGCGCTGCCCGCCGCACCGGTCGGTCAATCGGCAAGCATCGGCGCCGCGTTGGGGTTGGGATTGGCATTTGGTTTGCTGGTGTTTGAGCGCCGTCTGGCCCAGGAGACCACCGCGCAATGGCCGGAAGCCTCGCAACTGGCGCAGTTGAGCCGAGTAGCGATTATTTGCCTGGTGGTCAGTGCGGTGTGTCTGCTGTTTGCCGGGGCTAACTCAGTGTGGCCACTGAGGTTGGCTGTGTTGATCGGTTTGCTGCCGGCCTTGGTCTCGCTCGAATTTCTATTAAGAGCCGTGCTGTCCCTGTTCAGCCCACGTCAGCCCCGCGTCGAGCCGCGCTTGATGGCGCAAAGCTTTATTGCCGGATTGTTACGCTGGCCGCCGCAGCCCTTGCTCGCGCTGCAACATGAACTGCACAACCGCTTCGGCATCGACTTGCGCCAGATCTGGGCATTTACCTACATGCGCCGGGCGTTTCTGCCGGTGTTGCTGGTGGTGCTGGCGGTAGGCTGGGCGCTCACTGGCGTGCACGAAGTGCCCCTGCAAGGCCGTGGGATCTATGAACGTTTCGGCAAGCCGGTGCAGGTCTTCGGCCCTGGCTTGCATGCGGGATTGCCGTGGCCACTGGGCCGCGTGATCAGTGTGGAAAACGGCGTGGTGCATGAACTGGCCACCAGCGTCAGCGAAGCCGCCACGCCAGAACTGGCGCCTGCCGAAGGCCCGGCGCCGCTGATCGCCAACCGCTTATGGGACGCCAGCCATGTGAATGACAAGTCCCAGGTGATCGCCAGCAGCAGCGGCGACAAACAGAGCTTCCAGATCGTCAATATGGATGTGCGGTTTGTCTACCGCATCGGCCTCACCGACCAGGCCGCGCTCGCTGCCACCTATAACAGCGCGGACGTGCCGACCCTGATCCGCAGCACCGCCAGCCGCATCCTCGTACATGACTTCGCCTCGCGCACCCTCGACGAATTGCTCGGCGAACAACGCACGAGCCTGGCCGACGAAATCGGCCGCGCCGTGCAGGCCGACCTGCAAACACTCGACAGCGGCGTAGAAATTCTCGCCACGGTGGTGGAGGCGATCCACCCACCGGCCGGTGCCGCCAACGCTTACCACGGTGTGCAGGCTGCACAGATCGGCGCCCAGGCCCTGATCTCCCGCGAACGCGGTGCGGCCAGTGAGCAAACCAACCAGGCGTTGCTGCAAGCCAGCACCGCCCGCGACCAGGCCACGGCCACGGCCCGCGAAGTGAACGCGGGCGCGCAAGCGGCCAACCTGCGCTTCACCGCCGAACAAAAGGCCTACGCCACCGCCGGGCAGGCGTTCGTGCTGGAACAGTACCTCGGCCAACTCAGCCAGGGCCTGGCTCACGCCAAGCTGCTGATTCTGGATCATCGCCTGGGTGCCGACGGCGCGCCGACGATCGATCTGCGTTCTTTTACCTTGCCGGCCGATCCTTCGGTGCCGCGTAAAGCCGTTCAATAAGGAGTCTGTCTGTTGAGCGCTCATTCTCACGATCACGGTCATCATCACGGCCATCACCACCACCATCATCACGGTGACGAACAAGCGGCCGGCCCGTTCCCCTGGCGGCGTATGGCCTGGGCGCTGTTGCTGGTGCTGTTTGCGGTTGCCGCCGCCAGCCTGGTGCAGGTGCGTTCCGGCGAGGCCACGGTGATTACCCGTTTCGGTAACCCGTCGCGGGTATTGTTGGAGCCGGGCCTGGGCTGGCGTTGGCCGGCGCCGTTCGAAGCGGCGATCCCGGTGGATTTGCGCCTGCGCACCACCTCCAGCGGGTTGCAGGATGTGGGTACCCGCGACGGCCTGCGCATCATCGTGCAGGCGTACGTGGCGTGGCAGGTGCAGGGCGACGCAGACAACGTGCAGCGCTTCATGCGCGCCGTGCAGAACCAACCGGATGAAGCGGCGCGGCAGATTCGTACCTTCGTGGGTTCGGCGCTGGAAACCACGGCCGCCAGCTTCGACCTGTCCAGCCTGATCAACACCGATGCCAGCCAGGTGCGCATCGCTGATTTCGAAGCGCAGCTGCGTCAGCAGATTGATCAACAATTGCTCACCACCTACGGCGTTCGTGTCGCCCAGGTCGGCATTGAACGCCTGACTTTGCCGTCGGTCACGCTCACCGCCACCGTCGACCGCATGCGCGCCGAGCGTGAAACCATCGCCACCGAACGCACCGCCGTGGGCAAGCGCGAGGCCGCGCAGATCCGCTCCGCCGCCGAGCGTGATGCGCGCATCGTGCAGGCCGATGCCACGGTGAAGGCTGCCGATATCGAGGCCCAGTCGCGGGTCGAAGCGGCGCAGATTTATGGTCGCGCCTATGCGGGTAATCCACAGCTGTACAACCTGCTGCGGTCTCTGGATACCTTGGGCACCGTTGTTACACCAGGCACCAAGATCATCCTGCGCACCGACGCCGCGCCGTTCCACGCCTTGGTGGACGGGCCGAAGGACGTCCAGCCATGACCGAGCGTGACAGCCCGGACAGCCCATGGATCCAGGCCGGGCGCCTGACCTTCCTGGCGTTGTACGCGGTGACGGTATTGGCGGCGTTGGCCTGGGCGTTTTCCAATGTGCGCCAGATCGACCCGCAGAACCGCGCGGTGGTCCTGCATTTCGGCGCGCTCGACCGTATTCAGAACGCCGGGCTGTTGCTGGCGTGGCCGCAGCCGTTCGAGCAGGTGGTGTTGCTACCGGCGGCTGATCGGGTGATCGAACGCCGGGTGGAGAACCTGCTGCGCTCAGACGCGGCGGTCCAGGCCGACCGTGTAGCCAGCTTCGCCACGCCCTTGAGTGATGCGCTGGCGGGTTCCGGTTACCTGCTGACCGGCGATGCCGGCGTGGTGCAACTGGATGTGCGGGTGTTCTACAAGGTCACTGAACCCTATGCCTTTGTGTTGCAGGGCGATCATGTGCTGCCGGCCCTGGATCGACTGGTGACGCGCAGCGCCGTGGCCCTCACCGCGGCGCGGGACCTGGACACGATTCTGGTGGCGCGACCTGAACTGATCGGCACCGACAACGGCGCCGCCGAGCGCCGTGAACGGTTGCGTGGCGACTTGGTGCAAGGCATCAACAAGCGCCTGGTGGAATTGGCTTCCACAGGTTTGGGGTTGGGTATCCAAGTGACCCGCGTCGATGTGCAATCCAGCCTGCCGGGCCCGGCCGTCAATGCGTTCAACGCCGTGCTGACCGCCAGCCAGCAAGCCGACAAGGCCGTGGCCAACGCGCGCACCGACGCGGAAAAACTCACTCAGACCGCGACCCAGCAGGCCGACCGCCTGGTGCAAGTCGCCCACGCCCAGGCCAGCGAACGCCTGGCCAACGCCCAGGCGCAAACCGCGACCGTCGCCAGCCTGGCCCAGGTGAAAGACCCGGGCTTGCTGTTGCGCCTGTACCGCGAGCGCGTGCCGAAAATTCTCGGCCAGGCCGGTTCTGTGACCACGGTCGATCCGAAAGACGACTCCCGCTTGATCATCCAGGGAGCCGAACAATGAGCGCACCCATGCTGACCTCCGCTGAACAGCGCAGCGCTGCCCGGCAATTGACCCTGGCCATGCTGGCCTTGGGGTTGCTGGTGCTGGGCCTGGTATGGCGCTGGCTCGCGCCCGACCAGACCGGCGTGAGCCAGTTGCTGCTGGGCGTCGCGTCCTTGCTGGTGGCCGTGCCGGTGATGCGTTCGGCCTGGTACAGCCTGCGGTTTCCGAGTTTGCATGGCATCACCGATCAGTTGATCGCCCTGGCCATGCTCGGTGCCTGGGCCACAGGGGATCTGCTGACGGCGGCGTTGCTGCCGATCATCATGATCTTCGGCCATGTGTTGGAAGAGCGCAGCGTGATCGGTTCCCAGGAAGCGATCCAGGCGTTGGGCAAGCTGACGCGCAGCCACGCGCGCTTGGTGCAGGCTGACGGCAGCATTGTCGAAGTGGATAACGGCACGCTGAACACCGGTGATGTGGTAGAGGTGCGCGCCGGTGACCGGGTGCCGGCTGACGGTGTGGTGCTGTCGGGCCAGGCGAGCCTGGACACCGCGCCGATTACCGGTGAGTCGGTGCCGTTGGAAGCCAGTGTGGGCGTGCAGGTGTTTGGCGGTGCGATCAACCTGGATGGCCTGCTGCGCCTGCAAGTGACGCGTACGGGCAATGAATCCACCTTGGGCAAAGTCATCGCGCTGATGCAGAACGCCGAGCGCGCCAAGCCGCCGATCACACGCCTGCTGGAACGCTATGCGGGCAGCTATATGGTGCTGGTGTTGTTGCTGGCGGCGGTGACCTGGTTTGTAACCAACGACGCCCAGGCGATGCTCGCGGTGCTGGTGGCGGCGTGCCCGTGTGCGTTGGTGCTGTCGGCGCCGGCCACGGCGATTGCGGGCATCGCAGTCGCGGCGCGGCATGGGATTTTGATTCGCAGCTCGGCGTTTCTGGAGGAGCTGGCGGACCTGACCTCGTTGGTAGTCGACAAGACCGGGACGCTGACCTTCGGTACCCTGCGCCTGCAATCCATCGAAACCACCGCGCCGGATCGGCAGGTGCTGCTGAATCTGGCGGCCAGCCTGGGCTCCGCGAGCAGCCATCCGGTCAGCCGGGCGTTGGCGGGGTTGGCAACGCAGGAACAACTGCTGGCGTTGACGGATATCCGTGAGCGTCAGGGGCTGGGCGTCGTGGCGCAGACCGAGCAGGGCGAAGCGGCCTTGGGTCGGCCGGAATTGTTCGAGCAACTAGGCATCGTCACCACCGCCGTGCCGAACCACGATGGCCCCATCGCCGGGCTGGCGCTGAATGGGCAGTTCCTCGCCTGGTTGCTGCTGGCCGACAGCGTCAAGCCGGAGGCACGCCAGGCCCTGCAAGAACTGCGTGACCTCGGTCTCGGTCGCCAACTGCTGCTTACCGGCGATCGTCAAAGCGTGGCCAACAGCCTGGCGCTGGAGGTAGGCATCAGCGACGTCGAAGCCCAGGCCCTGCCGGAAGACAA
Source organism: Pseudomonas reactans (assembly GCF_013387025.1). Taxonomy (NCBI): domain Bacteria; kingdom Pseudomonadati; phylum Pseudomonadota; class Gammaproteobacteria; order Pseudomonadales; family Pseudomonadaceae; genus Pseudomonas; species Pseudomonas reactans. The sequence goes on along the minus strand of NZ_JACAQP010000042.1, from coordinate 80,377 downwards.
GCTCAACCGCGTGCTGGGTGAGATCGGCAGCGGCTTTCGCCCGATGGTGGTGGGGGATGGCATCAACGATTCCCTGGCGCTCAAGGCAGGCGTGGTCGGCGTGGCCATGGGCGCGGGCGGGGCGGATATTGCCCTGGCGTCGGCGGACGTGGTGCTGATCGGCAGCGACCTGCGGCGCCTGGGCACCTGTGTGCGCTTGAGTCGCCAGTGCCGGCAGACCTTGCAGGTCAACGTGATCATCGGCCTGGGTTGGACCTTGGCCATTGTCGTGTTTGCCGCGTTTGGCTGGTTGGGCGCGGCGGGCGCCATGATTGCAGCGGTGTTGCATAACCTCAGCACCTTGCTGGTACTGGGCAACGCCGGGCGTTTGCTACGCTTCCAAGAGCCTCTTTTGAAGCTCGAAGAATAATTTTCAGAAATATTTGCACACGGCTGTAACGCGGATGAGGGGCCTCACTCTAGTGGTGTGTCGAGACTGAACAATCCGTTCAGACCGACACCCCTACGATCATGAGGAATACAACAATGAACATCAAATCCGCTGCTGCTGGTGCCGCTCTCGCAATGGCCGCCGCTACCATGTTTGCCGGTGTTGTCACTCAGGCTCAAGCCGCTGACACCGCCGTTCACTGCTACGGCATCAATGCGTGCAAAGGCCAGAACGACTGCAAAACCAAGGACCATGCCTGCAAAGGCCAGGGTTCTTGCAAAGGCCAGGGCTTCAAGGCAATGGCCAGTGCCGATGCCTGCACCAAGGCTGGCGGCAAAGTCGGCGAATAACCGGCCGCCAAGTGCACCCGCAGCGGTCGCCCCCACCGCTGCGGACACTTTCCCAGGAGTGTCTTATGCCTACCTCTCTTCCGAGCCTCGGTTACGGCCTGGGTTTACGCAGTGAGTACTACCAGCAGATCCTTGAACAATCGCCGGCGGTGGATTGGTTCGAAGTGATCTCCGAGAATTATCTGGTCCAGGGCGGTAAAGCCTTGTATTACCTGGATGCGATAGCCGAGCGTTATCCCCTGGTGATGCACGGGGTGTCCCTGTCCATCGGCGGGCCGCATGCCCTTGATACCGATTACCTGAAGCAGATCAAACAGCTCGCCGAGCGCATCCAGCCGGCATGGGTTTCCGATCATCTGTGCTGGAGTCGTGGCAGCGCCCACCAGTTACATGACCTGCTGCCGCTGCCTTACACCGAAGAAAGCCTCTACCACGTGGCCGCCCGTGTGCGCCAAGTGCAGGATGTGCTGCAACGCCCGTTGGTGTTGGAAAACGTCTCCAGTTATGTACGCTCGAAGGCGGACGAATTCACCGAGTGGGAATTTCTCAATGCCCTGGCCCACCTGTCGGGCTGCCAGCTGTTGCTGGACGTTAACAACGTGTACGTCAGCTCGCGCAATCATGGCTTTGATGCCTGGACGTTTATTCGCAACCTGCCACCGGAAAGCATTCGCCAACTGCATCTGGCGGGGCATATGGACTACGGCGACTACGTAGTCGACACGCATGACCATCCCGTGTGTGATCCGGTGTGGGCGCTTTATCAACAGACGCTTGAGCATCTGGGGCCTGTGTCGACGCTACTGGAACGGGATGACCATTTCCCACCCTTTGAAGAGCTGCTCACCGAACTGAGCAAGGCCCGTGAACTGGGCGCGACCGCCCTGGCCAGGAGGCAGCTATGCGCCTGACGGATTGGCAACTGGCCTTCGAGCAGCACCTGTTATCCGAAACGCCAGTGGCCAACAGTGGTTTCGCCGCCACGTTGCTGGGCGGGCCAACGCTGGATGTGGACACGGGCCTGGCGATTTACCACAACGCCTATCTCTCGCGGTTGCAGGAAGTCTTGCGGCATGACTTCAGCGCCCTCCTTTATTGGCTGGGTGATGACGAGTTTGCCGGGTTGACCGAGGCCTACCTGCGCCGCTACCCCTCGGCCCATTACAGCCTGCGTTGGCTGGGCGAGCGTTTCCCGGCGTTTATCCTTGAGCATCTGGTAGCGGAGCAGAGTGCGCCATTGGCGGAGCTGGCGCGATTGGAGTGGGCGTTCACCCTGGCATTTGATGCGCCGCAGGGCCAACCGCTGACGCTGAACGACATGGCTTCGCTGCCGCCAGAGGCGTGGCCGGTGTTGCAGGTTTCCCTGGCGCCGACGGTGCAACCGCTGCTGTGCCAGTTCAACAGCGTAGCGATCTGGCGTGCCAGCAAGGACGAATCCGACTTCCCCGACAGCCACGCGCTGGCCCCGTCGCAGACGTGCCTGGTGTGGCGCCATCAGAATGTCTGCCATTACCGCAGCCTGGAACCCGCCGAAGCCAGCGCCCTGGCAGGCATGGCGACCACCGGTTGGACCTTTGCCGAACTGTGCGCCGAGTTGGCAGTCACTCATGCAGAGGGTGCGCCATTGCAGGCCGTCACGTGGCTGAAGCAGTGGGTCCAGGACGGGTTGCTCGAGCGCCGAGCCCCATAGAGGAGCGCTATCAAATCGATAGCCTCCTACTTTGTCTTCGGATGGTCTAACCTCTCAGCAGACGTCTGAAACAAGGGGGGACTACTCATGCTCGCGCAACTTCCACCGGCCTTACAGAATCTTCAGCTACCGCTGCGTCTTCGACTCTGGGACGGCCATGAATTCAACTTGGGCCCCGAGCCCAGTGTGACCATCGTGGTGAAGGACCCCACGGTCGTGACCAAGCTGACCCATCCAACGCTCGATTCACTGGGCGAAGCCTTCGTCGAGGGGAAATTGGAGCTGGAAGGCTCCATCGCCGAGGTCATCCGGGTGTGTGACGAATTGAGTCACGCCCTGATCGAGGACGACGAGGGGAGTCGTCCGGTGCGCTCGATCCACGACAAGGCCACTGACGCAGCGGCCATTTCCTACCATTACGACCTGTCCAACGAGTTCTACCAGCTGTGGCTGGACCAGGACATGGCGTACTCCTGCGGGTATTTCGAAACCGGCAGCGAATCGATCGACCAGGCCCAACAAGACAAATTCCGCCACCTGTGCCGCAAGTTGCGGCTGCAGCCGGGCGAGTATTTGCTGGATGTCGGCTGTGGTTGGGGTGGGTTGGCACGGTTTGCCGCGCGGGAGTTCGGGGTCAAGGTGTTTGGCATCACCCTGAGCAAGGAGCAGTTGGCGCTGGCCCGGGAACGGGTGAAAGCCGAAGGCCTGGAAGGACAGGTGGACCTGCAGCTGCTCGACTACCGTGACCTGCCGCAGGACGGCCGTTTCGACAAAGTGGTCAGCGTGGGTATGTTCGAACACGTCGGCCACGCCAACCTGGCGGAGTACTGCAAGACCCTGTTCGGCGCGGTGCGCGAAGGCGGCCTGGTGATGAACCACGGCATCACCGCCAAGCATACCGATGGTCGCCCTGTGGGGCGCGGCGCCGGGGAGTTCATCGAGCGTTACGTGTTCCCCAACGGCGAGCTGCCGCACCTGGCGATGATGACGGCGGAGATCAGCGAAGTCGGGCTGGAAGTGGTCGACGTCGAAAGCCTGCGCCTGCACTACGCACGCACCCTGGACCATTGGAGCGAGCGCCTGGAAGACAACCTCGAAGCGGCGGCGAAAATGGTGCCGGAGCAAGCGTTGCGCATTTGGCGGCTCTACCTGGCGGGTTGTGCCTATGCGTTTGCGCGGGGCTGGATCAACCTGCACCAGATTCTGGCGGTGAAACCCCATGCCGATGGCAGCCATGACCTGCCGTGGACACGGGAAGATATCTACCGCTGAGTCCGTTACAAGATCGGTGAAATAAGCCGCGCCACCCGCATGCCCAGTTGCTGAAGGCGGCGGGTTTCGCGGCTTTCTTCCTGGCTGACTTCATGGGCCAGGGCGAAGTCGTCCAGTAGCATGTGTTCCACTTCCTTGGCGAAGACCTCGTCGACCGTCAGCAACATCACTTCGAAATTCAGCCGGAACGAACGGTTGTCCATGTTCGCACTGCCGATGGCGGCGATTTCGTCGTCTACCAACACCACCTTCTGATGCAGGAAGCCCGGCGTATAGCGGAATACCCGCACGCCGGCGCGCACGGCTTCGATCGCGTACAGGCTGGACGCCGCGTAGACGATGCGGTGATCGGGCCGAGAGGGCAGCAGCAGCCGCACATCGACACCGCGCAGCACGGCCAGGCGCAGGGCCGAGAACACCGCTTCGTCGGGGATGAAGTAGGGGCTGGTGATCCAGACGCGCTCGGTCGCCGCGTGAATGGCTTCGACGAAGAACAGTGAGCAGGTTTCATAAGGGTCGGCCGGACCGCTGGCGAGCAATTGGCAGAGCACGCCGTCTTCGGGGTAGGCGTCCGGCAAGATCAGTGGCGGCAGTTCGCGTGCGGCCCAGAACCAGTCCTCGGCAAACGACTCTTGCAAGCATGCCACCACCGGGCCGGTCACCTGCACATGGGTATCGCGCCACGGCGCCAGCGGCGGCTTCTTGCCCAGGTATTCATCACCGACGTTATGCCCGCCGACAAACCCGGTGATGCCATCCACCACCACGATCTTGCGATGGTTGCGAAAGTTGACCTGAAAGCGATTGAGCCAGCCGCTGCGGGTGGCGAAGGCTTTGACCTTCACCCCGGCGTCGCGCAGCGATTGCACATAACGATGGGGCAGGGCGTGGCTACCGATGCGGTCATACAGCACGTAGATGGAGACGCCTTCTGCGGCCTTTTCCTTCAGCAAGGCGTGCAGTTGGCGGCCAAGTTCGTCGTCATGAATGATAAAAAACTGGAACAACACCGCCGTCTTGGCAGTGCGGATCGCCGCGAAGATTGCGCTGAAGGTGGCGTCGCCATTGATCAGCAAACGCACTTCATTGTTGGCCAGGCACGGCATGCGGCCCAGCTTGGGCATGGCGCGCAGCGAGGCGTAGGCGCTGGAGTTGCGCGCGGCCAGGGCTTCTTCGACCCACGGGCGCCAGTTCAGCTCGGTGATGGCGGTGTGCATTTCCTGGTTGGCCTGACGACGGGCCTGGATGTACGCGTCGAACGTGCTGCGGCCGAAGATCAGGTATGGGATCAGCGTGAGGTAAGGCATGAACATCAACGACAAGGCCCAGGCGATTGAGCCCTGGGCGGTCCTGACGGTCAGCACCGCGTGGATCGCGGCGAGGGTCCCGAGAAAATGCAGCGTGGCAATGAAGTAGGCGAGCAGGTGCGGGCCAAAGAAATCCATGAACGACGTTACTCCAGGCAATCCAGTGCCTAACAGACCATGTCTGGTCAGGAATGTCGCTATTTTATTTGCCGTGCAACCCTGGCACCTTTGCGGCGTCTAACGCCCAACATTACCCAGGAGTTACCCGATGAATGCTCGTCTGCTGTCTTTGGCCATGATGATTGGTGTGTCGCTGCCGGTGGCGGCGCAGGCGCAGATGCTGGCGCCGGGCTTGTGGGAACTGACCACCAGCAATATGAAAGTCGATAACCAGGACTTGCCAGACCTGTCGCTGATCCTCGGTCAGCTCAAGCAACAGATGACCCCGGAACAACGCGCCATGCTCGAAAAACAAGGCATCACCATGGCCGGCAAAGGCGTGCAGGTGTGCCTCACCCCGGCGCAGGTTGCCTCCGATTCGATCCCGCTGACCGACCCGCAATCGGGCTGCAAGCAGGAAGTGACCGACAAGACCGGCAACCAGTGGAAATTCCGTTTCAGTTGCCCGAAAGCCCAAGGCACGGGTGTTGCCACTTTCCAGAGCCAGAAAGAATTCACCACCACCGTCAACGGCACCTTCAATGCCACCGGCATTCAGCAGAAGGGCAGCCTGGACAGCCATGCCCAGTGGCTGGGCAACGATTGCGGGACGGTCAAGCCTCGCGCTTGAGCCTTTCGCACAGGGCTTCGACACTCATCTGACCGAGGTCTTCCCCCAGGCGGCTACGCAGGCTGACGTAGCCGCCGGCTTTTTCCCTCTCGCCAACAATCACCAGATACGGCACTTGGTGCAGGCTGTGCTCGCGCATCTTGTAACTGACCTTCTCGTTGCGTCGGTCCACCACCGCCCGTATACCCACACGTTTCAATGCTTCACAGACCTGCTGGCCGAAGTCGGCCTGGCTTTCACTCAGGGTGAGCACCGCAGCCTGTTGGCTGGCCCAACAGGTGCCGTAAATGCGTTGTTGCGATGCGTGGATGGTGACCTTGGTCAGCTTGAAGGCTCGGATCACACCGGTGCTGGGCACATGAAGACCGTGGCACAGGGCTTCAAAATCGCCCAGGCGCCGCACCGAATGATTGGTGTTCGCCAAGTGGCGCATGCGTGTTTCGATCTGTTCAAGGTCGACCGGTGTGAAGGCGCGTTCGTAGGCCAAGTCGTAGAAAAAACCATCGTCGATGGGCGCCCCGGCTGTTAGTTGAGCGATAGGAAACAGTTGCTGAGTGGCCATCGCTAACAGACTTGCGCAGGAGCGACGCAGTATCTCCAGCCCCTCGGGATCCTGGGTGGTGATGATCTGGAGTCGGGCGTCCTGTTCCAGCAGGTGTTCGCAGCCCACCAGCACACCGTCAACGCGACCGGCGACCGAGGTTTTGGCCAGCCCCAAGCCGATACTGGCGGCTACCTCGTAAACCGACAGCGACTCGTCGTACTCGCGGTGGGTGCCGTCTGGCAGGGTGATCCGGATCATCGCCGTCGTCTCTAGCGCTGGAAATGCAAAGGTAATCCTTGGCAGCTGTCGATTACCTGACCGTTATGAAAAGCCAAGTGACCGGAAACCAGGGTGGTGCTGACGCTGTGACGAAAGCTGCGCTCGGCGAAGGGCGTCCAGCCGCAGCGGGCCAGGATCGGCTGGCTGCTGACGGGCTTGCCTTCGGGCTCCGGTTTGATCAGCACCAGGTCGGCCCAATAACCCTCACGTAGATAACCTCGATCCGGGATGGCGAACAGGTCGGCCACGCGGTGACTGGTTTTTGCGACCAGCGTGGTCAGCGGCAGCAGCCCATCGGCCACCAACTCCAACAGCGCCGGCAGCGCGTGTTGAACCAGTGGCAATCCCGACGGCGCCTCGCGATAAGCCAACTGCTTTTGTGCCCAGGTATGCGGCGCGTGATCGCTGCCGATCACGTCCAGGCGGTCGCTCAGCAACGCCAGGCGCAAGGCGTCGCGGTCGGCGCGGGTCTTGATCGCCGGGTTGCATTTGATCTGGTGGCCGAGGCGGTGATAGTCGCGGTCATCGAACAACAAGTGGTGCAGGCAAACCTCGGCGGTGATGCGTTTTTCACTCAAGGGCTTGTCTTCGAACAGCGCCAGTTCGCGGGCGCTGGTCAGGTGCAGCACATGCAATCGGGTGCCGTGACGCTTGGCCAATTCCACGGCAAAGGATGACGAGCGATAGCACGCCTCGGCATCGCGGATCAGCGGGTGCGCGACGGCGGGGATGTGCTCGCCGAAACGCTCGCGCAGGCGCAGCTCGTTGGCCTGGATGCTCGGCGTGTGTTCGCAATGGGCCAGCAGGATGGTGGGCACTTCGGCGAACAGGCGTTCCAGGATCCGTGGATCGTCCACCAGCATATTGCCGGTTGAAGCGCCCATGAACACTTTGACCCCGGCCACCTCACGTGGGTCGAGGGCGGCGACGGTATCGAGGTTGTCGTTGCTCACGCCGAAGTGGAAGCCGTAGTTGGCCACCGAGTGCAGGGCGGCGCGGCGCTTTTTGTCGGCCAGGGCGTCCAGATCGAGGGTGGCCGGGCGGGTGTTGGGCATGTCCATGTAACTGGTGATACCACCGGCTACCGCCGCGCGGGATTCGCTGTAGAAGCTGCCTTTGTCTGGCGCGCCAGGTTCGCGAAAATGTACTTGGTCATCGATCATGCCGGGCAACAGCCATTGGCCTTGGGCGTCGATGGCAATAGGCGCGTTGCTGTCCTGGATGCTGCTGGCGATCTTTTCGATGCGACCATTGGCAACCAACACATCGGCGTCGAATTCCTGGCCTTCGTTCACCAGGCGGGCGTTGCGGATCAGCAGGCGGCTCATGGTTCAGAACTCGTTTTGCAGGGCTTTATAGCCGCGCACCAGGTCAACGTTGGTGCGCGCCACGTCTTCGGAAAACTCCGAGGCGCTCACGCTCACCGGCGGGAATTGCGAGAGGTCGGTGTTGGGACCGATGCGGGTAGTGGAGGGCACGTAGAAGGCGGCGGGCAAATCGCGGCCGTCGACCACCGAGTTGTGGCGCACCACGCAGCCATCACCCACGACGCAGTTGAACAGCACGCTGTTGAAGCCGATGAACACGCGGTCGCCGACGGTGCAGGGGCCATGGACGATCGAGCGGTGCGCAATCGAGGTGAACTCTCCGATGGTCACCGCCGCGCCGGATTTGGAGTGGATGACCACGCCGTCCTGGATATTGGAGTTGGCGCCGATGATGATCGGGTCCATGCCGCCGCTGGCGTCGACTTCGTCGGCGCGGATCACGGCGTAGGGGCCGACGAAAACGTTTTCGCCAATGATGACTTTGCCGCAGATGATGGCGGTCTTGTCGACGTAGGCCGATTCGGCAATCACGGGCAGATCGCCGGACGGGTTTTTGCGGATCATGCTAAGGGCTCCGTAATGATGTGGACGTAGTCGCCGTCGATGGCGTTGTAGAAGCAGGTCGGCCGTCCGGTGTGGCAGGCCGGGCCTTGCTGGTCGACGATCAGCAGGACCGCGTCGCCGTCGCAATCCAGGCGTGCTTCCACCAGCTGTTGCCAGTGACCGGAGCTTTCACCCTTGCGCCACAACCGCTGGCGTGAGCGCGACCAGTAGCAGACTTGCCCGGTGCCCAGGGTTTCCTTGAGGGCCTGGCGGTTCATCCAGGCCAGCATCAACACCTCGCCGCTGCCGTGTTGCTGGGCGATGGCGGCGATCAGGCCATCGCTGTTCCACGGCAGGGCATCGAGCACGGGTTCGAGTGGAAAGCGGCTGCCGACGGCAGCCCCTTCCAGGTCGAGCATGCTCAAGGTCATGGCTTGCTCAGAGCCGCGCACAGCGTGTTGAGGTTGTATTCGAACAGTCCGGTGAAGGTGCTGGCCGGGCCTTCAGCGGCGAGGGCGTCGGAGTACAGCGTGCCGCCGATCTGCGCGCCGCTTTCGTCAGCGATCTGTTTGAGCAGGCGCGAATCCTTGATGTTTTCCATGAACACGGCTTTGACTTTGTCTTTGCGGATCTGAGTGATCAGCGCGGCGACTTCGGCGGCGGACGGCTCGCGTTCGGTGGACAGGCCTTGAGGCGCGAGGAACTCGATACCATAAGCCTGGCCCAGGTAGCCGAAGGCGTCGTGGGAGGTGACGATGCGGCGGTTACCGGCGGGCAGTGCGCCGAACTTGGTCTTGGCTTCGGCCAGCAGGCGATAGATTTCTTTCAGGTAGGTTTGGCTGTTGTGCTGGTAGTCGGCCTTGTTGGCCGGGTCGGCAGCGATCAGCGCCTTGGTGATGTTGTTCACATAGATTTCGGCGTTGGCCAGGTTGTGCCAGGCGTGCGGGTCGGGGATGGTCTCGCCGTCCTCTTCCATGGTGTGGGAGATTACGCCTTTGCTGGCGGTCACCACCGTGGCTTTGGTTTCGGTGCTGGTCACCAGACGGTCCAGCCAGGGTTCGAAGCCCAGGCCGTTCTTGATGATCACCTTGGCCTTGAGCAATGCCTTGGCATCGTCGGGAGTGGGCTCGTAGGTATGGGCGTCGGCGTCGGGGCCGACCATGTTGCTGATCTGGATGTGATCACCACCAATCTGGTGAGTGATGTCATCGAGGATGCTGAAGCTGGTAACCACCTGAAGCTTGTCGGCGGCCTGGGCCGTCGACAACGACAGGACGAGACTGAATAGCACGAGTAGAGCGCGCATCGGGAAACACCTCATTGGGATGACAGCAAAGGCGGGCGGCGCAGCAAGCCGTGCACCGGACCGAAGACTACGGACAGCAGATACCCGGCGCCCGCCACTAGCACGATGGCCGGGCCGCTGGGCAACGAGTAGTAGAACGACAGCAACAAGCCCAGCCACACCGACAGGCATCCCAGCACTGCCGATACCGCGATCAACACCGGCAGGCGCCGGCTCCAGAAACGTGAAGCGATGGCCGGCAACATCATCAGGCCCACCACCATCAGGGCGCCGATGGCCTGGAAGCCGATGACCAGGTTCAGCACCACCAAGGTCAGGAACAAACCATGGGCCAGCGGACCGAGGCGGCTGACTGTCTGCAGGAACAACGGGTCGAGGGTGTCCAGCAGCAGCGGTTTGTAGATCGCGGCCATGGCAATCAGGCTGAAGCTGGAAACCCATAGCATGCCGGTGAGGGTGGTTTCGTCCACCGCCAGGGCGGAGCCAAACAGCAGGTGCAACAGGTCGAGGCGTTTGCCGGCAATGCCGAGGATCAGCACACCCGCGGCCAGGGAGATGGGGTAGATGGCGGCGAGGCTGGCGTCTTCGCGCAGGCCGGTGCGGCGAGTGATCCAGGCGGACAGGCCTGCCATGCTCAGGCCCGCGCCGAGGCCGCCGATGGTCAGGGCGGGCAGGCTGAGGCCGGCGAACCAGAAGCCGAGGGCTGCGCCGGGCAGGATGCCGTGGGCGACAGCGTCACCGATCAGGCTCATGCGCCGCAGGATCAGGAACACCCCCAGCGGCGCGGTGCTGCAGGCGAGTACCAACCCGCCGATGAGGGCGCGGCGCATGAACAAGAAGTCGACGAAGGGCATCCACAGGTGGGCGGCGAAATGCATCAGGCCACCTGCATCTGAGGCTGCGGGCGGATCAGCTCTTTACTCGGGCCGAACACGCAGCCGGTGCTTTTGATCTGCACCACCTGTTGGGTGTGGTGGCGCACGGAGGCGAGGTCATGGCAGACCACGATCAGCGTGCGGCCTTGCTCATGCCAGGCGTGGATGTGTTTCCAGCACAGCGCCTGGCCTTCTTCATCGAGGGCGGCGTGGGGCTCGTCGAGCAGCAGAACCGGTGCCTCGGCCAGGCTCATGCGAGCGAGCAGGGCGCGTTGCAGTTCGCCACCGGACAGCGCCATCAACGGGCGATGCCCAAGGCCGCTGAGGCACCAGTCTTCCAGTACCGCTTCAAGACGCTGACTGCGCGCTTGAGGGGACAGTTGCGTGCCCCAGAAACCGGCGGCGACCAGCTCTTGCAGGCTGATGGGAAACTGTCGGTCAAGGTGCTGTTGTTGCGGGAGGAACGACAGGCCACCACGGCGTGGAACATCCACCGTCACTTTTCCTGCCAGCGGCTTTTGTAGACCGGCAATCACCTTGAGCAGGCTGCTTTTACCGGTGCCGTTGGCGCCAATGATGCCAGTGAGGCTGCCTTTTTCCAGGGTGAGGTCGATGGCGGGCGTCAGCGGTTGGCCGGGTGCGCCCCAGCGTAAAGCGGTGCAGGTGATCATGCAGGGTGTCTCGTCCAGCGGCTTTCAGCCACGGCATCGTGCGCGTGCAGGCTTTCGGCGTGGATCACTTTCAGATGGAAGGCTTTGACGGCATCCGAGCGTTTCAAGGCGAGATTCAGGCGGCGGGCGGCGTCTTCGCAGAACATCAGGTTCTGCCCGTTGGCCAGGGCGAAGGCTTGTTCGTCCGCTCGTTTTACGGCGGTTTGTACGGCGGTGCCGAGGGCGGCTTCGACGGTGTCGATTAAGTCTGTCAGTGGCAGTTGCTCGCCTTGCAGCTCGACATGCAATTGCGCACTGCTGCGCTGGCTGTGAGGCGTGGCGACGATGCCGTTGGCGCTGCCGAGCCAGGTCAATACGTCTTCATGCTGCAACGGTGTGTTGGCGAAGTCGTCGAGAAATTGTTGCTGAATCAACTGCCTGGCGAGGGCAGCGGAGCAGGGACAGGTCGAGGAGTAAGTAACGTCAATTTTTAGTTCCACGTGGAACATCTGGTTTTCCAGACGCGCTTCGATGCTCACCGGGTAGCCTTTCCAGCCGGCCAGCGGGCTGACCAGCGCCGGGCGTTTGAGCAGCAAATCGGTGTGGATGCGCAGGTAGGCGTTATTAGATAAACCTTCATGACTGTCGAGAAAACGCTGCAGTACATTACGCAGAAGTGCAGGCGTAAGCGGCTGCTGGTCGAGCATCTCCAGGGCCAGGTATAGGCGTGACATATGAATGCCCCGGGCGGCGCCATCGTCCAGGCTCACACCGGCATCGGCGGTGGCGGTCAGGCGTTGGCCGTCGATGAGAATCGGCAGGGCGATGCCGCACATGCCCACCCAGTCGAGTGGCAAGGCTTGGCGTGAAGCCTGCGCGGCGATATCCGGCAGAGTCAGCGCATTCATGAGCAGGTCCATCGTTGGAAATAAAAAGACATGTTATATTATAACTATTGAGTCGACGATGATTTTTCTGCTCCAGCCTTTTTTCAGTCATGTCGAGTAGGGACGCTCCTTTATTTGCGGTATTTTTCATGCACAGACGTCAGCTCCTAAACCTGCTTCTGGCCAGCCCGCTGTTCACCTTGCCGTTTGCCGCCCAAGCCACGCAGATCAGCAACGCCCGCCTGTGGCGCTCGGACGACAAGCTGCGCCTGGTGTTTGACCTCAGCGGTCCGGTGCAATACAAGACCTTCACCCTGAGCGCGCCGGAACGCTTGATCATCGACTTGATCATCGACTTGAGCGGCGCCGGGCTCAGTGGTGATTTCTCTCAGTTGGCGCTGAAGAACAGCGGGATCACCTCTATCCGTTCCGGGCATTTCGGCAAAGGCGACACGCGCATCGTGCTCGACCTGGCGGCGCCGATGCAGCTCAACAGCTTTCTATTGCCGCCCCAGGATGGCCAAGGCCATCGCCTGGTACTGGACCTGACCAGCGCCACCCAGGCGCCTCGCCAGATTGCGGCCGAGCCCAAGCCACTGGTGGACAAGGCGCACCCCAAGCGCGACATTATTGTGGTGGTAGACCCTGGCCACGGCGGCAAGGACCCAGGCGCTGTCGGTTCCAAAGGCCAGCGCGAAAAAGATGTGGTGCTATCCATCGCCCAGCTGCTGGCTAAACGCTTGAAGCGCGAGAAAGGCTTCGACGTGAAGTTGGTGCGCAACGACGACTTCTTCGTGCCGCTGCGCAAGCGTGTGGAAATCGCCCACAAGCACAATGCCGACATGTTTATCTCGGTGCATGCGGACGCGGCGCCGCGTATCACGGCATCGGGCGCTTCGGTGTATGCCCTGTCCGAAGGCGGCGCGACTTCAGCCACGGCGCGGTTCATGGCGCAACGGGAAAACGGTGCCGATCTGCTCGGCGCTACCAGCCTGCTCAATCTGAAAGACAAGGACCCGATGCTCGCCGGGGTGATCCTGGATATGTCGATGAACGCTACTATCGCGTCCAGCCTGCAACTGGGCAGCTCGATCCTGGGCAGCCTGGAAGGCATCACCAGCCTGCATCAGAAGCGCGTGGAACAAGCCGGATTCGCGGTGCTCAAGTCACCGGACGTGCCGTCGATCCTGGTGGAAACCGGGTTTATTTCCAACGCGCGGGACAGCGCGCGGCTGGTCACCGCGCGTCATCAACAGGCGGTTGCCGATGGCCTGTTCGAAGGCCTGAAGAAATACTTCCAGAAGAACCCACCGATGAACAGCTACATGGCGTGGGTGCAGGAGCAGAAGAACGGCCAGGTCTAACAGCCGGTTATACGGCTACAGGTGAATTTGGCGCTGGCGCCACCCGAACTGGAAAACCGGTTGAGGGTGGTCCAGCCCACGCGCCGCGTGTAGCCGACCCACGCCTCACCGTCCGACGCCAACCCGGTAAAGAACGTCAGTTGCCCGTAGCGGCTGTTGGTCTGTGCCCAATAGCGTTTGCCGATCACCTCGTACCCGCGCAAATACGTGGTGCTGCCGACCGTCGCCACGCCGTAGGCGTTGCCTAAAGGGTCAACGCAAGCGAGCAGGTTGGCGCTGCGCGTGCAGTTGGCCAGCAGGCTCGGCACCTGGGCGCAGACAGGTCCTGCGGCAACCAATAACAGGGCGCACACCAAGCGTTTCATCGGGTTTCTCGAGGTCGGGAAGTATTCAAGCATTGCGCCCTTCGTCGTGGCGAGCAAGAGGGGATTGGCTTATTTGTACTGTTATACTATAACATTAAAACACAGCCTGACCCGTGAACCGCTCCCCATGACCGAACAAGACCTCCTGGCCCAGCCTTCCGCCAACTACATGAACGAAGCCCAGCAAGGGTTCTTCCGTGAGTTGCTGCTGGCCCAGCGCAATGAGCTGCAAGCCCGCATCGACGCCGAGTTCCTGGTACTGCGCGAGCAGGAAACCAACAGCGACCCCGCCGATGTCGGCAGCGCCGAAGAACAGCGCCAATGGCAACTGCGCCTGCTGGAGCGGGAAAAGAAGCTGCTGGACAAGATCGACGGCGCCCTCGACTTGCTGGCTCGCGGCGAATACGGCTGGTGCCGCGAAACCGGCGAGCCCATCGGCCTACAGCGCTTGTTGCTGCGTCCTACCGCCACCCTGTGTATCGAAGCCAAAGAACGTGAAGAGCTGCGCGAACGCCACAAACGGGCGATTTGACCGGCCAACCCTGATGAGGAATACCTGATGCCCAATCGTCTCCCCGTTACTGTGTTGTCCGGATTTCTCGGCGCCGGTAAAAGCACGCTGCTCAACTACGTCCTGCGCAACCGCGAAAACCTGCGGGTGGCGGTGATCGTCAACGACATGAGCGAAATCAACATCGACGGCAGTGAGGTCCAGCGCGACGTCACGCTCAACCGCGCCGAAGAAAAACTGGTGGAGATGAGCAACGGCTGCATCTGCTGCACCTTGCGCGAAGACTTGTTGCTTGAAGTGGGAAAACTCGCCAAGGAAGGTCGTTTCGATTACCTGCTGATCGAGTCCACCGGCATCTCCGAACCCTTGCCCGTGGCCGAGACCTTCACCTTCCGCGATGAAAACGAGCAAAGCCTGGCCGACATCGCACGCCTGGACACCATGGTCACCGTGGTCGACGGCATGAACTTCCTGCTCGACTACCAGGCGGCCGAAAGCCTCGCGTCGCGTGGTGAAACCCTCGGTGAAGAAGACGAGCGCTCCATCACCGACCTGCTGATCGAGCAGATCGAATTCGCCGACGTGATCCTCATCAGCAAAATCGACCTGATCAGCAGTCGCGAACGCGAAGAGTTGATGGCGATCCTTGAACGCCTCAACGCCCAGGCGGAAATCATCCCAATGGTCATGGGCGAAGTGCCGCTGAACAAAATCCTCAATACCGGCCGTTTCGACTTCGAACGTGCAGCCCAAGCCCCGGGCTGGCTGCAGGAACTGCGCGGTGAACATGTGCCGGAAACCGAGGAATACGGTATTGCTTCCACCGCTTACCGTGCGCGCCGTCCCTTCCATCCACAGCGTTTCTTCGACTTCATCGACCGTCCGTGGGTCAACGGCAAACTGCTGCGCTCCAAGGGTTTTTTCTGGCTGGCCAGCAAGCACCAGGATGCGGGCAGTTGGTCCCAGGCTGGCGGTTTGATGCGCCATGGTTTTGCCGGACGCTGGTGGCGCTTTGTGCCAAAAAGCCAGTGGCCTCAGGACGAAGAAAGCATTGCGGCGATCATGGGCAACTGGCAACTGAGCACCGGTGATTGCCGCCAGGAACTGGTGTTTATCGGGCAGAACATCGACTTCACCCAACTGCGTGCCGAGCTGGACGCGTGCCTGCTCAACGATGAAGAAATGGCCCTGGGCGTCGACGGTTGGCGCCTGCTGGCCGATCCTTTTGGCCCTTGGTATGAGGAGGCAGCCGCCTGATGCTGGCCCCGGTGATTCCCCTGCGTCCCGTGATTCGCCAGACCCGTGGCGAAACTCCGCTGGCGCTGTCCGACATCCTGGAAGATGGTGTCAACCTGGCCGTGTGGGAGCGGCAGTTGCCGTTGCACATCGCCGATTTCGGCGCCTTGCTGGTGGCGCTCAACGAGCCGTTGGCCGATTCCATGGTGATCGAGCTCAACAACGAAGACGCCGTACCCAACTTGCAGGGACTGGCGTCCAGTTGCCGTGATCTTGAAGGCTACGAAGGCTTTATTGCCGACGTGTCGTGGCTGGTCAGCGCATTCGCCTGCTTGCTGGGCGCCAAGCGTATTGGTGTGCGTTTGAGGTTGCTGGATAAGGCGATGTGCCCACGTTTTCACGTCGACCATGTGCCAGTGCGGCTGATCACCACCTATGCCGGGATCGGCAGCCAGTGGTTGCGCGAAGGCGTGATGGACCGGCGCAGGCTGAGCCAGCCGGAGGCCGAGCCCAACGAGCGTGTCGAACAGATCCATTGCGGCGAAGTCGCCCTGCTCAAGGGCACCAAATGGCACGGTAATGAGAATTACGGTCTGATCCACCGGTCACCGGCGCTCAAGGCCGATGAGCGCCGATTGATCCTGACACTGGATTGGCTCGCATAACCGCGTAGGATCAAACGCTCTACACGGTCCGAACGATGCCCCTCATGCTGCAGAACATTCCCACCCACGTGATTACCGGGCCCTTGGGCGCCGGCAAGACCAGCCTCATCAAGCACCTGCTCTCCCAGCGCCCGGCCAACGAGCGCTGGGCCGTGCTGATCAACGAGTTCGGGCAGATCGGCCTGGACGCGGCCTTGCTCACCCAGGATGACGACGGCATTGCCCTGGGCGAAGTCGCCGGCGGCTGCTTGTGTTGTGTGAACGGTGCACCGTTCCAGGTAGGACTGGGCCGTCTGTTGCGTAAGGCCAAGCCCGACCGGCTGTTCATCGAACCGTCGGGCCTGGGCCATCCGGCGCAGTTGCTCAAGCAGTTGCGACAGGCGCCGTGGCAGGGCGTGCTGGCCGTCCAGCCCTGTGTGCTGGTGCTGGATGCCCAAACGCTGGCCGCAGGAAAACCATTGCCGCCAGCGCAGCAAGAGGCTCTGACGAGTGCCGGGTTGCTGGTGTTGAACAAGGATGAAGGGGTGGACGCTGGGCAGCGCCGAGCGATCGAACTGCAGTTGCCCGAATGCCCGCTCTACTGGACTCGCCAGGCGCAATTACCCCTGCAACAATTACCCGGCCTGAACGCGCAGGCTTCAGCCGCTGTGGATAACGTCGAACTGCCCGAAGGCCTCGCGCAAATGCCGGCGGTGTGGAGCGATCCCACTCAACCGATCTGCCTGAGTCAGGCTCAAGAGGGTGGCTGGAGTGTCGGCTGGCGCTGGCACCCGAGCCAGCAGTTTGATACCCGCCGCCTCGACCAGTGGCTGACAAGCCTTGAATGGCGCCGCGCCAAGCTGGTTATCCACAGCGCCGACGGTTGGGTTTCGACCAATGCGGTGGATAACAGCGAGCGGACTTGGCAGGCCAGCGAGTGGCGCCGCGATTCACGTATCGAATTGATTTTCAGCGAGCCACAGGACCTGGCTGCCTTGCAGGCCGCACTAAAGGCCTGCCGTTACTGACGGTTCTTGGCGTGGTCCTGGCGCCACTGGCTCAGCTCGATCACCTCGGCACTGGGCAGCGGCGTCTTGATCTCGAACGGGTAGGGCGCCAGTTCGATTTGCGCGCTGTGGGCGCCGAATTGGGTGATGGTCCCCGGATGGCGAGTTTCGCCGGTCACGGTGAATTCAAAGTTGTAGATACGCGCCAGGCGCCGACGCCCGTTGGCATCCTTCACAAACCCGATGCGCTTGAGCGCCACCGCGCCGTCCAGCAGCTCGATGTCGAGCTTGGCGCAATGCTGCTTGACCCGCTCCAGCGCCCGCTCGCGCAGGCCGTGGTTGTGCCACACCCAGGCGGCACCGGTCGCCAGCAGCATCAACACGAAGATGTTTCCCAGGGTCAGCATGCGAAAGACTCCAACAAAGTGAGAGCAGCTTAACTGTGTCGCCGGTCTGTCGTACAGGCTGCGTTTAGTCGCATACTGCGCGGCCAGAATTTCAATGGCTTTACGGAAATCCCGCGCATGAAACGCACACCTCACCTGCTTGCGATCCAGTCTCATGTGGTCTTTGGCCACGCCGGAAACAGCGCCGCCGTATTCCCCATGCAGCGCGTCGGGGTGAATGTCTGGCCGTTGAACACGGTGCAGTTCTCCAACCACACCCAGTATGGCCAATGGGCGGGCGAAGTGTTGGCGCCGCAGCAGATTCCGGCGCTGGTGGAAGGCATCGCCGCGATCGGCGAACTGGGCAACTGCGACGCCGTGCTGTCCGGCTACCTGGGTAGTGCGGACCAGGGCCGGGCGATTCTCAGCGGCGTGGCGCGCATCAAGGCCATCAACCCCAAGGCCCTGTATTTGTGCGACCCGGTGATGGGCCATCCGGAAAAGGGCTGCATCGTGCCCCAGGAAGTCAGCGATTTCCTGCTGGACGAAGCCGCAGCCATGGCTGACTTCCTGTGCCCTAACCAGTTGGAGCTGGACAGCTTTGCCGGGCGCAAGCCGCAATCGCTGTTCGATTGCCTGGCCATGGCCAAGGCGTTGCTGGCACGCGGGCCGAAGGCGGTATTGGTTAAGCACCTGGATTACCCCGGCAAGCTGCCGGACGGTTTCGAGATGCTGCTGGTGACCGCCGATGGCAGTTGGCACCTGCGCCGGCCGCTGCTGGCGTTTCCGCGTCAGCCCGTGGGCGTGGGCGACCTGACCTCGGGGTTGTTCCTGGCGCGGGTACTGTTGGGCGACAGCCTGTTGGCGGCGTTCGAGTTCACTGCCGCAGCGGTGCATGAAGTGCTGCTAGAAACCCAGGCGTGCGCCAGTTATGAATTGGAGCTGGTGCGTGCTCAGGACCGTATCGCCCATCCCCGCGTGCGGTTCGAGGCGACGCCGATCGGCCTGTGATTACGCGTCTGCCTTGATTTCCTGGTAGCGCTTTTCCAGCTCCTGACGAATCTGCCGGCGCTGCTGGGCCTGTACAAAGCGGCGCTTATCTTCGCTGTTCTGCGGCTGCAATGGCGGTACGGCGGCCGGTTTGCGCTGGTCGTCCACGGCCACCATGGTGAAGAAGCAACTGTTGGTGTGGCGCACCGAGCGTTCGCGGATGTTCTCGGTCACCACCTTGATGCCCACCTCCATCGAGGTGTTGCCGGTGTAGTTGACCGACGCGAGGAAGGTCACCAGCTCGCCGACATGAATCGGCTCGCGGAAAATCACCTGGTCCACCGACAGCGTCACGACATAACGGCCGGCATAACGGCTTGCGCAGGCGTAGGCCACTTCGTCGAGGTACTTGAGCAGGGTGCCGCCGTGGACATTGCCTGAGAAGTTGGCCATATCAGGGGTCATCAATACCGTCATCGACAGCTGGGCGTTTCCGGGTTCCATAGCACACTCACGGGTTGTAGGCATTGGTTGGGGGGCACCTCTGCGGGTGCTGGAATCTTTGCTGCGCCTTCCTTAACGGGACGCCGGTGGTCGGCTTGCCGTCACGCGTGTACCGATCTGTTTCCATATATTGCACCGGCTTTCTGCCGGAAGTCGCGGTGTTAACCTTCAAAAGCCCATCTCAGGGCATTTCTTACGATCAAGGCAGACTTTTCCTTTCGCCCTTTGCGACATTTCAAAGGCGCGGGCGGAAGTGGGAAAAGCGCCAGTACCCTCAAGGAGCCCCTC
Source organism: Pseudomonas reactans (assembly GCF_013387025.1). NCBI lineage: Bacteria > Pseudomonadati > Pseudomonadota > Gammaproteobacteria > Pseudomonadales > Pseudomonadaceae > Pseudomonas > Pseudomonas reactans. Next base: position 60,831 of record NZ_JACAQP010000042.1, on the reverse strand, counting down.
GCCATGCACGCCATCAGCTTTATCCAGGACCTGGCCGTGATCATGTTGGTGGCAGGGGTTGTCACCATCCTGTTTCACCGCCTCAAGCAACCGGTGGTGCTGGGCTACATCGTCGCCGGGTTCATCATCGGCCCCCACACCCCGCCGTTCGGCCTGATCCACGATGAAGACACCATCAAGACCCTCGCCGAGCTGGGGGTGATCTTCCTGATGTTCTGCCTGGGCCTGGAGTTCAGCCTGCGCAAGCTGTTCAAGGTCGGCGCCACAGCCTTCATCGCGGCCTTCCTGGAAATCATCCTGATGATCTGGATCGGCTACGAAATCGGCCGCTGGTTCGACTGGAACACCATGGACTCGCTGTTCCTCGGCGCGATCCTGGCGATTTCCTCCACCACCATCATCGTCAAGGCGCTCAATGACCTGAAGATGAAGAACCAGCGCTTTGCCCAGCTTATTTTCGGCGTGCTGATCGTCGAAGACATCCTTGGCATCGGCATCATCGCCTTGCTGTCGAGCATTGCCGTCAGCGGCACGGTCAGCTCCGGCGAGGTGTTTTCCACGGTCGGCAAACTGTCGTTGTTCATGATCGTCGCGCTGGTCATCGGCATTTTGCTGGTGCCGCGTTTGCTGGCCTACGTGGCCAAGTTCGAAAGCAACGAGATGCTGCTGATCACCGTACTGGGCCTGTGTTTCGGTTTCTGCCTGCTGGTGGTCAAGCTGGAATACAGCATGGTGCTGGGCGCGTTCCTGATTGGCGCGATCATGGCCGAATCCAAGCAATTGATTAAGATCGAGCGCCTGATCGAGCCGGTTCGCGACATGTTCAGCGCCATCTTCTTCGTCGCCATCGGCTTGATGATCGACCCGCAGATTCTGCTGCAATACGCCTGGCCGATTGCGGTGATCACCGTGGCGGTGGTGCTGGGCAAGATGTTGTCCTGCGGCCTGGGGGCGTTTATCGCCGGCAATGACGGCCGTACCTCACTGCGTGTCGGCATGGGGCTGTCACAGATTGGTGAGTTTTCCTTCATCATCGCGGCGTTGGGGATGACGCTACAGGTGACCAGCGACTTCCTTTACCCTGTCGCGGTAGCAGTTTCAGCGATTACCACACTGCTCACGCCGTACCTGATTCGTGGTGCCGACCCACTGTCCTTGAAGATTGCAGCGGTCATGCCCAAGCGATTGAGTCGGGTGTTCGGCATGTACGGTGAATGGCTGCGCAGTATCCAGCCCCAGGGCGAAGGCGCGATGCTGGCGTCGATGATCCGCAAGATCATCCTGCAAGTCGGGGTGAATCTGGCGCTGGTGGTGGCGATCTTCTTTGCCGGCAGCTTTTTCGCAGCGCGTATCGGAGGGTATCTGGAGGGCTGGATCAGTGATCCGAGCTGGCAGAAGGCGTTGATCTGGGGTGGGGCGTTGCTATTGTCGCTGCCATTCCTGATCGCGGCGTATCGCAAGCTCAAGGCGCTGTCGATGCTGTTGGCGGAGATGAGTGTGAAGCCGGAAATGGCTGGGCGGCATACCCAGCGCGTACGGCGGGTGATCGCGGAGCTGATCCCGATCCTGTCGCTGCTGGTGATCTTCCTGCTATTGGCAGCCTTGTCGGCCAGTATTCTGCCGACCAACAAGTTGCTGGTGCTCATTGCCGTGGTCACGGCGGCGGTGGCGGCCGTACTATGGCGGTGGTTCATCCGCGTGCATACGCGGATGCAGGTCGCCTTGTTGGAGACGCTGGATAACCACAAGGACACGCTGTAGGAGCGAGCTTGCTCGCGAAGGTCGTTAACGATAACGCGGGAAACCTGACGCCCAGTGGTGCTCTCGGGTTTCTCGCGAGCAAGCTCGCTCCTACAGGAGGCTCAGCTTTCCAGCCAGACGTCCCGCGCCCAGTGCCACACCGACTCCCATGACTCTTCGGTGACAAGCTCTTCTTCACCGGACCACAGCACCACGGTGCCGTCTTCTTCGACGCAGTAGTAGTCGTCACCATCCTGGCAGATAGGGATCAGGTCGCGTGGCAGTCCTGCATCCCAAGCATTGGCCGCAACGTCGGGCAAGTAGGTATGGGATTGCGGGTCGGTAACGGTGACGGGTTCCAGGCTGCCATAGACTACGTCGCTGACAGTCAGCAGGAACTCTTTGAAGACAAACGGTATGTTGATGAATAGCTCTTCTTCAACCTCAACCAGTTGATCTTCGTCAGGCAGCTCCAAAGGAACCGGGACCGGTTCGTTGGCTTCACGCAATTGTTCGATGACTTCTTCCACGGCCGGGATCCTCTTGCTAGATGGCGCGGTTTATAGGGGCGTTTTATACAGTAGCTCGCTATAAGTGCAACCGTGAAATAGAAAACCCCGGAACATGTCCGGGGTTTTTGTTACTGCATGCTTAACCGCATGGGTATCAGCCGTTCTGGCGAATACCGGCGACTAGCCAAGGCTGGTTCTCGCCTTGTGGACGCTCCATGTTCCAGCTTTCGCTGAACACTTCGCCCTGGTCGAAACGCGAGGACTTCGACACACCGCTGAACGTCAGGGTGGCGATGGTCTTGTCGGCGCGGTCATCCACACCTTCCAGCTGGACGCGCAGGTCATCGATGTAGGTCGACTGGAACGCATCGCCGATCTCGGCACGTTCGCGCTTGAGGAACTCCAGCAGTTGCGGGGTCACGAACTCGGCGATCTTGTCCATTTCGTTGGCGTCCCAGTGCTGCTGCAGGGACTGGAAGTGGCTACGGGCCGCTTCGACGAAACGCTCTTCGTTGAACCAGGCCGGCGCGTTGATCACCGGACGGGCTGCAGCAGGCGCTGCCGAACCACCGAAGATCGAACCCATGGCTGGTTTTTGCTCGAACACTTCACGCTGCATCGGCGCGCCGGCTGGAGCCAAGTGCTCCTGCTGCTTGCGGCGACGGGCGGCGATAAAGCGGAAGATCACAAAGGCGATGACCGCCAGGATCAGCATGTCGAAGATCTGCATGCCCTGGAAGCCGCCGCCCATGAACATGGAAGCGAGCAGGCCACCGGCAGCGATACCGGCCAGAGGGCCCAACCAGCGCGAAGCACCGCCGGCCTTGGCAGCGGCGCCAGCAGCACCGGCTGCGCCTGCGGTCGCGGCTGCACCGCCCATGCCACCGGCGGATGGAGCCATTTGGCTGGTCTGGTGAGTCGGTGCTGCACCGGAACTTTTGCCGCCACCGAAGCGTTTGGCGTTGGCGTCGATGCTCATCGTCAGGCCGATGCACAACGCCATGGCGATGCTAAGAAAACGTTTCATAAAGGGAATTCCCATTTGTGGATTGCACGCGCGCCATGTTGCACAGGTGGAGTGACAGTGGCTAGCGACATAATGTTTCGGGCTTTTGCGTAGGGCCGATTCAGAATGGTCTGTAGGACTTATTACAGATATTGGCCCGCGCTCGTTAAAAACAAGGGCGGGCCAATAAGCTTCATGTAACGCAGTGTTTCTTGTGGCGCGCTACGCACGCCAGCGGGAGCAAGCTCCCTCGCCACAGAAGCCGGCTCCTACAGGGAAGGTGTGTCAGATGGCTTCGAGCTTCGCGTAACCCATCATCAGCCACTTGCTGCCTTCGGCGAAATTCACCTGCACCCGCGCCTGTGCACCCGCGCCCTCGAAATTGAGAATCACGCCTTCGCCAAACACTGAATGCCTGACCTGCTGGCCAAGGCTGAACTGGGTTTCCGGGATCTCGGAACCGGCGAACAGCGTGCTGGCGTTCTGCTGCTGACCACCACCGAACGGGCGGCTGACGCTGTTGGACAGCCGCACTTCCTGGATCAGACCCTTCGGCACTTCACGTACGAAGCGCGACACCTTGTTGTAGGTCTCGCTGCCGTACAGGCGCCGGGTCTCAGCGTAGGTCATCACCAGGTTCTGCATGGCGCGTGTGATGCCCACGTAGGCCAGGCGGCGTTCCTCCTCAAGACGGCCGGGCTCTTCCAGGCTCATCTTGTGCGGGAACAGGCCTTCTTCCATGCCAACCAGGAACACATACGGGAATTCCAGGCCCTTGGCGCTGTGCAAGGTCATCAGTTGGATGCTGTCTTCATGCTCATCCGCCTGGGTATCACCGGCTTCCAGTGATGCGTGGCCGAGGAACGCGGCCAGCGGCGTCAGTTCTTCATCTTCCTCGGTGTTTTCGAACGCACGGGCGGCGCTCACCAGTTCCTCAAGGTTTTCTACCCGGGCCTGGCCTTTCTCGCCTTTTTCCGCTTCGTGGTAGGCGATGAGCCCGGACTGTTCGATCACGGTCTGGGTCATCAGGTGCAACGGCATTTCCGCGCACTTGGCCGCCAAGTTCTCGATCAGCTCGACAAACACGCCCAAAGCACCGGCTGCGCGGCCGGTCAGGCCTTTATTGACGATAAGCAAGCGCATGGCTTCCCACATCGACACATCGGCATGGCGCGCGTGGTCGCGAATCGCCTCGACGGTTTTCTCACCGATGCCACGCGCCGGGATGTTGATCACCCGTTCCAGCGCCGCATCGTTGCCACGGCCTTCCAGCAAGCGCAGGTAAGCCATGGCGTTCTTGATTTCGGCACGCTCGAAGAAGCGCTGGCCGCCATAGATGCGGTACGGGATGCGTTCGCGCAGCAAGGCTTCTTCCAAGACCCGTGATTGGGCGTTGGAGCGGTACAGGATCGCGATATCACTGCGCGCCAGGCCGGTTTTCAGCGCGCTTTCGATGGTTTCCACCACGTAGCGCGCTTCATCGTGCTCGTTGAACGCCGCGTACAGGTTGATCGCCTCGCCTTCGCCGCCGTCGGTCCACAGCTCTTTGCCCAGGCGCCCGGTGTTGTTGGCGATCAAGGCGTTGGCCGCTTTGAGAATTCCGGCGGTGGAGCGATAGTTCTGTTCCAGACGGATGGTCACCGCGTCCGGGAAGTCTTCGGAATACTGGTAGATGTTCTCGATTTTCGCGCCACGCCAGCCGTAGATCGACTGGTCGTCGTCGCCCACCACCATCAGGCTGTCGCCGCCCTTGGCCAGCAGGCGCAACCAGGCGTACTGCACGGCGTTGGTGTCTTGGAACTCGTCCACCAGGATGTGGCGGAAGCGTTTCTGGTAATGGGCCAACAGGCCTGGGTTGTCGCGCCACAGGTCGAGGGCGCGCAGCAGGAGTTCGGAGAAGTCGATGACCCCGGCGCGCACGCAGGCAGCCTCGTAGGCTTCATAGATGCTGCGCATGGTGGCCAGGAACAAATCGCCGCTGGCCTGGATATGTTGCGGGCGCAGGCCTTCGTCTTTCTGGCCGTTGATGAACCATTGCGCCTGACGCGCCGGCCAACGCTGCTCATCGAGGCCCAGCTCGCGGATCACCCGCTTGACCAGGCGTTGCTGGTCATCACTGTCAAGAATCTGGAAGGTCTGGGCCAGGCCCGCCTCCTGCCAGTGCGCCCGCAACAGGCGGTGCGCCAGGCCGTGGAAGGTGCCTACCCACATGCCGGCCGGGCTGATGCCCATCAACTGCTCGATGCGGTGGCGCATCTCGGCAGCGGCCTTGTTGGTGAAGGTCACCGACAGGATGGAGTGCGGGGACGCGTTTTCGACCTGGATCAACCAGGCGATACGGTGCACCAGCACTCGGGTTTTACCGGAGCCAGCACCGGCCAGGACCAACTGACGGCCAACGGGGGCCGCTACGGCCTGGCGTTGGGCATCGTTGAGGGAGTTCAGCAAAAGGGAGAGATCATCGCGCATCGGCGCATTCTAGGGTGCCCGGGGGAGTGGGGCAAATACCAATGCCGGGTGGTCGACACAAAACCGCCAGGGTGATGACCGGTCGGTCAATGGCCACAGCCCGCGCGGCATCTCGCTCAAGCCGTCTGGCCCCGGAGTTTGCGCTGCATCACCGTGCAGTTTTTATGACGCAGAGCAGTTTGGCCCAGGCGCTTGCTTGTGTATGCTCCGTCGACGTTTCGGGCTCACCATTATAAGAACACTGCCTATGACCCTCAGCCCCGACCTGCTCGGCCCCTCGACGGCCCCCGCGCAGGTTCTTCGCAAACACTACGCCACGGAGATGGCGGTCGAGCGCACGCGCCTGCTGTATCAAGGCTCGCTGCTGCCGACCCTATTGATGTTGGTCAACGGCCTGGTCTGCGCCTGGCTGTTGTGGAACCCCAAGCAATATCTGCTGGACAGCATCTGGCTGGTCTGGCTGCTGGCCTTGGTGGCGATGCGCGTGATCCAAGTGGCGGCGTTCGATTCGGCCATGCCCAGTCGCCAGGCCCAACCGGTGTGGCGGCGTATGTTCATGCTCGGCTCGGCCGTCAGCGGCCTGACCTTGGCTACGGCCGCCATCGCGCTGGTGCCGGTGGACAGCTTCATGCAACAGGCCTGGGTGTTCGGCCTGATCGGCGCGGCGACGCTGTCGGCCAGCGTGGCCTATGCCGTGAGCTTGCCGGCGTTCTTGTCGTTTGCCTTGCCGTGCCTGGTGCCGGCTATCGTCTATTTGTTCTGGACGGGCGATCCGCAGCAGCGCGGTTGGGGCGTGCTTGGCCTGATCCTGCTGGCGTCCTTGAGCCTGGTGGCGTGGCAGGTCAATCGCCTGATCCAGCGCGGGCTACTGCGCCGTTTTCAGAATCAGGCGCTGATCGAGCATCTGCAGCAGGCACAACAGCGCAGCGAGCAACTCAATCAGGAGCTGGTGCGCGAAGTTGAACAACGTCGTCAGGTCGAGCAAGAACTGCGCGAAGCCCAGATCGGCCTGCAGGACCGCGTGGCCCAACGCAGCCAGGAGCTGGACGCTGCCAGCCTGGCCCTGAATAAAAGCGAAGCGCGCCTGGCCATGGCGCTGCAAGCCAGTGAGTTGGGCCTGTGGGACTGGAACCTGCAAACCGACGAAGTCCATCACACGCAGCTCAAGGAACTGTTCGGCCTGGAGCCGGAATACGTCACGGCGATGCTCAGCCACCTCAAGCCGCGCCTGCATCCCGAAGACCTGCCGCTGCTCAAGCGTGCCTTGGTAGAACACCTCAAGGGCCGCAGCGAGGACTACCAGGTGGAATACCGCGTGCGCCATGGCGATGGGCACTGGGTGTGGATCGAAGACCGTGGCCGCGCCGTAGAGCGCGCGCCCAGTGGGCGGGTCACGCGCATGCTCGGTACTCGTCGCGATATCACTGCCGGCAAGGCTCTGGAAGAACAGCAGCGTTTGGCATCGACGGTATTCGAGGCCGCCAGCGAAGGCATTGTGATCCTCGATCCGGACTACAAGCTGATCGCCGTCAACCAGGCATTCAGCCGTGTCACCGGCTTTGAAACCGACGATATGATCGGCCGCAATGTGGTCGAACTGCCCAGCAGCCGTGACGCTCGCCGTCACTTCCCGGTGATCCGTCAGGCGTTGCTCAGCCACGGCACCTGGCAGGGTGAACTGGTGGAGACGCGCAAGAACGGCGAGCTGTACCCGCAGTGGCTACAATTGAATGTGGTGCGCGATATCCGGGGAAAAGTCAGCCATATCGTGGGCTTCTTCGCCGATCTCTCGGCGCGGCGCGAATCTGAAGAACGCATGCGCTACCTCACCCATTACGACGAGCTGACCGGCCTGGCCAACCGCTCGCTGTTCCGTGAACGGCTGCGTGAGGCCCACCAGCGCGTACGCCAGGGCGGGCGCAGCCTGGCGCTGCTGCACATCAACCTCGACCGCTTCAAGTTGCTCAATGACAGTCTCGGCCATGAAGTGGCTGACCAACTGCTGCAAAAAATGGCGCGTCGCCTGATCAATGCGTTACCCGAGGCTGACACCATTGCCCGTTTGTCTGGGGATGAATTCGCCGTGCTGTTCGACGCCTATGGCAACCTGTCGAGCCTGGCGCGGGTCGCCACGCGGCTGCTGGCCAAACTGCGGGTGCCGGTGACGGTTGAAGGGCACGAGCTGGTGGTGAGTGCCTCGATGGGCGTCAGCCTGTTGCCGGACAATGCGCGGGAAATTTCCGCACTGGTCAGCCAATCCAACATGGCCATGCAACACGCCAAGCACCTGGGCGGCAATAATTTCCAGTTCTACACCGACAGCCTGCAAGCCAGCACGCTAGAGCGTTTGCAGCTGGAAAACCACTTGCGCAAGGCCATCGAAGAGCGCCAGCTCACGGTGTTCTACCAACCCAAGTTGTGCCTGGCGACCGGCAAGTTGAATGCCGCTGAAGCGTTGATCCGCTGGGAGCATCCGCAGTGGGGCATGGTGCCGCCGGGGGACTTTATCGGCCTGGCTGAAGAGACGGGCCTGATCGTGCCGCTGGGCGAATTCGTGCTGCGCGAGGCTTGCTGGCAGGCGTGTGAATGGCAGCGCCAGGGCCTGGCGCCGATCCGGGTGTCGGTGAACCTGTCGGTGCATCAACTACGCCAGGGCAAGCTGGTCAGCCTGGTGCGCCAGGTGCTCGAAGAAACCGGCTTGGACCCGCAGTACCTGGAGCTGGAGCTGACCGAAAGCCAGTTGCTCGACAGCGTCGAACACATCATCGCCACCTTCCAGCAACTGCGGGACCTGGGCGTGAAGCTGGCGATCGACGATTTCGGCACCGGTTATTCGTCCCTCGGCTACCTCAAGCGCATTCCCGTGGACTACGTGAAGATCGACCAGACCTTCATCCGTGGGCTGGGTCAGGGGCGTGAAGACGCCGCCATCACCCGCGCCATTATCGCCATGGCCCACGGCCTTGCGCTCAAGGTGGTGGCTGAAGGCGTGGAAGATCAGCAGCAGTTGGATTTCCTGCGTGGTGAGCGTTGTGACGAGGTTCAGGGCTACCTGATCAGTCGGCCGATGCAGGCCGAAGGGCTGGCAGATTTGTTACGGAAAAATGCAGATTTTCCCTAGTGATGCCTGGGCCGCCCCTGTGGCTACAACTTGGCCGCCCCTAGATTCAAAGGGGAGCAGGGCGATTTAGTGATGCGTCGGACGGGCAAAACGACAATTCTTGTAGTATAACTACAAGCTTGCTACATCCCTGGCCCTGCCCATAACAAGAGTCCTGCCCTTTGAACCTGTTGCAACATATCGCCCAGTCGCGCCACCTGTTACGCAAATCGGAACTCAAGGTTGCCGATCACGTGCTGCTTGACCCTGCGGCTGTGATGCACAGTTCCATGGCTGACCTGGCGCACAGCGTGGGCATCAGCGAACCGACCATCGTGCGCTTCTGCCGCGCCATCGGTTGCTCCGGTTTCCAGGACTTGAAACTCAAGCTGGCGCAAAGCCTGGCCGCTGGTGCCAGCTTCGGCCAGTTCGCGATCCATGAAGACGACTCCGTCGCCGACTACAGCCTGAAAATTTTCGACACCACCCTGCACACCCTCATGGAAGTGCGCGAGAAGCTCGACCCGGTGGAGTTGCAAAAGGCCGTGACCGCCATGTCCCAGGCCCAGCGCGTCGAGTTCTATGGTTTTGGTGCCTCTGGCGCGGTGGCTGCCGATGCCCAGCACAAGTTTTTCCGCCTGTTGCTCACCGCAGCGGCCTACAGCGACCCGCATATGCAGGCGATGTCGGCGGTGACTTTGAAGCCTACCGACGTGGCTATCTGCATTTCCCAGTCGGGCCGCTCCAAAGATCTGCTGATCACCGCCAACCTGGTGCGTGAAAGCGGCGCGTCGCTCATTACCCTGTGCCCGAGCCAGACGCCGTTGGCGGAACTGTCTACGGTCAACCTGGCGATCGACGTGCACGAAGACACCGAGATCTACACGCCACTGACTTCGCGCATCGCCCACCTGGTGGTGATTGATGTCCTGGCGATGGGCGTGGCCATGGCGCGTGGGCCGAGCCTGGTCAACCACCTCAAGAGCGTGAAGCGCAGTCTGCGCAGCCTTCGCCTGTCACCGAAATCCGTCAAAGCATTGGATGATTGATCAAACTTTCATCAGTTTGTAATCCCCGCGCCGCCAAACCGTCATCGCCCAGGGCCATCCTGAACTCCCCGCACTCGCATTGGGAGACTCCAAATGGCCCGGCCTTACGAAGACAGCAACAGCTCCGTCAAAACCCGTCGTCAGCAGGAAGACCAACGCCGCATGGCGTTCCGTCGCGCAATCGAAGACCGTTGCGAGGAGCGCCAACTGCTCCAGAGCATCAGTGACTACCCGGAACTCCACTGGCAGGCACCCGCGGCTGCCCAGCGAAACGCTCAGCCAATACGCTGATCTGCGCCCGTTCGCTGCGGATAAAGCCCAGGAACGCATGGGCCACCGGTGACAGGCGCTTGGCCTTGGCTTGCACCAGGCACCAACTGCGGTACAGCGGCAGTTCTTCCACCGGCAGCTCCTTGAGCCCGCCGGTGGCCAGTTCCATGTTGACCGCGTGACGCGTCAGCAGCGCCACGCCCAACCCCGCGCAGACACACTCGCGCTGCGCCTCGGCCGAGGCCACTTCCACCGTCTGGGTGAAGTGCACGCGTTTCTCCTTGAAATACTCCTCGCACGCCAGTCGCGTACCGGAACCCGGTTCGCGCAGCAGCAGCGTGTAGGGTTCCAGGTCCTGCAGGCGCAGCGGCCCTTGCAGGCTCAACGGGTGATCGGGTGGCGCCACGGCGACGATCGGGTTGTTGAGGAACGGCAGGAATTCCAGGCCCATGTCCTGAGGCACCATGGACATGATCACCAGGTCATCGCGGTTGTCCGAAAGCCTGCGGATCACCTGGGCGCGGTTCACCACCGTGAGGTGTAACTGCACTTCCGGGTGCTGGCGCTTGAAGGCGGCAAACAGGTGCGGCACGAAGTACTTGGCGCTGGACTCAATCGCCAGCTTCAACTGGCCTTGCAGCGAACCCTGCATGTCCGAGAGCTGCATATCGAGGTTTTCCAGGCGCCCGAAAATGTCGCGGCTGGCACGCTGTAGCGCCTCAGCGGCCTCGGTCATGTAGAGCTTTTTGCCGACATAATCGAACAGCGGCTGGCCGATCAGCTCTTCCAACTGGCGAATTTGTAGGCTTACGGCCGGTTGTGTGAGGGACATTTCCTCGGCGGCGCGGCTGTAAGAGCGCAAATCGCACACTTCATTGAAGATCTGCAATTGACGCAATGTCATACGCATCAATGACTTACGCATTTTTAGCACGTTCCCGCGAAACTTGATGAATACAACTATAAGTCTTTACTTATGCACGACCCAATAATTATTGATTTTTGTTAATCCCTCGGCGGGCTTAGTGTGTGTCTCGCGACTGTCATGAAACATTTGGTCACGCGCCGACCCGGATCCAGCGGGTCGAAGAACGCAGCAATCGGCTCAAGGGAATTTCCAAGTGATAAAAAAGATCCTGATCGCCAACCGTGGTGAAATTGCCGTACGCATCGTGCGTGCCTGCGCCGAGATGGGCATTCGCTCGGTCGCGGTCTACTCCGATGCCGACCGCCACGCGTTGCACGTCAAGCGTGCCGACGAAGCCCACAGCATTGGTGCTGAGCCCCTGGCCGGTTACCTGAACCCGCGCAAGCTGGTGAACCTGGCGGTGGAAACCGGTTGTGATGCGCTGCACCCCGGCTACGGCTTTTTGTCGGAGAACGCCGAACTGGCGGATATCTGCGCCGAACGTGGTATCAAATTCATCGGTCCGTCGGCGGAAGTGATCCGCCGCATGGGCGACAAGACCGAAGCGCGCCGCAGCATGATCAAGGCCGGTGTGCCGGTCACGCCGGGCACCGAAGGCAACGTCGCGGACATCCACGAAGCGCTCACCGAAGGCGACCGCATCGGTTACCCAGTGATGCTCAAGGCCACTTCCGGTGGTGGCGGCCGTGGTATCCGTCGTTGCAACAGCCGCGAAGAACTTGAACAAGCCTTCCCCCGCGTCATCTCCGAGGCCACCAAGGCCTTCGGTTCGGCGGAAGTGTTCCTGGAAAAGTGCATCGTCAACCCCAAGCACATCGAGGCGCAGATCCTCGGTGACAGCTTCGGCAACGTGGTGCACCTGTTCGAGCGCGATTGCTCGATCCAGCGTCGCAACCAGAAGCTCATTGAAATCGCTCCAAGCCCGCAACTGACACCGGAACAGCGTGCCTACATCGGCGACCTGTCGGTGCGTGCGGCCAAGGCGGTGGGCTACGAGAACGCCGGCACCGTGGAGTTCCTGCTCGCCGAGGGCGAGGTGTACTTCATGGAGATGAACACCCGCGTGCAGGTGGAACACACCATCACCGAAGAAATCACCGGGATCGACATCGTTCGTGAGCAGATCCGCATCGCGTCCGGCCTGCCGCTGTCGGTGAAACAGGAAGATATCCAGCACCGTGGCTTCGCGTTGCAGTTCCGTATCAACGCCGAAGACCCGAAAAACAACTTCCTCCCGAGCTTCGGCAAGATCACCCGTTACTACGCGCCCGGCGGTCCTGGCGTGCGCACCGACACGGCGATCTACACCGGCTACACCATCCCGCCGTTCTACGACTCCATGTGCCTGAAACTGGTGGTGTGGGCGTTGACCTGGGAAGAAGCCATGGACCGTGGCCTGCGTGCCCTGGACGACATGCGCCTGCAAGGCGTGAAGACCACTGCCGCCTACTACCAGGAAATCCTGCGCAACCCGGAATTCCGCAGTGGCCAGTTCAACACCAGTTTCGTTGAAGCCCACCCTGAACTGACCAACTACTCGATCAAGCGCAAACCCGAAGAGCTGGCCCTGGCCATCGCCGCCGCCATCGCCGCCCACGCAGGCCTGTGAGGAATACAACAATGTCCAAGAAAATCTTTGTCACCGACACCATCCTGCGCGACGCCCACCAATCGTTGCTCGCGACCCGCATGCGCACCGACGACATGCTGCCGATCTGCGACAAGCTCGATAAAGTCGGCTACTGGTCCCTGGAAGTCTGGGGCGGCGCGACCTTCGACGCCTGCGTGCGCTTCCTGAAAGAAGACCCGTGGGAGCGCCTGCGCAAACTGCGCGCCGCGTTGCCCAACACCCGCCTGCAAATGCTGCTGCGCGGCCAGAACCTGCTGGGCTACCGCCACTACAGCGACGATGTGGTCAAGGCATTCGTGGCCAAGGCTGCGGTGAATGGCATCGACGTGTTCCGTATCTTCGATGCGATGAACGACGTGCGTAACCTGCGCGTGGCCATCGAAGCGGTGAAAGCCGCCGGCAAACACGCCCAAGGCACCATCGCCTACACCACCAGCCCGGTGCACACCGTCGAGGCCTTTGTGGCCCAGGCCAAGCAACTGGAAGCCATGGGCTGCGACTCGATCGCGATCAAGGACATGGCCGGTCTGCTGACGCCGTATGCCACCGGCGAACTGGTCAAGGCGCTGAAAGCCGAGCAGAACCTGCCGATCTTCATCCACTCCCATGACACGGCGGGTTTGGCCGCGATGTGCCAGCTCAAGGCCATCGAAAACGGTGCCGACCACATCGACACCGCCATTTCCAGCTTTGCCTGGGGCACCAGCCACCCAGGGACCGAGTCGATGGTCGCCGCCCTTAAAGGCAGCGAATTCGACACCGGCCTGAGCCTGGAACTGCTGCAGGAAATCGGTCTGTACTTCTACGCCGTGCGTAAGAAATACCACCAGTTCGAAAGCGAATTCACCGCCGTCGACACCCGTGTGCAAGTCAACCAGGTGCCGGGCGGGATGATTTCCAACCTGGCCAACCAGTTGAAAGAGCAGGGCGCACTCAATCGCATGAGCGAAGTGCTGGCCGAAATCCCGCGCGTGCGTGAAGACCTCGGCTTCCCGCCGCTGGTGACGCCGACCTCTCAGATCGTTGGCACCCAGGCGTTCTTCAACGTGCTGGCCGGCGAGCGCTACAAGACCATCACCAACGAAGTGAAGCTCTACCTGCAAGGCGGCTACGGCAAGGCGCCGGGCACCGTGAACGAGAAGTTGCGTCGCCAGGCCATCGGCAGTGAAGAAGTGATCGACGTACGCCCGGCTGATTTGCTCAAGCCGGAAATGACCAAGCTGCGCGGCGAAATCGGCGCGTTGGCCAAGTCCGAAGAAGACGTGCTGACCTACGCCATGTTCCCGGACATCGGGCGCAAGTTCCTCGAAGAACGCGATGCCGGCACCCTGGCGCCGGAAGTGCTTCTGCCAATCCCTGAAGCCGGCGGCGTAGCCCGTGCCGGTGGCGAAGGCGTGCCGACCGAGTTCGTCATCGACGTGCACGGCGAAAGCTACCGCGTGGACATCACCGGTGTCGGCGTGAAGGCGGAAGGCAAGCGTCACTTCTACCTGTCCATCGACGGCATGCCGGAAGAAGTGGTGTTCGAACCGCTCAACGAGTTTGTCAGCGGCGGCAGCAGCAACCGCAAGCACGCCACCGCGCCGGGTCATGTCAGCACTGCAATGCCGGGCAACATCGTCGACGTGCTGGTCAAGGAAGGCGACGTGGTCAAGGCCGGCCAGGCCGTGCTGATCACCGAAGCCATGAAGATGGAAACCGAAGTGCAGGCAGCCATTGCCGGCAAGGTGACCGCCGTTCATGTGGCTAAGGGCGACCGGGTCAACCCTGGCGAAATCCTGATTGAAATCGAAGGCTGATACAGCCTTCGACACGACCGTTTAATCCTCGGGGGGGCAGGTGCTCCCCTTTTTTTTGCCTGCGATTTGGTGCCTGAGTCGGGTGTGGGTTTAGAACTGCATCTGCCACTGGCCCATCAGGCCCTGGTTGCGACTGTGGGTGCCAGCCTCACCGTTGTAGGTCAGGCCCACAGTGTGCTGCGGCGACAGCGCGAGATTCAGCCCGACTTGCACGTTCAGGTTGTCACGGTCCAGCGGGGTGCCAGCGATGGTGAATCCGTCTATGGGAACTGGCGTATGGCGAAAGGATTGCCGCACTTGGCTGTCAACTTCGCCGTAAAGGTGTTTCCAGCTGGTGCTGAGGTGCGGCGTGAGGCTCATCTGGTTATCGAGTTGGTACACCGTCGCGAGGCGCAGGCCGAAGGTGCTGTTCAGGTTTTGTTGGGTTTGTGAGCGAACGTTCAACGCGGTCAGGCCACCGCGCTCCTTGAAGCCGTCGCGGTGGTAACGCTGGTAACCGAGACCGGCGAAGGGCTCGATGCTGATGCCGCCGCTGTCCAACTGATAGCCCAGTTCTGAGAACACGGTTTGGCTTTGGGCGTTGTACTCGCCTCTGAGTTGTTCTTTGTAATCGAGCAGGTGAACGCTGCGTTTGTTCTGGCCGACATGGTCGCTGTAGATCGCCCCCAGGCGCAGAGCCAACGGGCCATCCTGGCGCACCGCATAACCACCCAGGTGCCAGCTGTCGAGGTCGGCGGAAAAGCGTTGGGCATCAAGGTTGGTGCTGGATTTTGCGCCCATCACCCCGATACGCCAGGCGTGGTCCAGCGCCCAGTCGGCACCCAGCAACAGGCCTTGGGTACCGTGTTTCAGGCCGGCGCTGCCACGGTGCTTGTCGAGGGTGGCACTGTTGCCCAGGCCTTGCACCCAGAAGTTGCCGTCTTCGCCGGTGGGCAGTGCGCGCAGGCGCGAGAGCAATTGGGTACTGAGTTGCTGCGTGGCGTTCTGGGTTGCGCCTGCAAGATTGGCGTTCTGGCTGCCGGCCAGTTGTTCAAGGGCACCGCTACTTCCGCCGGGTCGTTGCTCAAGCGACTCACCGAGATCAACTAACGAGTTACTGAGTTCCCCGGGCATATAGGGAAGCCCCATTTGTCGAATAAGCTCGGGTTCCAAGACCTTGGCGACTTGCAGGCCGTTGTACGTGGTGGCCTGTCCAGTGAGATAGCCTTTTACGGGAGCGGCCGGCTCTGGAACCGGGTTAGGCGGCCTATGATCATGCCCCTCATCGGGACTCGGCACTATGACTGTGGCGGTCTGCAGACCGTCGTTCGTGGTGACCTTTCGAGTGACATAACTTCTGATGGGAGTCGCTTCATTCGCCCTATACGGCTGCTCATATTCAGCCTCCCCATCGGGCTCCATATCGCCTCGCGCATGAGCGTACTGAGCATTGGCGGCACTGATCGCGAGGGTCATGACCAGTGCAAGTCTGTGATGTGTGAAGTGCATGAATTCCCAACCTCTGATGAATGAGGCCGGGAATTTAGCGAGATGGCGAGGCGATAACTGTCAGGCTACCAACCTCTGGTTTGCGGGAGTTGTCTCTAAGTACGGCGCGATGAAACGCATCTGTCAGCGCGCGCGTTATTGAGAACATTGAACAAGGCCTAACCAATGGTTCGCTTGAGATAGGCGACGCCGTACGCCGCCTGCGCACCGAAGTCACCGGCCTGCACCAAAGCCAATTTGCCAGGATGTGCAAAATCTCGGTGCGGACCTTGGTGCATATCGAACATGGCGAGGGCAATCAGACCCTGAAATCGCTGAATGCGGTGTTCAGGCCGTTCGGGTTGAGGATGGGCGTGGTGAAGGTTCGGCGCGATCTTTGACGCGACTGTTCCCACTCCTGTGGGAACAATCCTCTAGGTCATCAGGCACGGCACTGTGCCAGGCTTTTCACCTGCCCGTCACCGCTCTGATTGGCCTGCGACAGCCATTCCTCAAACCCCGCTCCAATCGCTGGCCACTGCGCATCAATGATCGAATACCACGCGGTATCCCGGTTCTGCCCCTTCACTACCATGTGCTGGCGGAACACACCTTCAAAACTGAAACCCAGGCGTTCGGCCGCATATTTGGAACGGGCATTGCCGTTGTTGCACTTCCACTCCAATCGACGATACCCCTGCTCAAACGCATGCTTGGCCAGCAAGTACACCGCCTCGGTACTTTTCGGCGAGCGCTGCATGGGGGCGCCGAAGGTGACGTGGCCGATTTCAATGCGGCCTTGCTCGGGGACGATGGACATCAGGCTGAGGATGCCCTGCACTTGGCCCGTTGAGCGATCGATCACGCTGAAGAAGTACGGGTCTTTGTGGGCTGCGTGGTTGTTCAGCCAGTCATTGAAGGCGCTGCGCTCCGGGAATGGACCGTAGGGCAGGTAATCCCACAGTTTCGGGTCGGCATTGGGACCTTGCAGGGCTTGAAACAAATCATCGCCATGGCGCGCCGGGTCGAGTTTTTCCAGGCGGATAAAACGCCCTTCAAGCAGTTGCACGGTCGGCGCCGGGACGCCTTTCCAGTCAGTGAGAGAAATGGACATGCTGCGCTCCTTAAAGGCCTTTACGAAATTGGATGAAACCCGGGCGCTCGGCGATGCGCTCATACAGTTGGATCGCGGTGGCGTTGGTCTCGTGGGTCAGCCAGTGCACTTTGCAGCAACCATCGGCCTTGGCGGTGGCATAGACAAATTCGATCAGTTTGCGGCCGACACCGGTGCCGCGTTGGGCCGGGTCCACTAGCAGGTCCTGCAGGTAGCAGGAGTTTTCGATGCTCCAGTTGGAGCGATGGTAGATGAAGTTGACCATGCCCACCGCCTTGCCATCCTGCCAGGCCAGCGCCGAGTGGGTCGGCTCGTTGGCGTCGATCAAGCGTTGCCAGGTGCTTTGGCTGACGGCGTCCGGCAGCTCGGTGTTGTAGAACGTCAAATACGCTTGCCACAGCGGCAACCAGGCTGCGTGGTCGGCGGCGGTGACGGGGCGGATGTCGATCGGGCTCATTCTGAAACTCCTTGGGGAATAAAACGGGCGAGGGTCTGGTCGCGCACGTCTGCACTGGCAGCCAAGCCTTCGCGCACGCCGGCCATGTCGGCCGGGCTGCGGTTCTGGCTGAGTTTGCGTTTGCCGATCAGGCGTTCCACCGGCAGGGCGAAGCCGACGATGGCCTTGAGCATGCCTTCAATGTAGTCGGCCGGGGCATCGCTGACTTTCCAGGGCTGGGCGCGGCCTGCTTCATGGCGATCCGTCAGCGCCGTGACCACGCTGAGCAAACGCTCGGCGTCGCTGAACACCTCAGGCGTGCCATAGGCGTGTACGGCGATGTAGTTCCAGGTGGGCACCACTTTGCCGTGCTCGGCCTTGGCCGGGTAAAACGCCGGGCTGATATAGGCCTCGGCACCGGCAAAAATCACCAGGGCTTCGCTGCCGCTCTGCAAATCCTTCCACTGAGGGTTGGCCTTGGCCAGGTGCCCGTACAGCGTGCCGTTTGCGCCTTCATCGGGGTTAAGCAGCAGCGGTAAGTGGCTGGCCAGCAAGCCGTGCTCACCAAACGTCACTAGCTGTGCCAGGCGAGTGTGCTGGATCAGTTGCTGGATTTCGGGCAAATCATCGAGGGCAAAGGCGCGCGGTGTGTACATGGAAATATTCCTTGGCGAATGCTTGCATCCTAGGCAGGCTAATGGCTCGTTTAAAGATCCATCTGGCACACATTTCATAGGTCCAATATGTCGCCTGTCTCACCGCCCTTGTCATTTAACCCCGCCGGTATTGAGCTGGACCGCCGCCAAGGGCTGACGCGCCAGCTGTATGAAGCGCTGCGCCAGCGCGTGCTGGACGGGCGTCTGGTCAGCGGCACGCGCTTGCCGGCTACCCGTGACTTGGCGGCGGCGTTGTCGATTTCCCGCAATAGCGTGGTGCGCGCCTATGACCAGTTGTATGCGGAAGGGTTTATTGAGAGTCGGGTCGGTGACGGCACTTACGTAGCCCAATTGCCCACGGCTAAAAAACTATCCACAAAAGTATCCACAAGGTTATCAACAGGCTTATCCCCAGCCTTATCCACAAAGTGGGCCAATTTGCCGGAAGATTTGGACAGTGAAGTTATCCACAGCGGTGGCTTGGCGCGGATAAAAACCAACCACCTGCCACAACCTCCAGCGGGACCGCCACGGGCATTCCGGGTAGGCGTACCGGCGTTCGATCTGTTCCCATTTGAGGTATGGGCCAAGCTGAATGGGGCGTTTTGGCGCAAGCCGGACCTGGAACAGCTCTGTTATGGCGACCCAGCGGGCGACGGCCGCCTGCGCGGTTTGATCGCCGCTTACCTGCGCAGCTCACGGGGCATGCAGTGCACCGCTGAACAAATAGTGATCACCAGTGGCGCACAGCAGGCGATCAGCCTTTGTGCACAGTTGCTGGTGGAGCCGGGGGATGGCGTGGCGGTGGAGAACCCTGGCTATCGCGCAGCCGGGCATGCGTTCGCCCTGGCGGGTGGAAAGTTGCACGGCGTGCCGGTGGATGGCGAGGGTATTGATTGCCAGGTGCTCAACACCCTGCAGGGTTGCCGCGTGGCTTATGTCACGCCGTCCCATCAATACCCGTTGGGGGTGGTGATGAGCCTGGCGCGGCGCCTGGAATTGCTCGCCTGGGCCGAGCGCGCGGGTGGCTGGATCGTCGAAGACGACTACGACGGCGAGTACCGTTACAGCGGCGCACCGTTGTCGCCCTTGGCTGCCCTGGATCGTAGCGGGCGGGTGCTGTATGTCGGCACGTTCGGCAAGGTGGCGTTTCCCGCGTTGCGCCTGGGTTATCTGGTTTTGCCGGCGGGGCTGGTGCACGCCTTCTCCCGGCGGCGTGCGGTGGACATGCGCCATTCCGAAGTGAGCACCCAGGCGGTGATGGCCGAGTTCATGGCGGCCGGGCATTTCCAACGACACATTCGGCGCATGCGCCGTGCTGCGCTCAGTCGGCGTAACGTGTTGCTGAACGGCTGGCCAAGCGAGCTGCCGGGTGTGGACAACCTGCCGAATACGGCCGCAGGCCTGCACCTCACGGTGCGTGTGGGCAGCCTGGCCCGCGAACACCAATTAGTCGAGCAGGCCCGCGCGGCGCAGGTAGAGGTCAATGCCCTGAGCACCTACTGGCTGCCCGACTCCAGCACACCACCCGATCAACGCGCCGGGCTGGTGCTGGGGTTTGCCGCAGTGCCCGAGGCGGCGATCAGCCAGGCGCTGGGCCGATTGCGCAAGGCCTGGATCGGTTAGCCGATGAGCCGACCTGGCTTGGCCTTGAGGAACAGTGAGCGGGCCAGTTGTGGGCCGATTTCACTGCGGTAGATGGCGATATCGCTCAAGGGTTCGAACTTGCCTTTCATGAGTCGTTGCGAGCGGGTTTTCAGGTGGGCCGCGGTATAGGCCTCTTCGGCTCCGGTCAGCGTGGTGTAGTGAAAATGCGCGTACCACAACGGGCGCTTGGTCTTGGTGTCCACCACCGCATATTCCTGCAGGAAACCCTTGTCGCGGCCGCTGAGTTTGATACGCGGCCCCGCGGGCGGCTCGACCGTCACTTCACCTTCGCGCAACAGCAATTCCACATGTGCCGCTTGCGGTGGACGGCGCTTGAGCACGTCGATCTTGATGCGTTTACCCTCCCGGTAGAGTTTTTTGATGGCCTCTTCGAGATTGCGATTGGTCACCGCCGCTGAGGGGGTGCTGCTCTCGGTCTGATTGCTGGCGGTCAACGCCGCTTCGATGTCCTGGCTGGCCCGTTCCAGCTTGGCGGCCCTACGGTGGAAGCGCTCTTCAATTTCCACCGGCAACTGAGTGGTTTCCTTGGCCCAGGCTTCCTTGTCGGTGATAAAGGCGTCGACGCCGTCGACCAGGTCCTGGCCGGCGTTGATGCTCATCGCCACATCGCGAACCTGGGCCCGGGTGGCAGGTTTGGGCGTGCGCTCTCGTTCAACCCAAACTCCAGGTTCTTTTTCATGGAAGGTGGCGATCACTTTGCCGGTCAGCGGCTCTTTCACGTCGACCAGGGTCTTGCCGTCTTCGGCGGGCTTTTCACGCTCTTCGCCGACCAGCATTCCTTGGTAGCGCGTTTTGATGTATTTCTTTTTTGCCTTGGGTGAGGGGCGAGACGGGCCTGGGGTGGGGGCCAGGTTCTTTCGTGAACGAAGCTCTTCGGTCAGTCGTTTTTCTGCCAGTTGGGCAAATTCGTTTATTTGTGTACGCAGGTTTTCCAGATCGGGCTTGTTGAGGTTGTCGGGAAACTCCGCCGGCAGGTCCACCAGGTTTTGGTCAACCCTGGCAAATTGCTCCTGCAGGCTGTCCAGGGTCTCGATCAATTGCTCCTGGGGGGCGAAGTTGGCCGGGCGCAGGGCCTCCCTCAGCGTTTGTACCGCCAGTTCTGCAGCTTCAATGATGCCGCTTACGGCCTCCTTGGCATCAGCGTGGGTTACCGACTCGCCTACCTTTACGCATAGAAAGTTACCCAAGGTGATCTTGTAAGCCCTGAGGTCATTTATGTCATAGGTGGGCAGGTGGGGTTCGTTGAGCTGGATCAGCTTGACTCCCGGCGCACCCAGGCCGCGGGCGTCCTTGAAGCGTGCGCGTATATATTCCAGTCGATCGATCATGCCCTGGGTCGATGTAAACGTGCTCCGAAAGCGGGCCTCAGGCAAGGCGTCTTCTTGCCCGCCCTCAACGTCGAGGTGCTCGTGAATGGTGTTGAGTTCCTCGCGAAACGGAATCTGCTGCTCGGCGGCAGCCGAGCGTGCGAGCAGTATCTGGTGGTTCAGATAGCCCGCCATGGCCTCCTGATAGTTGGGCACCGTGTCGAGAATGTTCAAGGATTTCAGCTGTGAAATCGGCACATCCAACGTTTTGAGCTGCACGTCCACCTGTTCGATAAAGGTGGTTCTGGCCGTCTCCTTTGCGGTGTCATCCGCCGCACGGTCAATCGCGCCGTGCAACACTTCGAGATCCCTATGCCGCTGGGGGTGCTCCCGGTCAAAGGTTGCCAGTTGCTCACGCAGATCCGCAATTTTCGGTGGTCGCAGGGCTTCACCCTTTTTGCGCCGGGCACGCAGGCCGCCGCCGCGCAGGCGCAAGCGGGTGTCGACAAACCATTGGCCCAGTCGGTTGCCGATCAGTGGCGGGCCGCGTCTGGCCGGTTGTTTCGGATCAACGACCAGTACTTCGTCGTTTTCGTCGACCACCACCTCAAACCATCGCGCGCCGACCGGGGCGTACCAGTGTTCGCCTTTGGCATAGAGGTTCAGATGGGGCCCGGCGACCTTGTGTTGCTCGCCCAACTGATCCGGCTTGGGCAGCGCAAAACCGTCCAGGTAAGCCCCCAGGCTTAACGCGCTACGACTGAGCGCACCGCTGATATGCAGGGTATGCTCGTGGCCGACGGGCAGTTCCGCCGTGTCGATAGCAGGCTTTTGAATGACCTCGACATTGGCCGCAACGGGTGGTGATTCTGTCTGCGTGGCCGGTTTCTCGACCGGCAACTCAGGGCGATACCGCGTAGCGACATGCGTCACCAGCACCACGCCCAGCGTCAGCAGGATATCCACCACGGCGGAGAGCCCGGCAGAACGATCGCCAATTTCTTCAGCGTCGACCAACTGTTGCAGGTCATCCATCAGTTGCCAAATCCAGGTCGCGGCGCCCGCAGTGCCGCCCATGAATGGCAGCACGTTATTGAGGATCAGCCATCCGGCGTGCTTGAAGCTTTCCCAGCGTGCCTCGGCGTTGGATACCGATTGGCGATCGGCCAGGGTGACCAGCGCGTTGGCGTTGGCTTTGAACAGCGTCGCGAAGTCGTCGTCATGCAGCACCTCGCCCCCCAGGTCGATAGGCCCGGTCATCACCAGCGCGTTCAGCGGGTCGTTTATCACATTGGTGAACACCCAGGGTGAAGGCAGGTTGCCCGGAAACACGAACTGCGCGTAAGCCGTCCGCACTCGATCAGGAAGCCAGGCCAGGACCGATTCGCGCAACGAGGTTGGTTGTTTGATGGCGTATAGCAGGTTGGCCGGTGAGGGGAACTCCATCAGTTGCTCGTTGCTCATTGGACGATAGAGCAGGCAAGGGCCTTTTTTTCGGTCCCGGGGGCCAATGATGAACATGTTGCCGACCACATCGACGGCGCTCGTCAGGCGGCGCTTGGGGTGCAGTGACAACGGGCGGATGACAATCGGCGTGCCGTCGACTTCACGGGCTGTACGGTCCTCATTCATGGCGGCGCAGACGTAGCGATAACCCTGTTCGGTCAGGCCGTAGGCGTGTCGAACCTTGTACTGCAACGCCAGCAACGGAAGTTGCAGGCGCAATTGGGCGCTGTAGAGCTTTTGGCGGCGTAATGACTCGGTCGTGTCGTCCAGCAAGGTGCGTTTGACCAGGGCTGGATACCGCTCACCGACATTTGCCCGGGTGATCAGCCCTTCCAGGTAGGTTGCCGTCATCCAGGCGGGCACGCCATTGCCGTTTTGATAACTGACGGTTTTGTTGCCCAAGGGCAGCGCGATCAGGTTTTCCAGGGCCAGTTCGGCCAGGGTAAAGGTTTGGGTTTGGGTATCTCCCGGCACCACCAATGTGCCCCAAACGACTTGGCTGGTGACGCTGATCCGCACGTTATTGAGCGTCGAGCGGGCAATGCCGGGATGGTCCCTGACCATAAGCGTGTGAATGGCGTCCAGAGCGAATTCGTCGATGGGCTTGATGCCATCGTCAAACTTTTTACCGGCGTCCTGAATATGCAGGGCCGCCAGGTCCATCATGTAGCGCCCGAAGGCTGTTTGATCGGACGGCAAAGCCTCGAGCATCCAGGTGGGCAAGGCATCACGCACCCAGTCAACCCGGGCGGGGTTCATCAGCTCAAACGAGTCAACTTCGTCGCTCGGTGGCTCCAGGTCTACGCTGCTAACTAGTTCACCGTCCTCAAACGACACAGCGCCAAGCGCCTGAATCTGCAACGAGATAAATGAGCAGGCCTGTCGTTCGAACACATCACCGGCAGGTTCGAACAAGCGCCAGCTCACAACGGCGGGGGGTTTAATGCCAATCTGCAGGCTCAGGGCATCGCCAAATGCCTTCAGGGTTCTGAAAGAAGCGTAACCGTCGATGATCGAATAGCTGAGGATAATGTCCCGCTCGCCGAGGCGTCCGACCAGCACCGTCAGCGCCGACAGGTTGAAGTGTTTGACCTGTGCGCCGCGTTGAATGTCGACATCGATCAAGTAGACCTTGGTGCCGTACTTGTCATGGGGCAGGCGCTGGGCGTAATCGGGGTAGTGAAACACCGTCCTGGCG
This sequence comes from Pseudomonas reactans, assembly GCF_013387025.1. NCBI lineage: Bacteria > Pseudomonadati > Pseudomonadota > Gammaproteobacteria > Pseudomonadales > Pseudomonadaceae > Pseudomonas > Pseudomonas reactans. The sequence goes on along the minus strand of NZ_JACAQP010000042.1, from coordinate 36,976 downwards.
AGCGCGCACTGTTCCTCGTCCCAGCCTTCGACGCTTTGCACATTCCAGATCGCGCGCAGCGAGCTGGCCAGCGTGCGCCAGCGCGGGCCGCTATGGTTGACGCCCTGGTTCCAGAACGCGAGTTGCTGCTCCTGGTACGCGACCAGCAGCAGCGGTGCCAGCTCATTGATCAAACGGCCGATGGCGTCGACCTTCACCGGTAGGTGAGTATTCGGCCCGGTGATGGATTGATAGACCAGGTAATGCTCGCCGTCGATCCAGGTCACCGGGGTGCCGAATTTTGTACTGCGGTGCAGCGCACCGGTCAGCGATTGGAAGTCTGGCGCTGCGGGGAGGATCTGCTCACCACTGATAAACCAGCGTGGCGTGACCAGTGTGGCCAGGTCGGGATCGATGTCGAGGTCTGGGTACAGCTCGCGCAAGCTCGTGCGCAGGGTGGTCGCCGCGACTTCACGCAACGAGGGGCCGGTGGTCAATTGGGCCAGCAGATCATTGCCACTGGGCGTGGAGGGTAATGAGGGCAAGGGGCGCTCCTGATAGGCGAGGCGATGAGCTGCACAACGCAACTCAAGACCTCGCCCACGTTAGGGCGCCTGCCCATCAGGCGGTGGTAGTTAGGTACCCGATTTGATCTTGGTCCAGGCTCGTGTCCTGGCACGCTCGGCGTCGCGGCCCAATGGCTTCAAGGTATACAACGTGGCCATCGCCGCCTCGGTGGGGTACAGGTTGGGGTTGTTGCGAATTGCTGCATCGACCTGTTCGGTAGCGTCCTTGTTCGGGTTGGGGTAGCCGACAAAATCGCTGATCGGCGCGATCACCTGCGGTTGCAGCAGGTAGTTGATAAAGGTGTAGGCGTCCTGCGGGTTTTTCGCCCCTTTGGGGATGGCGAGCATGTCAAACCAGATCGGTGCGCCTTCCTTGGGCAGGCGCATGTCCACAGCCACGCCGTTCTTGGCTTCCTTGGCGCGGTTGGCGGCCTGGGAGAAGCTGCCGGAATAACCCACGGCCACGCAGATGTCACCGTTGGCGATATCGGCCATGTACTTGGACGAGTGGAAATAGGTGATGTAGGGGCGGATCTTCATCAGCAGCGCTTCGGCTTTCTCGTAGTCCTTGGGATTGTTGCTGTTGGGGTCCAGGCCCAGGTGTTGCAAGGCCAGGGGCAGGATCTCCGAAGGCGAGTCCAGCAGGGCGACGCCACATTGCTTGAGCTTGCTGATGTTTTCTTCCTTGAAGATCAGGTCCCAGCTGTCGACCGGTGCGTCGGCACCCAGCGCCGCCTTGACCTTGTCAGGGTTGAAGCCGATCAGGATGGTGCCGTACATGTAGGGCACGGCGAATTTGTTGCCGGGGTCGTTGGCCTCGATCAGCTTCATCAGTTTGGGGTCGAGGTGGTTCCAGTTGGGCAATTGACTACGGTCCAGGGGCTGGAACACGCCCGCTTCGATCTGTTTGGCCAGGAACACATTGGACGGCACCACCACGTCATAGCCGGAGTTGCCGGTGAGCAGCTTCGCCTCCAGGGCTTCGTTGGTATCGAAGATGTCGTATACCAATTTGACCGTGGGGTTTTGCGCCTTGAAGTCTTCCAGCGCCTTGGGCGTGATGTAGTCGAACCAGTTGTAGACCCGCAGGGTTTTCTCTTCGGCGTGGGCCGCGCCGCCGAGTACTGCGGCGCAGAGGGCGACGTACTTGAGCATCTTCATGGTGCTGATCCTTGTTCGAAACCTTCGAGGACGTTAACGGCGTTGATGCCGATTGCTTCGACGGCGTAGCCGCCTTCCATCACGAACAGCGTGGGTCTGCCCAGGCGGGCGATGCGTGCGCCCATCGCCAGGTAGTCCGGGCTGTCGAGTTTGAACTGCGAGATAGGGTCGTCCTTGAAGGTGTCCACGCCCAGGGACACGACGATGATGTCGGCGCCGTAGCGCTCGATCTCTGTGCACGCCTGCTCAAGCGCTGCACTCCACTGCTCCCAGCCGGAACCTGCCGGCAGCGGGTAATTGAAGTTGAAACCTTCGCCCGCGCCTTCGCCCAGCTCATCGGCATAACCGAGAAAAAACGGAAACTCCGCTTCCGGGTGGCCGTGGATCGAGGTGAACAGCACGTCGCTGCGCGCGTAGAAAATCGATTGGGTGCCGTTGCCGTGGTGGTAGTCGACGTCGAGGATCGCGACTTTCTGGTAGTCCTGGTCGAGAAAGGCCTGGGCCGCGATGGCGGCGTTGTTGAGGTAGCAATAACCACCCATCAAGTCGCTGGCGGCGTGATGTCCCGGTGGGCGGCACAGGGCGAAGGCACTGTGGGCGCCTTGTGCGATGGCCTGTTGCGCCGTGAGTGCGACTTGCGCCGCGCTGTACGCGGCTTGCCAGGTGCCGGCAGTAATCGGTGCACCGCCGTCGAAGCTGTAGTAACCGAGTTGGCCATGCAGGCTGGTGGGCAATACCCGGCGTAACGTGCGTGCGGGCCAGGTGTAGGGCAGCAGGTCGCCGTCCTGGCCGAAGGCGGTCCAGCGTTGCCAGGCGCCTTGGAAGAAGTCCAGATAGTCACGGCTGTGGATGCGTTGCAGCGGCGCCAAGCCAAAGTCCTGTGGGGCGTGGACCGGGCCCAGTTCGCGGTCCTTGACCCGTTGCAGCACATGGTCGGCGCGCGAGGGCATTTCAAAGCAGGGCATCAGTTGCCCGTCCATCAGTTCGCAGCGGCCGTGGTGCAGGTGGTGATCGTCCGAGTAGATCGTCAGCATGTGTTGTTCTCCGCAGGCGGTATCGGTGCCTTGCAGTGTTGCGGCCAGCAGGGTTTATGAGAACGGCAGGAGCGGCCAAAAGGGGATCGATATGGCCAAAGTGTTTGTCCGAAATTCGCCCCAAAATGGCTCAGGTTCGAAATTGGCTGGGCGCCACGCCGCTCCAGCGCACAAATGCATGCCTGAAACTCGCGGTTTCGCTGAAGCCCAGCTGCTCGGCGATCCGGTAGATGGGCAGTTCATCCTCCGCCAGCCATTGCTTGGCCCGTTCGAAGCGTAGTTCGTCGAGCAGTTCCTGGTAGCTGCAACCCAGTTCGTGCAGGTGGCGACGCAAGGTGCGCGCCGAGCAGTTCATCTGCGCGGCCAGGCCTTCAATCCCAGGTGCAGCGCCAAGTTGGCTGGCGAGCAACTGGCGAATCCGGCCGAGCCACGCCTGGCGGCCGGTGAACTCCAGGTTCTGTTTGCGGCAACGCTCGGCCATGGCTTGGTGCGTGACAGTGTCAGCCAGGGGAAGGGATTGCTCCAGCCAACGCTTATCGAAGGCAAAGGCGTTGGTGCCGGCTTCAAATTGCAGCGGGCAGGGGAAGCATTCGGCGTAGCGCGCCCGATAATCCGGCGCGCTGTATTCAAAGCGTGCGCCGAGCAACGCCAGGGGCTGGCCGAGCAGGTCGTCGCAGATCACTTTCAACGAGGCCAGGCACAACTCGACATTGAACATTTCCAGGTCTGGATTTTCCCGGTAATCGCTGGCGGTCAACCAGATGCGCTCGCCGTCGCTCTCAAGGCTCAGCTCGAACAAGGTTCCCAACAGTGCCGGATAACGCAGCGCCAGGCGCAAAGCGTCACCGAAGGTGGCACTGGTGAGCAGGGCGTAACCGAGCATGCCGTAGGCCGACACATGCATCTGGCGGCCCAGCACCAGGCCGACGTCGCGGCGCAGGGCCACGGCGTTGGCACACACGCGCATCTCCTGGTTGGTGGTGATGCGCGTGTCGGCGCGGCTCAAGTCCGCCGCGCAGATGCCGCTGCCCGCCAGCAAGGCCTCGCTGGGCAGGCCCTGGGCCTTGAAGGTGTCGAGCACCAGCGACACCGCATTAAGGGTCGTGAGATGAGCATGCAGCATCGATGGCTCCAACGTAACAGGTGCTGGATTGGAGCAAGTTACGTGCCGTTGGCTCAGGTGAAAAACAACGCCCTGGCCTGCTGCTCGCCGATCTCGCTGCGGTGGAACTCCACACGCTGCGCGTTGGTCATGCCGTGGGTGGTATCGGCTGCCGCGCCGAGGCTGTGTTCCTGTGGTGTTTTCAGGCGTGCGCTGAGAAACGCTCTTGGCGGGGTCCAGTCTGTTGAGTAATGAAAGTGCGCATACCAGAGCACCTTATGGGTGACGCTGTCAGTGAGGGTGTACTCGTCCAGATAGTCCGGAGACTTAGACTTGATACGTCGTCGGGTAACGGTTTTCTTGATGACGATTGCGTTGCGGTCCTTGAGCCATTGCACGCCGGAGGGTGTGGGCGGGCGCTGCTTGGTCATTTTCAGCACTTGGTCTGTGGCTTGTTTATAGAGTGCGGTGGCGGCATCGCTGAGTGATTTTTTGGCGCTGCTGGCTAAGGCGATGTCCCCATGCGCAAGGTTTTTGCGGGTCAGGGCTTGTTCGATGTTACGAGTAGCTTGTTCCAGGCGCTGGGCGTGTTGGTGGAACAGGTACTCGATGCCGATGGGGGTTCGCTGGGGCTGTTCTGCAAGCAGGGTGACTCGTCGCTTGAACGCCGGCAGTTCGTCGAGCAACTCCTGGCCGGCATCCACGCTGGTGTGCAGGTCGGCGGGAGCACTTACCGCTGGCACACTCCGGTGCTGCTGGACCCAGACACCAGGCGTCTTCTCGTGAAACGTGGCGACGACCTTGTTTGACAGCGGCGAGCGAACGTCGACCAATCCCGTGTCCTGACCCACCGCAGACAATTGCGGCTCGCCGACCACTACACCGTTGTAGCGGGTGCGGATAAATTTCTTCTCTGGGCGTGGCGCAGTGACTGGCAACCTGGGGTTCGCTCGCAGGGCGTTACGGTCGTCGGTCAAGAGTGCGAGGTGAATGGCCGCTTTTTTCTTGTACTCACTGAGCTGATCGCCCAAACGGGTCAAGGACTCCTCCAGCGTGACCCCTGGGAACTCGTCGGGCAGGTCTTGCAGGCGTTCGCCCAGCACGGTGAACTGTTCGATCAGGCTACCCAAGCTGTCGATACGTTCATCGATCCGCCGGTTGCTGCGCTCGATTAACGTATCGTGCAGGGCCTGGATGGCGATGTCGCAGGCGTCGACGATATGGTCGATGGCCGTCCACGCCAGCGGGGTGCTGAGGGTGCTGTTTTCATGCAGGCACAGGTTACGGGCCAGTGTGACTTGCAGCGTCTTGAGGGTTTCGCTGCCGTAGCTGGGCAGCTGGCCTTTAGCGATGGTTATCACACGCAGCCCTGCGGCCGAAAGCTCACGCAATTCGTCGAAGCGCGTCTGGAAGTAGTCCAGGCGCCTGATCATTTCGCGCAGCATTTCGGTCATCTCGCGCGCTGCTGCGATATGGCGCACCTGTGGGTTCTCGGCCTGACGGTCGATGTTATCCAGGGTTGTCCTGAGCTTGGGGCTGAAGACTTTCATGACCTCAAAGAGGCCCGCCTGGCTCAGGCCTAGTTGCGCCTTGATGTACCCGATGCTCTTGGGCTGGAAGTCGGGTGTCGGATCAAAGACGTTCAATTCCTTAAGGTTCTGCAGGGCTGTCTCGTAGCCAGCGCGCTGGCTGTCCAGCAGGCGCAGGTAGGCCTCGCGTGCAGTTTGCGTCGAGGTGGAGGGCGCTTCACTCATCGCTCGCTGGGTGGTTTGCAGACGCTCCTGGGCGGCTTTTTTCTGTTGCTCGAAGTCGGTGATTTGCTTGCGCAGTTTGGCCGCTTCAAGTTCGGCCACCGCCCTGGCGGCCCTGACCCGACTCCTTGAGCCACCGCCCCGCAAGCGCAGCCGGGTGTCTACAAACCAGTTGCCTCTGAGGTTGCTGATCAGAAAGGGGCCTTTGCGGGTGGGTTGTTTCGGGTCGGTTATCTGGACGTGGTCATTTTCGTCCACCGTCACCTCAAACCAGCGTTCACCTACCGGTGCATACCATTTATCAAGGCGTGGATACAGGTAGCGCCGCGCCCCGACGCGGGTTACGGCCGGGTCGGGCACGTCCGGGTTTGTGGTTTCGAAACTGTCCAGCAAACGCCTCAGGCTGTTGGTATCACGGTTGAGCGCCCCAAGGGTGTGCAGCGCATGGGGGTGATCGCCTGGCAGGGAGGGTGTCACGAGGTCGGCAACCTGTTTGACTGCGGCAGGCGTCTTGACCTCGGGAGCCTCGGTGAGCTTTTTCAGCTCCTGCTCCTCGTCGGTCAAGCGCATGCCTGGCGGTGCGCTGCGGCTGGCGATATGCAGGGTCAACGCCATGCCCAGGTTGAGCAGCAACGCCGTCAGGGCGGACCACTCGGCCGGTTTGTCGCCTTGTTGCTGCGCGTCGGCCACGTCTTGCAGTTGGTCCAGAATCTGCCAGATCCAGGCGGCGGTATTCACGGTCCGGCCCAAAAAAGGCAAGGCTGCATTGAAGACCAGCCAGCCCGCCTGTTTGATCGATGCCCAGCGCGCCTCGCTGTTGGATACCGATTGGCGCTCTGCCAGTGTGATCAGCGCGTTGGCGTTGGCCTTGAACAGCTCGCCGGGCAGGTCGCCGTTGAGTACGTCGGTACCCAGGTCCATGGGGCCGCTCATCATCAACAGTTTGACCGGGTCTACCAACAGTTCCACGGCCGCCCAGGGCGAGGGTAATTCGCCAGGGAAGGCGTAGCGGGCGTAGTCGCTGCGTACGCTGTCCGGCAGCCAGGCCAGGACCGAGTCGCGTAAGTGCGGGGATTGCCGAACCGCATACAGCAGGTCGGCCGGTGAAGCGTATTGCACCAGTTGCTGTTCGGCCATGGGGCGGTACAACAGGCAAGGACCGGCACCCAAGTCCTCGGGGCCGATCACAAACATGTTGGTCACCACATCGGGCGAACCGTTGCCGCGGTTTTTCGGCACGAAGGCCAGAGGGCGAAGGACGATGGTCAGCCCGTCGATTTTGCGGTCCGCTGCCTCGGGCGCCAGCACGCCAACCACATAGCGGTACCCCAACTCGTCGAGCCCGGCTTTCTCACTCATTTTGTATTGCAAGGCCAGCAGTGGCAGTTGGATGCGCAAGTGGCTGCTGAACAGGGCTTTCCTGCGGTTGGATTCCAGCACGTCATCGAGCAATTTGCTCTTGGCCAGTATTGGGTAGTTTTTGCCGATGTCCACCCGGCGGATCAGGGTTTCAACGTAGGGCACGGTCAGCCAGGCTGGTAGGGTATTGCCGTTGTGCAGGCGAATGTTTTTTTCGCCGATGGGCAGACTGATCAGGTTTTGCAGGGCGAGTTCTGCCAGGGTGAAGGTGGTGTCCTCGAACTTGCCCGGCAGGGTAAAACTGCCCCAGACAATGACGCTGCGTACACGGATCTCGACCTTTTCCAGGCGCAGGTTCCCAGCGTCCGAATGTTCCTTGAGCATTTCTTCGCGCAGCCGGTTCAGCGCGTATTTCTGGATGTTCGGGATGTCATCGTCATAGGACTTGCCAGCATTCAGGGTGTGCAGGGCGGAAAGGTCTTTCAAGTAGCGTGCGTAAAGGCTCAGGTCGGTGGACGAGCCCTGTGTCAGCCAGTCAGGCAGCGCGTCCAGGTAGGGTTTGAGCTGCGGCTGGTTTCCTCCGGCCAGTTCCTGGGTGGCCGGTGGGATATTGAGTGATGACTCAAAAGGGTGGGTGCGACGTGCGTGCAGCAGATCGATTTGCCCGATGAATGCCAACTGTTGGGCAATCAGTGTGCAAGCCTGGTGATCGAAAAAATGCCCGCTGGGTTCGAACAGTCGCCATTGGATCTTCTCTGGTGCATGGATCTTCAGGTAGTCGGTCAAGCTCTGGCCCAACTGCTCCAGTGAGGTGAACTTCTGGTAACCGTTGAGCATTGAATAGGTGAGGATCACGGATTGTTCCTCAACGGTGCCGATCAGCACGGCGATCGACAATATGCCCCAGTGTTTGACGGTTTCCCCTACCACCCGGTCCACATCGATCAGGCAGGCCCGGGTTTCATGGGTTTCATATTCCTGGCGGCGTGTCAGTTCGGGCGAACGGTACAGCGTGAAGGCCATGTTGCATTCCTCCCAAGTCCACCCTTCGACTTCGGTCACATTCCAGGCCGACCGCAATGTGTCGGACAAGGCTCTCCAGTGTGGTCGGTCGTTCCCGTTGCTGGCATTCCAGTACGCCACTTGCTGCTCCTGAAAGGCGGTGAGCATCACCGGCGCCAGCACGTTGAGCAAGTTGGCGATCTCGCTGATGCGCACCGGCAAGTGGGTGGTCGGGTGTGTGTTTTTTTGCTGGATAAGGTAATGCACGCCTTCGATGTACAGCGTGGGCACGCCTGAAACCGCCTGATGGGCGAGGATGTCGGAAAGGTGTTGGTGCCTGGGCGGGCCGACGATGATCTCATCGCCGACAATGTCCCACGCCGGCGTGCCGACCATCGCAATGTCCGGGTCGATGTCCAGCTCTGGGTAGAGTTCTTGCAATGACTGGCGCAACAACACGCCGGCTACTTCCCTGAACGCGGGCCCCACGCAGAGTTGGGTGAGCAGCGAGTGGGTGGGGTTGTAAGGAGGGGGTGAAGGTTGTGGGCTCATGGGTTCCTGCCTTGCCATTTCATGGACGCTGCCGGAAGAACAGCTTCGGCATGCTAGAAAGTGGCAAGTCAGGAGAGAGGGTAACTATGTAGTCGCCCCATGAGTTTTAATCAGGACAGTTCACCGCACAGGTCAAGTTCCACCAGGCGGCGGACCTCGTCGGCGCCAAGTCCCGCGCCGAGCAAGGCGTGCAACTTGCCAAACGCCGCTTCGCGGGTCATGCCACCACCGGACAGCACGCCCACACCACGCAAGCGGCTGCCGGCCTCGTACACATCCAGCTCAACACCGCCTTCGTGGCATTGGGTGAGGGCGACCACAACGATGCCCAGCGCTTGTGCGCGCTTGAGGCTGGCAAGAAACGCCGGGTTGTCGCTCGGCGCCGTGCCGCTGCCGAAGCATTCCAGCAGCAGCGCCTGAATGCCGCTGTCGATCAACGCATCCAGTTGTTGTGCCGCGATACCCGGAACCAGAGGGAGTACGCCGACGCCGGCCAACGCTTTGGCCTGGCGATAACTCAGTGTCGCCGGAATCGAATCAGCCTTGGCCGCGCCACCATTACGCTGCAGCGCGGCAAACGGGTTGCGCCCGTAGCTGCGGATCTTCGCGCAGCGCGTCGGCACCATCAGCTTGCCGTGGAAGTACAACTGCACACCCGGCGCCAGGCCTTCGCCCAAAGCCAGCAGCGCGCCGCTGACATTTTCCCAGGCATCGCTGTCGGGCACGCCGGCGGGCAGCATCGAGCCGGTAAACACCACGGGAGCAGGCAGGCCGAGCAATTGGAAGCTCATGGCCGCCGCGCTGTAGGCCAGGGTGTCGGTGCCATGCAGGATCAGTACGCCATCGCAGCCGTCATCCACCGCCTCGACCACGGCCGTGCGCAAACGCTGCCAGTAGTCCGGAGTCATGTTGGCGCTGTCGATCAGTGGCGCCATCTCGCGAAAACGCCAGTTGGGCAGTTGCTCGTTGGCAAGCTGTTCGCGCATGCGCGCTTCGAAACCGGACGCCGGGGCCAGGCCATTGGCGCTGGCCTGCATGCCGATGGTGCCACCGGTGTAGAGCACCATGACGTTGTTGGATGCTGACATTGAGATTCTCCTGAACGAAAAACGCCGCCGGGCCCAGAGCATGCCCAAGGCGAGGCGGCGTGTCATCTATCTACGCTTAGCGTTGCGTTTGAGCGTTCAGCTCTGCCGATGGCACCGCTTCCGGTTTTACCGGATTGGCCGGCCAGGCCTTGCGGTCCAGGTCCAGGTCAGGGAATTGGCTGGAGTCGAACACCGGAGTCTTGATACCGGCTGCGCGCTGGTTGTCGTAGTCGTTCAGGATGCGCATGGCGATCTTGAACAGGAACGCCAGGGCGAACAGGTTGACGAAGGCGAGCATGGTCATGGTGATGTCGGCAAACGCGAACACGGTGCTCAGGTTCTCGATGGAACCCCAGAAAATCAACACCAGCACCAGCGCACGGTAGCCCATCAGCACCTTGCGGTTGTTACCGACCAGGAAGCGCAGATTGCTCTCGCCGAGGTAGTAGTTGTACATGATCGAAGTGAACACGAACAACGCCAGGGCCACGGAGATGAACATGCGGCCCCAGTCACCCACTACGGCCGCCAGGGAGTTCTGGGTCAGGGCAATGCCGTCGCCTTCAAAGCCTGGGGTGTAGAAACCGGACAGCAGGATCAGCAACGCAGTACAGGTGCAGATCACGAAGGTGTCGAGGAACACGCTGAACGCCTGGACCACGCCCTGGGCGATCGGGTGCTCTACGGAAGCCACCGCCGCCACGTTAGGCGCACTGCCCAGACCGGCTTCGTTGGCGAATACGCCGCGCTTCACACCCATGATGATCGCGCTGCCCACCAGGCCACCGAAGGCTTGGTCGAGGCCGAAGGCGCTTTTGACGATGGTCGCGAGCATGGCCGGAACGTGGTCGAACTGCAGCACGATTACGTACAGGGTCACGGCGATGTAGACCAGGGTCTTGACCGGCACCAGCAGGTCGGCAATCGAGGCAATACGCTTGATCCCGCCGATGAACACCAGGCCCAGCAGCACAGCCAGCGCAAGGCCAGTGTAGGTGGTGTCCAGGCCGAAAGCGTTGTTCAGCGAGTGGGTCACGGCGTGGGCTTGCAGGCCGTTGAACGCAAAACCGAAGGTCACCAGCAGCAGGAAAGCCATGACCATACCCAGCCAGCGCTTCTGCAGGCCGTGCTGGATGTAGTAGGCCGGGCCACCACGGTAAGTGCCTTCGGCGTCAGTGCGCTTGTACAGCTGGCCGAGGGAGCACTCGATAAAGCTCGAAGACATGCCCACCAATGCGGTGACCCACATCCAGAACACGGCACCGGGGCCACCCAGGGTCACGGCAATGCCGACACCGGCGATGTTGCCGGCACCCACGCGGCCGGCCAGGCTGAGCATCAGGGCCTGGAAGGAACTGAGCTGGCCAGAGCTGCTCTTCAGGCTGTCTTTGAACACCGAGAACATGTGGAAAAAGTGACGCAGTTGAACGAAACGCGAGCGAATCGTGAAATAACCGCCGAGCCCGACAATGAGCACGATCAGTACTTTCCCTGAGAGGAAGTCGTTGATGACTTCGAGCATGGAGTGTTCCTCGCTGATTTTTCTAATGGCAAACGCAGGACGGTCCGACCACGCCGCATGGCACCAGGCAGTGCGCGGCAGTTCGACCCCAATCCTTTTGCGGGTTGTTATTCATGCGGTTTCGCGCTGTCCAGGACCTCGTTACCGACGATCTCTGACGCGAAGAGGGGCGGCACTATACCTAGGCGAACGTGATCCGTCTGCTTGGGCTGATTAAAGGTTTCACCAAAATGCTTTGCGCACGGCACATCTCCTGTGGGAGCCGGGCTTGCCCGCGATGAGGCCCGGTCAGTTGATAGTGTGGGTGCCTGACACACCGCATCGCGGGCAAGCCCGGCTCCCACAAGGTCCTTCGGTGTTCGGTCGAGCGTATTTCAAGCAAAAAAAAAGGGCCTGAAGAACGAGCCTTCAGGCCCTCAAAAGGTGAGAGGTGTCTAGTCCCTCAACCTGGTGAGCGGTGCAACAAACGTTTAGGCCTTCAGCGGGACCAAGCGTGGGGCAATCATGTTTTCGGGGCGCAGGATGTCGTCGAGCATGGCGTCGTCGAGCAAGCCTTCTTCACGCACCAGTTCCAGCACGCCACGGCCGCTTTCAAGAGCGATACGCGCGATGCGGGTGGCGTTTTCATAGCCGATGTACGGGTTCAGCGCGGTGACCAGGCCGATGGAGTGCTCGACCAGTTCGCGGCAGCGCGCTTCGTTGGCGGTAATGCCGACGATGCAGTGCTCGCGCAGCATGTCCATGGCGCGTTGCAGCAGGCGGATCGAGTCGAAGATCTTGAAGGCGATCAGCGGCTCCATCACGTTCAGTTGCAGTTGGCCGCCTTCGGCTGCCATGGTCAGGGCCAGGTCGTTGCCGATGACTTGGAACGCGACCTGGTTCACGGCTTCCGGGATTACCGGGTTGACCTTGCCGGGCATGATCGAGCTGCCTGGCTGGCGGGCCGGCAGGTTGATCTCGTTGATGCCGGTACGTGGACCGCTGGACAGCAGGCGCAAGTCGTTGCAGATCTTCGACAGCTTCACCGCGGTACGCTTGAGCATGCCGGAGAACAGCACGAAGGCGCCCATGTCGGAGGTAGCTTCGATCAGGTCGGCTGCCGGCACCAGCGGCTGGCCGCTGATGGTGGCCAGGCGTTGCACGGCCAGGGCCTGGTAGCGTGGGTCGGCGTTGATGCCGGTGCCGATGGCGGTGCCGCCCAGGTTCACTTCGGTCAACAGCTCTGGCGCCAGGGTTTTCAGGCGGGCCAGGTCTTCGCTCAGGGTGGTGGCGAAGGCGCGGAATTCCTGGCCGAGGGTCATCGGCACGGCGTCTTGCAACTGGGTGCGGCCCATTTTCAGCACATGGCCGAACTCGACACCTTTGGCGGCGAAGGCTTGGATCAGGCTGTCGAGGCTGGCCAGCAGCGCGTCATGGCCCAGCAGCAGACCCAGGCGGATCGCGGTCGGGTAGGCGTCGTTGGTCGACTGCGCCATGTTCACGTCGTTGTTCGGGTGCAGGTACTGGTATTCGCCCTTGTTGTGGCCCATGGCCTCCAACGCGATGTTGGCGATGACTTCGTTGGCATTCATGTTGGTTGAAGTGCCAGCGCCGCCTTGAATCATGTCCACCACGAACTCTTCGTGGAAATCACCGCGGATCAGACGGGCACAGGCTTCGCTGATGGCAGCGTGCTTGGCTTCGCTGAGCTGACCCAGCTCGCGGTTGGCGTCAGCCGCCGCTTGCTTGACCATTGCCAGACCGACCACCAATTTCGGGTAATGCGAAATCGGAACACCCGAGAGGCGGAAGTTGTTCACCGCTCGCAGGGTCTGGATGCCGTAATACGCTTGAGCCGGTACTTCGAGTACGCCAAGCAGGTCTTTTTCGGTACGGAATGATGCAGCAGAGGACATGACGGAAATCATCTCGATAGGGACCCGGAACTGGCCGGAACGCTGCGAATGCTAGGCTTGTGGAAGTTTTTGGGCCAATGCTGTTAAACACTGGCCTATGCACAAACGGCATAATGTGAGTGTGACCCAGCTATGATGACGGGCGTGTGTGCCAAAATGGTGCGTACCCGTGGGAGGAAGTGATGAACCTTGAGAGCAAATGGCTGGAAGACTTCAGCGCCCTGGCGGCCACCCGCAGCTTTTCCCAGGCGGCGGAGCGACGCTTCGTTACCCAGCCGGCGTTCAGCCGACGCATTCGCAGCCTTGAGGCCGCTTTGGGTTTGACCTTGGTCAACCGCTCACGCACGCCGGTTGAACTGACGGCAGCGGGGCAACTGTTCCTGGTCACCGCACGTACTGTGGTCGAGCAGCTCGGCGAAGTGCTGCGCCATTTGCATCATCTGGAAGGCGGGCAGGGCGAGGTCATGCAAGTGGCGGCGGCGCATTCCCTGGCGCTGGGTTTCTTCCCACGCTGGATTGCGCAATTGCGTAACGAAGGCTTGAACATTGCCACGCGTTTGGTCGCCACTAACGTCGGTGATGCCGTGCATGCCCTGCGCGAAGGCGGTTGTGACCTGATGCTGGCGTTCTACGATCCGGATGCGGCGATGCAGATGGACGCGGAAATTTTCCCCTCCCTGCACCTGGGCAACACTGAAATGCTGCCGGTATGCGCTGCCGATGCCGATGGCAAGCCGCTGTTCGACCTGGAAGGCGAGGGCAGCGTGCCGTTGTTGGCCTATAGCGCCGGTGCGTTTCTTGGTCGTTCGGTGCACCTGCTGTTGCGCCAGCGCGCCCTACGCTTCACCACCGTGTATGAAACCGCCATGGCTGACAGCCTCAAGAGCATGGCTTTGGAAGGGCTGGGCATCGCCTGGGTGCCGCAACTGAGCGTACGGGCGGAGTTGGCGCGCGGTGAGCTGGTGGTGTGCGGCGGCCCGCAATGGCATGTTCCGCTGGAGATTCGCCTGTATCGCTGCGCCTTGGTACGTAAGGCAAATGTGCGGTTATTGTGGCGAAAACTGGAAGGTGGAGCAGCGCAGAATCCGGCCGGGGAGCGCTGACCTCAGAGTCAATAAAACCGCCGGTTTGCGCCGCTAGACAGATGGTCATCCGAGGGGCTGTTTATCTCGATTATTACGGTATACTGCGCGGCCTTCGGCCGGTCCAACCGGCCTTAATTCGTACACCAAGCCACGCCGGATTTCCCGCGTGGCTTGTTGTTTTTTGACGCGCCTGCGGGCGCCCAGAGAGAAGAGGCACGACGATGAGTGCATTGGTTGGCGTGATCATGGGCTCCAAGTCCGATTGGTCCACCCTTAGCCACACCGCCGATATGCTGGAAAAACTCGGCATTCCCTACGAAGTGAAAGTGGTCTCTGCCCACCGCACTCCGGATTTGCTGTTCCAGTATGCCGATGAAGCAGAATCCCGTGGCATCGAGGTGATCATTGCCGGTGCCGGCGGTGCAGCGCATTTGCCTGGCATGTGTGCGGCCAAGACCCATCTGCCGGTACTCGGCGTGCCGGTGCAGTCGGCAATGCTCTCGGGCGTGGATTCGCTGTTGTCCATCGTGCAGATGCCGGCCGGCATTCCGGTGGCGACCCTGGCGATCGGCAAGGCCGGCGCGATCAACGCAGCCTTGCTCTCCGCCAGCATCCTGGGCGCCAAGCACCCGCAGTTCCACGCGGTGCTGAAGAAATTTCGTGCTGAGCAGACAGACAGCGTGCTGGACAATCCAGACCCACGCATCGCCTGAGGTTGTTGACGATGAAAATCGGTGTAATCGGTGGCGGCCAACTGGGCCGCATGCTGGCCCTGGCGGGAACCCCGCTGGGGATGAACTTCGCTTTCCTGGACCCGGCGCCGGACGCCTGCGCGGCCGCCTTGGGTGAACACCTGCGCGCTGACTACAGCGACCCGGACCACCTGCGCCAACTGGCCGACGAAGTCGACCTGGTGACCTTCGAATTCGAAAGTGTCCCGGCTGAAACCGTGGCCTTCCTGTCGCAGTTCGTGCCGGTGTACCCGAGCGCCGAAGCCCTGCGCATCGCGCGTGACCGCTGGTTCGAGAAAAGCATGTTCAAGGACCTGGGCATCCCGACCCCGGCCTTCGCCGACATCCAGTCGCAGGCGGACCTGGACGCGGCCGTCGCCAGCATCGGCCTGCCGGCCGTGCTGAAAACCCGCACCCTGGGCTACGACGGCAAGGGCCAGAAAGTCCTGCGCACCGCCGCTGACGTAGTCGGCACCTTTGCCGAACTGGGCAGCGTGGCCTGCCTGCTGGAAGGCTTCGTGCCGTTCACCGGCGAAGTCTCGCTGATCGCCGTGCGTGCCCGTGATGGCGAAACCCGCTTCTACCCGTTGGTGCACAACACCCACGACAGCGGCATCCTCAAGCTGTCCGTGGCCAGCACCGATCACTCGTTGCAGGCCCTGGCGGAAGATTATTCCAGCCGTGTGCTCAAGCAGCTGGATTATGTCGGCGTGATGGCATTCGAGTTCTTTGAAGTCGACGGCGGCCTCAAGGCCAACGAAATCGCGCCGCGCGTTCACAACTCCGGGCACTGGACCACCGAAGGCGCCGAGTGCAGCCAGTTCGAAAACCACCTGCGGGCGGTCGCGGGCTTGCCATTGGGCTCCACCGCCAAGGTCGGCGAGAGCGCCATGCTCAACTTCATCGGCACCGTGCCGGCGGTGGAAAAAGTCATCGCCATCGACGACTGCCACCTTCACCACTACGGCAAGGCCTTCAAGGCCGGGCGCAAGGTCGGCCACGCCAACTTGCGTTGCAAGGACCGCGCAACGCTGGAAGCGCAGATCCTCAAGGTTGAAGCCCTGATCGCCGAGCAATAAGGCAAGTCCGACGGGAACCATTGGTGACCGTCGTCTCTCTGATTGCAGGATGCCAAAGCCTGACTAGGCTTTGGCATAGCTCACTTCAATCAGAGGGAAATGCCATGGGTATCATCGGAACCATCTTTATCGGCTTGATCGTCGGCCTGCTGGCGCGTTTCCTGAAACCAGGCGACGACAGCATGGGCTGGATCATGACCATCCTGCTGGGTATTGCCGGCTCCCTGGCCGCGACCTACGGTGGTCAGGCGCTGGGTATCTACCAAGCGGGCCAAGGCGCAGGCTTCATCGGTGCCCTGGTTGGCGCGATCATCCTGCTGGTGATCTACGGCCTGATCAAAAAGAAGTAATCAGCCGACAAAGTCCTCTGCGCTGCGCAGGCGCAGGGGGCTAGAATGCTCGGCACTTGTACTTGCCGAGCCTCTTCATGCGCCGTCTTCTGTTGACTCTCCTTTTGCTGGGCCCTGGCCTGGCGCACGCCGGTGAACTGCCGGAAACCGACTGGCTCGACCTGATGCCGCTTTCCGACCAGAAAGCCCTCGAAGCCATGCCCGAGATCGACCACAACTCCCCCGAAGCCCAAGGCACGTTCACCGACAAAGGTGGCCTGAAGCAAAGCAAAGGCCTGCCGGCGGTGATGTATTCCACCAAGACCGTCGCAGCCATGAATGGCAAGAACATCCGCATCGGCGGCTACCCGGTGCCGTTGGAGACCGATGCCAAGGGCCGTAGCACCTTGTTCTTCCTGGTGCCGTACCCAGGCGCGTGCATCCATGTGCCGCCGCCACCTCCGAACCAGTTGGTGCTGGTGCGCTACCCCAAGGGCTTGAAGCTGGATGATATCTATACGCCGCTGTGGGTCACCGGCACGTTGAAGGTGGAGAAGGTGAATAACGATCTGGCGGATGCGGCGTATGCGTTGGAGGCGGGGAAGGTACGGGTAGTGAAAGAGTCGGATTTGTAAATCCGACTCTTGCAGTGAATCTGCCTACAGACTGACCCCGGTGATGCTCACACCCAAGGTGTGGCTTTCGCCAGGCGCCAGCGTCACCACATCATCCAGCACATTCGCCGTCTCGATGCACAGCATGCCTTGCCAGCCATCATCGGCCATGTCGTCAAACGCCTTGGCACGTTCGGTCCAGGGGTTCCAGATCACCGTCGACTTCGAACCCTCGGCAGTGAGCTGAATACGGCGTTGCCAGTCGTTGTCGAAAATAGTTAACTGGGACGGCGTATCGAGGTAGATGCGATCGGTCTCGGCGGTGAAGTGCAGCAGGCCGGATTGCGTCTTCTCGGCCCAGTTGTCTGCGGTATCGATATAAGCCCGCTCGTCCAGGCCTTCGACCTGCACATTGCGCACATCGCTGACGGCGAAGTAGGTGTGCAGTGCCTGGCTGAGCGTCACGGTGTCGGTGCCACGGTTATGGCTGGTCAGGCGGATATGCAGTTGCTCATCCAGCAGCAGGCTCAGCGTCAGGTCAACCTGGTGGGGCCAGCCAGGATAGCCGCCTGCCGGCACCGGCAGTACCAGATCCACGCGTAGCGCTTCACCTTCAAGCTCGGTTGCGGCCAATTCCCACAACGCGGTGCGCACGAAACCGTGGGCGCCGGCGGGCTGGTCACTCTGGCGCATCGCCTTGACGCTTTGCGGGTTGCGGTCGAATACACCAAACCACGGCCAGCACACCGGCACGCCAGTACGGATGCCCTTGCCCTTCTTGAACACCGCTTCAGGGTTCGGCCAGATCAGCGGCTGTTCGCCATCGCGCCCGTAACTGAAGATGTGCGCGCCCTGCTGGGCCACCATCAGTTCGGCGCCGTTGTGGCGAATGCGCCAGCAGTCCAGCTCGTCGATTTTCACGGTTTCAACGTGGGGCGTCGGCATAACAAAGCACTCTTCATGGCAGGCAATGGGGCAATTGACCGTCAAATCCCGGCGAGGTTTAACGTGCGCGCGAAGGAACCGAGCGCGTGCGGCCACTGCCGTCGATGGCGACGAATACAAACACCGCCTCGGTCACCTTGCGCCATTCGCTGGACAGCGGGTCGTCGCTCCACACTTCGACCATCATCTGGATCGAGCTGCGGCCGATTTCCAGGGCCTGGGTATAAAAGGAGAGCTGCGCGCCCACCGCGACCGGTACCAGGAACGCCATGCGATCAATGGCCACGGTTGCCACACGCCCACCTGCGACCTTGCTGGCCATGGCCGTGCCGGCCAGGTCCATCTGCGCGACCAGCCAGCCGCCGAAGATGTCGCCAAAACCGTTGGTTTCACGCGGGAGCGCGGTGATTTGCAGGGCGAGATCGCCTTGCGGGATAGGATCTTCTTGTTCGAGTTCGATCATGCCGAGGGCCTCTGACCCGTAACGCTTCATGGGTATTTCAAGTGGATAGCCGTCTTCGAAAAAAACGTTTCAGCACCAACATACACCGCGTGATGCGTTTCTCGTAAGGCGTACTAAAGGGAAACTCTGCCAAATCGGCTGGATGGCACCCAACGGCGTTTTGGCACAGCAGCCCCTCAAGACTGCGGTTCTTGCGCTTGCAAGGGCCGAGTATATCGAGACCCTGTCGCCACGACGACCTCTGGGCGTTCATTTGGTCGGCATTTAGCGGCTGTATCGCGGCTTTTTCCGGCAACTGTGCTTCTGGGCGCAGTTAATGGGGAATATTTAGTGCCTTTGAACTGTTATTCGCTCAACGCTGTGCTTTTTCTAGCGATTTGCTATCTTGCCAAGCCTGCCGCAAGTCCCGGGCTTGCCGTCCCGATTACTATAAGAGAAGCCTTGCCATGTCCTCTGTGCCCGCAAGCAGTGCGCAACCTTCGCGCCCGCTGACCCGCAACGACTACAAAACCCTGTCGCTGTCTGCCTTGGGCGGGGCGCTGGAGTTTTATGATTTCATCATTTTCGTGTTTTTCGCCACCGTGGTCGGAAAACTCTTCTTCCCCGTGGACATGCCCGAATGGTTGCGCATGATGCAGACCTTCGGCATCTTCGCCGCCGGCTACCTGGCCCGCCCCCTGGGTGGCATCATCATGGCGCACTTCGGCGACCTGCTGGGCCGCAAGAAGATGTTCACCCTGAGCATCTTCATGATGGCCGTGCCGACCCTGATCATGGGCCTGTTGCCAACCTACGCGCAGATCGGCCTGTGGGCACCGGTCCTGTTGCTGCTGATGCGCATCATCCAGGGCGCGGCAATCGGCGGAGAAGTACCGGGCGCCTGGGTGTTCGTCTCCGAACACGTGCCGCCTCGCCATATCGGCTATGCGTGCGGCACCCTGACCAGCGGCCTCACTGCCGGTATTTTGCTGGGCTCGCTGGTGGCCACCGCGATCAACACCCTTTATAGCCCGGAGCAGGTTTCGGATTTCGCCTGGCGCATTCCGTTCCTGCTCGGCGGCGTGTTCGGCCTGCTGTCGGTGTACTTGCGTCGCTGGCTGCATGAGACGCCGATCTTCGCCGAGATGCAGCAGCGCAAGACCCTGGCCGCCGAACTGCCATTGCGTGCGGTATTGCGTGATCACCGTGGCGCCATCGTGTTGTCGATGCTGCTGACCTGGCTGCTGTCGGCTGGCGTGGTGGTGGTCATCCTGATGACCCCGACCGTGCTTCAAACCGTCTACCACTTCAGCCCGACCGTTGCGCTGCAGGCGAACAGCCTGGCCATCGTCACCCTCAGCCTGGGTTGCATCGCCTCGGGCGCCTTGGCTGACCGCTTCGGCGCCGGCCGCGTGCTGGTCACCGGTTGTGCACTGCTGCTGGCGACATCCTGGACGCTGTATCACAGCCTTATGGCCCACCCGGATTGGTTGTTCCCGCTGTACGCACTGACCGGCCTGTTCGTGGGCACCATCGGCGTGGTGCCGTATGTGATGGTCAAAGCCTTCCCGCCTGTTGTGCGTTTCAGTGGCCTGTCGTTTTCCTACAACGTGGCCTATGCCGTGTTCGGCGGACTGACGCCGTTGGCGGTGTCGCTGCTGATGAAGGAAAGCCCGATGGGCCCGGCCTACTACGTTGCCGCCCTGTGTCTGATGGGGATGGTGGTGGGTGGGTATCTGTGGAAGCGTTCGCGCTGATTCCTTGACATGCTCGCTCCCGCGTCCTGCGTGGGAGCGATGGCAACTCCTCGCTGCGGCCCTTCTCCTTGCCAATAGTGGCCTTTCATCTAACTGTCACATTCCAGACATAGAGTGTTCACACGGCCTCCCGATACTTGGCCCCGATCCAACTATCCCTATCTGCTAGGAGCAAGGCATGAAACTGAAACGTTTGATGGCGGCAATGACTTTTGTCGCTGCTGGCGTTGCGACCGCCAACGCGGTGGCCGCTGGTGTTGATCCGGCAATCCCGGCGTACGTGAAGACCACTGGTGTGTCGGGCAACTTGTCCAGCGTCGGTTCCGATACCCTGGCTAACCTGATGACCCTGTGGGCCGAGGGTTACAAAAAGGAATACCCGAACGTCAACATCCAGATTCAAGCTGCCGGTTCTGCTACTGCGCCACCTGCGCTGACTGAAGGCACCTCCAACCTGGGCCCGATGAGCCGCAAGATGAAGGACACCGAACTGGCGGCCTTCGAGCAGAAGTACGGCTACAAGCCAACTGCCATCCCGGTTGCCGTGGATGCCCTGGCCGTGTTCGTGCACAAGGACAACCCGATCCAGCACCTGACCATGGAACAAGTCGACGCGATCTTCTCCTCGACTCGCCTGTGCGGTGGCAAAGCCGACGTGAAAACCTGGGGTGACCTGGGTGTGACCGGCGACCTGGCCAACAAGCCGGTTCAGCTGTTCGGTCGTAACTCGGTATCCGGCACCTACGGCTACTTCAAAGAAGAAGCCCTGTGCAAAGGCGACTACAAGCCAAACGTGAACGAACAACCGGGCTCGGCTTCGGTCGTGCAGTCGATCAGCTCCTCGCTGAACGGCATCGGTTACTCGGGCATCGGCTACAAGACCGCCAGCGTGAAAACCGTGGCCCTGGCCAAGAAAGGCAGCACTGACTTCATCGAAGACAGTGAAGAAAACGCCCTGAACGGCAAATACCCGCTGTCGCGTTTCCTCTACGTGTACGTCAACAAAGCCCCGAACAAGCCTCTGGCCCCGCTGGAAGCTGAGTTCGTGAAGCTGGTTCTGTCCAAACAGGGCCAGGAAGTTGTGGTGAAAGACGGCTACATCCCACTGCCAGCCAAAGTCGCCGCCAAGGCCCTGGCTGACCTGGGTCTGAAAGAAGGCAACTGATTGCCTCTGCGGGGCCGGAGTACCGGCCCCGCATCCGAATTTTCTAGTCCGCTGCCAGCCTTGCTTCGCGGCGGATTTGTTGCGTCACTGCACTGTCATCTTTCTGTCATACAGGATCGCTAGGGTGTGCGCATGAATGATCTGGCCAATTCCACCATGACGACGACTTCTCCCCCCAAGCGCATTGATTTCAATACGCCTGAGCTGCAACGCAAGCGCCGCATTCGCGCGCTCAAGGATCGCCTGACCCGTTGGTATGTGCTGGTCGGCGGCCTCGCCGTCCTCGGCGCCATCACCCTGATTTTCTTCTTTCTTGCCTATGTCGTCGCGCCGCTGTTCCAAGGTGCCTCATTGACCAAGGAAGACGCCCTGACCCCGGCCTGGATCCAGGACGCGGGCAAGCCGCTGATGATCTCCCTCGAAGAGCAGAATCAAGTCGCCATGCGGGTTTCCGACAAGGGCCAGGCACTGTTCTTTAATGTGGAAACCGGCGCCGAACTCATGCGTGTCGACCTGCCACTGCCTGCCGGCACCAGCGTTGCCTCTATCGGTGAAGACCAGCCCGGTAGCCCGTTGGTGATCCTGGGTCTGTCCAATGGCCAGTCCATGGTGTTCCGCCACACCTATAAGGTGTCCTACCCGGACGGCAAGAAAACCATTACGCCTGCGATCGAATACCCCTACGGTGAAACGCCGATCGTGCTGGATGACGCCGGTCGCCCGCTGGAGCATGTCGCCCTTAACGCCACCGATTCAACCTTGGTGGTTGCGGGTTCCGCCGGTTCGCACTTGAACGTGCTGTCCCTGAGCCGCGAAGAAAACATGATGACCGGCGAAGTCACCAGCGAGCAGAAGCGCATCGAGCTGCCGCAGATGACCGAACCGGTGAAAGCGATCTTCATCGACCCACGTCAGCAATGGTTGTACGTGATCAACGGCCGCGCCCTGGCCGACGTGTTCAGCCTGCGCGACAAGAGCCTCAACGGTCGCTACAAATTGCTTGAAGACGGCAACGCTGAAGTCACCGCCAGCACGCAGCTGGTGGGCGGTATCTCGCTGATCGTCGGTAACTCCAAAGGCGGCCTGGCCCAGTGGTTCATGGCCCGCGACCCGGATGGCGAGCAGCGCTTCAAGCAGATCCGCACCTTCCAGATGGGAACCACGCCTATCGTAGAAATTTCTGCCGAAGAACGTCGCAAAGGCTTCACCGCCCTCGATGCTTCCGGCAAGTTCGGTGTGTTCCACAGCACCGCGCACCGCACCCTGTTGGTCGAACCTGTAGTCGATGGCCAAGGCGTGTACGGCATGTCGCCACGGGCCAACCGCGTGATCGTGGAAGCCGGCGGCAAGCTGCAGCCGTTGATGCTCGACAACCCGCACCCGGAAGTGTCCTGGAGCGCACTGTGGAGCAAGGTTTGGTACGAGAACTACGACGAGCCTAAATACGTCTGGCAATCGACCGCCGCCAACACCGACTTCGAACCCAAGATGAGCCTGGCCCCGCTGACCTTCGGCACCTTGAAGGCTGCGTTCTACGCCATGCTGCTGGCAGCGCCTCTGGCCGTTGCCGCCGCGATCTACACCGCGTACTTCATGGCCCCGAGCCTGCGCCGCAAGGTCAAGCCGGTGATCGAACTGATGGAAGCCATGCCGACGGTGATCCTCGGCTTCTTCGCCGGCCTGTTCCTGGCGCCGTATGTGGAAGGGCATCTACCGGGCATCTTCAGCCTGTTGATGCTGTTGCCGATTGGCATCCTGGTCGCCGGTTTCATCTTCAGCCGCTTGCCTGAATCGATCCGCCTGCGCGTTCCCGATGGCTGGGAAAGCGCGATCCTGATCCCGGTGATCCTGTTCGTGGGCTGGCTCTCGCTGTACATGAGCCCGTACCTGGAAACCTGGTTCTTTGGCGGCGACATGCGCATGTGGATCTCCCACGACCTGGGCATCACCTACGACCAGCGCAACGCTCTGGTAGTGGGGTTGGCCATGGGCTTCGCAGTGATTCCGAACATCTACTCCAT
Organism: Pseudomonas reactans; assembly: GCF_013387025.1. Taxonomy (NCBI): domain Bacteria; kingdom Pseudomonadati; phylum Pseudomonadota; class Gammaproteobacteria; order Pseudomonadales; family Pseudomonadaceae; genus Pseudomonas; species Pseudomonas reactans. The sequence goes on along the minus strand of NZ_JACAQP010000042.1, from coordinate 13,797 downwards.
CGCCGAAGACGCTGTGTTCAGCGTGCCACGCGGCCTGACCCTGGGCTCGCTGGCCTTGGGCGCCACGCCGTGGCAGACCATGACACGCGTGGTCATCCTGACCGCCAGCCCGGGCATTTTCTCGGCGCTGATGATCGGCATGGGCCGTGCAGTCGGCGAGACCATGATCGTGTTGATGGCCACCGGTAACACCCCGGTGATGGAGATGAACCTGTTCGAAGGCTTGCGCACCTTGGCGGCCAACGTCGCAGTGGAAATGCCCGAGTCGGAAGTAGGCGGCAGTCACTACCGCGTGCTGTTCCTCTCGGCACTGGTACTGCTGCTGTTCACCTTCATCATGAACACCCTCGCGGAGCTGATCCGTCAGCGTCTGCGCAAGAAATACTCGTCGCTTTAAGAAAGGTAGAAGTCTGTGAAACAGAACTCCCTGAATGGATGGTTCAAGAGCGGCGCCCCCGGCGTCTGGATCAGCGGTGGCGCGGTGTCCATCGCGGTCATCATGACCATTGGTTTGCTGGCGGTGATCGCCGTGCGTGGCCTGGGCCACTTCTGGCCGGCCGACCTGATCCAGGCCAACTACAACGTGCCGGGCCAGGCCAACCATATCGTCATCGGCGAAGTGGTGCAGAAAGAAGAAGTCCCCCGCGAGCGCCTGAAAAGCGCTGGCCTGCCGGTGCCGGACCAAGGCCCGGAGTTCATGACCCGCGAGCTGATCAAGGTGGGCAACCGTGACCTGAACGGCAACGACTTCACCTGGATCGTCGGCGAGTGGCTCAAGGACCAGACCACGCCGGCGAACCTGATGACCATCGAGCGCCGTGAGTGGGGCAATTTCTACGGCACCCTGGTCAACGTCAAACAGGACGGTAAAGTCATCGCCGAAGGCGAGGCCGCATGGCCGGAGCTGCAGGCCCGTGTGGATCGCGTCAACAAGCTGGCCGCCCAGCTCAAGACCCTGGAGAAATCCGACATCGGCGCGATCAACGCCGGTCTCGAACGCATTCGCCTGCACGGCCGCAAACTGGAACTGGAAGGCAAGCTCGACGCTGCCGCCCAGGCCGACATGGATGCTGACCGCGCCGAGCTGAATGCCCGCTACCAGGACATCGAAGCCCGCCTGGCCGACCTGCACGCCCAGTTCAACCGCGACGCGCTGACCGCTCGTGACGGCAATGGCAAGGAAGTGGAAATCGGCATCGGCAAAGTGGTGCACGCCTACCAGCCGAACGCCATGGGCACGATCACCAAGATAGGCTTCTACTTCAGCAAGGTCTGGGAATTCCTCAGCGATGATCCACGGGAAGCCAACACCGAAGGCGGGATTTTCCCGGCCATCTTCGGCACCGTGATGATGACCCTGATCATGGCGATGATCGTCACTCCGTTCGGCGTGCTGGCGGCGGTGTACCTGCGTGAATACGCCAAGCAAAACACCCTGACCCGCGTTATCCGTATCGCCGTGAACAACCTGGCCGGTGTACCGGCCATCGTCTACGGCGTGTTCGGCCTGGGCTTCTTCGTGTACGTATTGGGTGGTTCGGTTGACCGCCTGTTCTTCGCCGAAGCCCTGCCGGCCCCGACCTTCGGCACGCCGGGCCTGTTGTGGGCCTCGCTGACCCTGGCGCTGCTGGCGGTGCCGGTGGTGATCGTGGCCACCGAAGAGGGCCTGGCGCGGATTCCTCGCACCGTACGCGAAGGCTCCCTGGCACTGGGCGCGACCAAGGCGGAAACGCTGTGGAAGATCGTGCTGCCGATGGCCAGCCCGGCGATGATGACCGGCATGATCCTCGCCGTGGCCCGCGCCGCCGGTGAAGTGGCGCCGCTGATGCTGGTCGGTGTGGTGAAACTGGCGCCGTCGCTGCCGCTGGATGGCAACTACCCGTACCTGCACCTGGACCAGAAGATCATGCACCTGGGCTTCCATATCTATGACGTCGGCTTCCAGAGCCCCAACGTCGAAGCCGCACGGCCGCTGGTGTACGCCACCGCGCTGCTGCTGGTGCTGGTGATCGCCACGCTCAACTTGTCGGCGGTGTGGATCCGTAACCACCTGCGCGAAAAATACAAAGCGTTGGATAGCTGATCTGAATATTGCTTGCCGCAGGCCCGATGCCTGCGGTTCAACACAACGAATTGGTAGCACAGGGAGCATCCCATGCAACAAGACACCCACACCCACGGCATCAACATGTCTGCCCTGGGTCGCGACAAGCAGAGCCTGAGCCTGGCCCAGGAAACCGTGGCCATCGAAGTGCCGGGCCTGAGCCTGTACTACGGTGAAAAACAGGCGCTGTTCGACGTCAGCATGAACATCCCCAAGCAGCGCGTGACCGCCTTCATCGGCCCGTCGGGCTGCGGCAAGTCCACGCTGCTGCGCACATTCAACCGCATGAACGACCTGGTGGACGGCTGCCGCGTAGACGGTGCCATCAACCTCTACGGCACCAACATCTACCGCAAGGGCGAAGACGTGGCCGAGCTGCGTCGCCGTGTGGGCATGGTGTTCCAGAAGCCCAACCCGTTCCCCAAGACCATCTACGAAAACGTGGTCTACGGCCTGCGCATCCAGGGCATCAACAAGAAGCGCATCCTCGACGAAGCAGTCGAGTGGGCCTTGAAAGGCGCGGCGCTGTGGGACGAAGTCAAAGACCGCCTGCACGAATCGGCCCTCGGCCTGTCCGGCGGCCAGCAACAGCGTCTGGTTATTGCCCGCACCATTGCGGTTGAGCCGGAAGTGCTGCTGCTCGATGAACCTTGCTCGGCACTCGACCCGATCTCGACGCTGAAAGTCGAAGAGCTGATCTACGAACTCAAGTCCAAGTTCACCATCGTCATCGTGACCCACAACATGCAACAGGCGGCGCGGGTTTCCGACTACACCGCGTTCATGTACATGGGCAAACTGGTGGAATTCGGCGATACCGATACCCTGTTCACCAATCCGGCGAAGAAGCAGACCGAAGACTACATCACGGGTCGCTACGGCTAGGATGCCGGGATTTTCCTCGCACTGACGCTGCGGTTCTCCGCACCTTACCGGACGCTCCAAGGACGCCAACATGATTAGCAAAGAAGGCCTTACCCACCACATCTCCGCGCAGTTCAACGCCGAGCTTGAGGAAGTGCGCAGCCACCTCCTGGCGATGGGCGGGCTGGTGGAGAAGCAAGTCAACGACGCCGTCACCGCGCTGATCGAGGCCGACTCGGGCCTGGCCCAGCAAGTGCGCGAGATCGACGACCAGATCAACCAGATGGAACGCAATATCGACGAAGAATGCCTGCGCATTCTGGCCCGTCGCCAGCCGGCAGCGTCCGACCTGCGTTTGATCATCAGCATCTCCAAGTCGGTGATCGACCTGGAGCGCATCGGCGACGAAGCCACCAAGATCGCCCGCCGCGCCATCCAACTGTGCGAAGAAGGCGAAGCGCCACGCGGTTACGTGGAAGTGCGCCACATCGGCGACCAGGTGCGCAACATGGTGCGCGATGCCCTCGACGCCTTTGCTCGCTTCGATGCTGAGCTGGCACTGTCGGTGGCCCAGTACGACAAGATCATCGACCGCGAATACAAGACCGCGCTGCGTGAACTCGCGACCTACATGATGGAAGACCCACGCTCTATCTCGCGGGTCTTGAGCATTATCTGGGTGCTGCGTTCCCTGGAGCGTATCGGCGACCACGCGCGCAATATCTCGGAATTGGTGATTTACCTGGTGCGCGGCACCGACGTACGGCACATGGGCCTCAAGCGCATGAAGGCCGAAGTTGAAGGTTCGGCTGATCTTATCCCTAATGTTCCGGGCCAAACTGACGATAAGTAAGGTTGCCCGAGAAATTAACGCCCGGCCTTTGGTCGGGCGTTTTTGTTTGTGGCCACTGAATTTTTTGCACGTTGAGCGAGATAAATTCCCAACGTGACTACCGAGTTTTGGCAAAATGCCATCAGTCAGGCGTCTTGCGTGCCGAAGTTTTAATTAGGATGAAGGGTCGATGAGTAAAGTCAGTGTATTGGTGGTGGATGACGCCTCGTTTATCCGCGACCTGGTGAAGAAGTGCCTGCGCAACTACTTCCCCGGGATCAAGCTTGAAGACGCGGTGAACGGCAAAAAGGCCCAGGCCATCCTGATGCGCGAGAGCTTCGACCTGGTGCTGTGCGACTGGGAAATGCCGGAGATGTCTGGCCTTGAACTGTTGACCTGGTGCCGTGAGCAGCCTCACCTCAAGGCTATGCCATTCGTGATGGTGACCAGCCGTGGCGACAAGGAAAACGTGGTCCAGGCCATCCAGGCCGGAGTTTCGGGCTATGTCAGCAAGCCGTTCACCAACGAACAGTTGCTGAACAAGGTCAAGCAGGCCCTGCACAAGATCGGTCGGCTCGACGCGCTGGTCGCCAGCGCGCCCACCAAGATGAACTCGGCGTTCGGCAACGACTCCCTCAGCGCATTGACCGGCGGCAAGCCCGAAGCGGCGCGTGCAGCGCCAGTGGTTGCAGCTGCCCCAGCGCCGAGCAAAGGCTTGCTCAACAGCCCACCGGTACAGGCACCTTCAGCGGCGCCGGCTGGCGGTCGTGGCCAGGGCCAACTGCGCCTGTCCAGCGGCAACCAGCAATGCGTGATCAAGGCGCTGAGCATCAAGGAAGCGCTGCTGGTGGTACGTCGTGGCGAAGTCCTGCCTCAGGTACTGGAAAGCGCCGTGCTCGACCTGGAGCAGGGCGACAACGCCGAAGTCGCTCGTCTCAATGGCTACCTGCACGCCATCGTCGCCTTCGAGCCCAAGCCTGACAGCGATTGGCTGCAGCTGACCTTCCGGTTTATCGACCAGGACGCGCAGAAGCTCGACTACATCTCCCGCCTGATCGCACGGGGTACGGCGCAGAAGCATTTTGTGCCGGGTGCGTAATCCTCTGAATACTGGGAATCGACCGACTGTCTGATTCCCGGTGTCTGGCTTGATTTATATCTGTTTCGATATAGTCTCCTGATAATGCCTCAGGGTTATCGAGCCTTCGCTATGCCTTGAAACAAACCTCTACGACCCTTGGCCGAATCGTCGATTACGCTTTTTCTTTCCAGGAAAGGAGAAGCCAATGCCAAGGCACAAGGATGTGGTGTTTCTAGGAAGTTCGCTCAAGGACCTCAAAACGTTTCCTCTCGACGCCCGTAGGGCTGCAGGCTTTCAATTGGATCTCTTGCAACAGGGTGAGCAACCCTTTGATTGCAAGCCGATGAAAACCATCGGAAGAGGCGTCAGTGAGATTCGGATTACTGAGGAGTCAGGAGCTTTTCGAGTGTTTTATGTGGTCAACCGGCCAGAGGCCATCTATGTGCTGCACGCGCTGCGCAAGACCACACAAAAAACCGAAGGGCATGATATCGAGCTGGCTCGCGCCAGATTGCAGGAGTTAGGTTGAGCCCATGACCAATCAAAAAGTTTACGGTGAGCGTTTCAGCTGTGTTTGGGACGCTTTGGAGGATACGCCCCAGCAAGCCGCCAATATGCGGCTGCGGTCAAAATTGCTCTTGGGGCTGTGCCAGACCATTCGCAGCTGGGAGCTTTCTCAAAAAGAGGCGGCACATAGGTTGGGCATCAGTCAGCCCCGACTTAACGACGTCCTCACCGGCAAGATCGACAAGCTCTCTCTGGATGCCTTGGTCAATCTGTCGGCCGCCGCCCAAATGAACGTGGATATTTGTTTCAACGGGCTGCCAGCCTAAAGTTGTCATCAAACCTCGCTAACCTGCCGCCAAGTCATCCCGGCAGGTTCACGCCATGCTCATGCGCTTATTGCTGTGCGGTGGGCTGGCAACGGTCGCTCTGTCGACCCAGGCCATGACCCTCTACAAATCCACCGATGCCAATGGCGTGGTGTTTTTCAGTGACCGGCATACCCCGGGCGCCCAGGTATTTGTGATCCAGGAGCGTAGGGTTGAACGCGTGAAGCCGCCGATGCTGGTCGTGCCCAAACCGAGCAATCAACAGCAGGCCTACCGTTACCCTTTGCCCTGGCGTGGCGGCCCATTCCGCCTGAGCCAAGGCCCCAACGGCAGCTTCAGCCATACCGACGCCAAGAGCCGCTACGCCATGGACATCGCCATGCCCGAAGGCACGCCGATCATTGCGGCACGCAGCGGAATGGTGGTGAAGACCGAGAATGAGCAGGTCGGGCGTGGCAATGATGCGTCCGGGAATTTTGTGCGAGTGCGTCATGACGACGGCAGTGAGGCGGTGTACCTGCACCTCAAGCAAGGTTCGGTCAGCGTTCGGACAGGGCAACGTGTGGCGGTGGGAAGCCCGCTGGCCCTGTCGGGCAATACCGGCAACAGCAGCGGGCCGCACTTGCATTTCGTGGTACAGCGCGCCACTGAGGCGGGGCTGGTGTCGATCCCGTACGAGTTCAACCAGCCCGTGGGAGCATTGCCCAACTTTGCGTTGGGCAATTGAGGGTCAATCCAGCAGCAGCACCTTGGCCAACACGATCTTCGGCCCTTTCATCTTCTTGATGATGATGCGCAAGCCTTCCACCTCCAGCACTTCTTCCTCTTCCGGCACGCGCTTGAGGGTGTCGTAGATCAGGCCGGCCAGGGTTTCGGCTTCGATGTGGTCCAGGTCCACGCCCAGCAGGCGCTCGACCTTGAACAGCGGCGTGTCGCCACGCACCAGCAGCTTGCCCGGCTGATAGGCCAGGATGCCGCGCTCGGCCTTGCGGTGTTCGTCCTGGATATCGCCCACCAGCACCTCCAGCACGTCTTCCATGGTCAGGTAGCCGATGATCTTGCCGTCGGCTTCTTCCACCAGAGCAAAGTGAGCGCCGCCTTTGCGGAACTGTTCCAGCAGTTGCGACAGCGGCATGTGTCGCGACACACGCTCCAGCGGGCGGGTCAGCTCGGCCAGGTTGAACGACTCGGGGATGTGGTCCAGGGCCGCCAGTTCCAGCAGCAGGTCCTTGATGTGCAGCAGGCCCACGAATTCGTTGCGCACCGCGTCATACACCGGGTAGCGGCTGAATTTGTGGCGGCGGAACAGCGCAAGGATTTCCTTGAGCGGGGCATTGAAGTCCAGGGTGACCAGGTCTTCTCGGGAGTTGGCCCAGTCCACCACTTCCAGCTCGCCCATTTCCACGGCGGAGGCCAGCACGCGCATGCCTTGATCGCTCGGGTCCTGGCCACGGCTGGAGTGCAGGATCAGCTTGAGTTCCTCACGGCTGTAATGGTGTTCGTGGTGCGGGCCAGGCTCGCCTTGGCCGGCGATACGCAGGATGGCGTTGGCGCTGGCGTTGAGCAGGTAGATCGCCGGGTACATGGCCCAGTAGAACAGGTACAGCGGCACCGCCGTCCACAACGATAGCAGCTCGGGTGTGCGAATCGCCCAGGACTTGGGCGCCAGCTCACCGACCACGATGTGCAGGTAGGAAATCACGAAGAAGGCGGCAAAGAACGACACGCCCTTGATCACTTCCGGCGACTCGACGCCCACGGCGCCCAGCAGCGGTTCGAGGATGTGCGCGAAGGCCGGCTCACCGACCCAGCCCAAGCCCAGGGAGGCGAGGGTGATGCCCAGCTGGCAGGCCGACAGGTACGCGTCGAGCTGGCTGTGCACGGTGCGCAGGATCTGTCCGCGCCAGCCGTTCTTATGGGCGATGGCCTCGACCCGGGTGGCGCGCAGTTTGACCATGGCAAATTCCGCCGCAACGAAGAAACCGTTGAGCAGTACCAGGATCAGTGCAAAAAGAATCATGCCGAAGTCGGCGAAGAGTGTAGCGAGGGTGATACCAGGGGAAGGGTCCATGATGGGGTTTTGCAGGTTCCGTGTGTTCAATAAGGGGTGGCAGGTGGGCCTGAAAGGCAGGCGCAAGTCGGCCAATGTAGCGGCTGACGGGGCGCTTGCCTAGTGCCCACTGCCGGGCGGGGCGCTAGGCACCTGGGTCAATGACTCGCGAACGGGTCATCTGTGCCGGCGGGAAATGGCAGGTAAACGTACTGCCATGGCCCAACACGCTGCTGATCTCCAGACGTGCGCGGTGACGCAGCAGCACGTGCTTGACGATCGCCAGGCCAAGCCCGGTGCCGCCAGTGTTGGAGTTGCGGCTGGAGTCGACGCGGTAAAAGCGCTCGGTCAGGCGCGGCAAGTGCTTGGCGTCGATGCCGATGCCGGAGTCCTGCACGCTCAGGTGCGCGCCCTGTTCGTCGGCCCACCAGCGGATGCGGATATTGCCTTTGTCCTGGGTGTACTTCACGGCGTTGAACACCAGGTTGGAAAACGCGCTGCGCAATTCGCCTTCGCTGCCTTTGAGCAGCACGGCCGGGTCGGCTTCCAGGGTGATCTGCTGCCCGCGCTGGCCGGACAGGGCCTGGGCGTCGTTCTTGATGGTCTGCAGCAGGCTCTGCACCGCCACTGGGTGGTTATCCGACGGGTAATCGGTGGCTTCCAGCTTGGCGAGTAATAGCAGGTCGTTGAGCAGTGTCTGCATGCGTGAACCCTGTTGCTGCATCTGTTGCAGGGCACGGCTCCAGCGCGGGTTGATCTCGTCGACGTTGTCCAGCAGCGTCTCCAGGTAGCCGCAGATCACCGTCAGCGGTGTGCGCAACTCGTGTGAGACGTTGGCGACGAAGTCTTTGCGCATCTGTTCCAACTGGTGAATGCGGGTGACGTCGCGCACCAGCATCAGGTGCTCGTTGTTGCCATAGCGCGTCAGGTACAGCTGGATGCGCACGCGGTCATTGGTGGGCGAGGGGATTTCCAGGGCTTCTTCGTAGTTCTCCTGTTCGAAGTACTCCTTGAAGCGCGGATGGCGCACCAGGTTGGTCACCGGCTGGCCGCTGTCCTGGGGCGTCTTGAGGCCCAGCAGGGTCTCGGCGGCGCGGTTCCACCATTCCAGGTTGCCGTCGCTGTCGAGCATGATCACCGCATCTTTCAACGCGGCCGTGGATTCCTGCACCCGGTCGATCACCGCTTGCAGGCGTCCGCGCACCCGTTGGTCGCGGCGTTGCAGGTGGTAAATGCTGTCGAACACTTCGCCCCATAGGCCGTAGCCATCGGGCGGAGCTTCGTCGGGTTTATGCTGGCGCAGCCATTCGTGCAGGCGCAGCAGTTGCTTGAGGGTCCAACCCAGGTACAAGGCAATACCGGCTGCCAGGCTCCAGCCGTAGTAACCGCTGACCAAACCCACCAATAGGCAGCCGGTGATCAGCAAAAGCATGTGGCGGATCAGGGTGCCATGCCAGTTTTGGTTCACTTAAACATGCGTCCTTGTCAGCTGTTAAGGAAGGAAGGGACCGGCTCAGCCTTTGGTTGAAAAGCGGTAGCCCGTGCCGCGCACGGTTTGTACCAGATTCTCGTAGGCATCGCCCAAGGCTTTGCGCAGGCGACGGATATGCACGTCCACGGTGCGCTCTTCCACATACACATTGCCGCCCCACACCTGGTCCAGCAGTTGGCCGCGGGTGTAGGCGCGCTCCTGGTGGGTCATGAAAAATTGCAGCAGGCGGTATTCGGTCGGGCCCATCTCGGCCGGCTTGCCGTCGATGGTCACGCGGTGGCTGATCGGGTCCAGCAGCAGGCCGCCGACTTCGATCGGCGCTTCGCCGTCGGTCGGGCCGGCACGGCGCAATACGGCTTTCAGGCGTGCGACCAGTTCCCGTGGGGAAAACGGCTTGGTGATGTAGTCATCGGCGCCAACTTCCAGGCCCTGGATCTTGTTGTCCTCTTCACCCTTGGCGGTGAGCATGATGATCGGGATGTCCCCGGTCAGCTCGTCGCGCTTGAGGCGGCGGGCCAGCTCGATGCCGGAGGTGCCGGGCAGCATCCAGTCCAGCAGGATCAGGTCCGGCTTGCGGTCGACGATAATGGCATGGGCCTGCTGGGAGTTCTCGGCCTCCAGGCAGTCGTAGCCGGCCATTTCCAACGCAACGGCGATCATCTCGCGGATGGGCGCTTCGTCGTCAACAATCAGAATGCTCCTGCCAACCATGCTCAAAAATCCTCTTGTCATTTAACTGTCTTGCGCCGCATTAGATAACGGAATTATTGCAGTCGTGTGACAGTAATTTAGTCGCTCGGGCAATTCCCGCCTCTCTGGACTACGCTTTGGGTCCGAATCCTGACAACCACAAAAGGAAGGTTCCGATGACTTACAGCATGATTTCCTGGAAAGCCCTGCTGGTAACGGCGGCGTTGACGCTGCCGACCCTGGCATTCGCGGCGGAACCGGCGATGACGAAAGACGGGATGCTGGTCGACCACAAGGGCATGACCCTCTACACCTTTGCCAAGGACGCCGATGGCAAGTCCATGTGCAACGACAAGTGCGCCACCAACTGGCCTCCACTGATGGCTGAGTCCACCGATAAGCCCATGGGGAAATGGACCGTCGTCACCCGTGATGATCAGAAAAGCCAATGGGCTTACAGCGGGAAGCCGCTCTATACCTTCATCATGGACAAGAAGGCGGGCGACATGACCGGTGACGGCAAAATGGACGGGGCCTGGAAAGTCGCCAAACCTTGATGCATACCTCTAACGGTGAGGGGCCTGGCCCCTCATCGAAATGCGTAATCCGCCACAATCCCGACAAATATCGCTAACCCTGCCCAGTGGTTGTGCAAAAAGGCCTTGAAGCACTTCATCCGATCCTTGTCCCGCGTATACCAGAACTCCCAGGCAAAACAGCCCGCCGCTGCCAGCAGCCCCAGGTGGAACCATCCTCCCAGCTCAAACCGGGCTCCGGCCAGCAGCAGGCACGCTAGCGACAGCCCCTGCAGGGTAAGGATGATCACGCGATCGGCTTCACCAAACAGGATGGCCGTGGACTTCACGCCGATCTTCAAATCGTCATCGCGGTCGGTCATCGCGTAATACGTGTCGTAGCCCACCGTCCACAGCAGGTTGGCGATATACAGCAGCCACGCAGTGGCAGGCAGGCTGCCGGTCTCGGCAGTGAACGCCATCGGCATGCCCCAGGAAAACGCCGCCCCCAGCACCACCTGCGGATAGTAGGTGTAGCGCTTCATGAACGGATAGCTCGCCGCCAGGGCCAGGCCGCCGAGGGACAGCAGGATGGTGGTGGCGTTGGTCAGCAGCACCAGCAGGAAACTGATGCCCATCAGCACCGCGAAAAATACCAGCGCCTCTTTCGAACTGATCTTGCCGCTCACCAGCGGGCGCTGCTCGGTGCGCTTCACATGGCCGTCGACCTTGCGGTCGGCCCAGTCATTGATCACGCAACCACCGGCGCGAGTCAGCACCACGCCCAGCACGAAAATTACGATATTGAGCAGGGAGGGCGAGCCCTTGCCGGCGATCCACAGCGCCCACAGCGTCGGCCACAGCAGCAGGTAGATGCCGATGGGCTTGTCCATGCGGGTCAGTTGGATGAAATCCCAGGCCCTGGGGTTCAGATGGTTCAGGGATTTGAGCAGACGCTGGTACATCAGCAGTTCTCCGGATGGGCGTGCAACGCGTGCCAGAAGTTGGGCAGAAAGATCTCCGCGACCAACACGCTCAGCGGCCCGCGATCAAAACGTGAACGGCGCGCCCATAGGCCGTCGACCTGATCCGCCACAGGCAGCCATTGTTGTGGGTAATGGCACACCTCGATGGCCTGGCGCGTGAATGCCTGGTCGCAGAACAGCAATTCGCCCAGTGAGCGGCTGCCCAATTCATCCATATGCAAGCCGTCGCCCTGCAAGGCGCTGCGTGCCGCCACACTGCGGGCAAACACCCACGGCTGTCCGTGCCCACGCAAATACACCTCGCGTACCCAGCCGATAGTCGCCGGGGGCAGGCCCAGTGCGGCGCATTCATCGTCGCGCAGCGGTTGCCAGCCCTCGAACAGCGGCGTCACGCTGAAACCATCGTTGGACAGCCACGTCAGCCGCCGCGTCAGCGAGTCTTCGTTGAACAGCCAATTGAGGGTCAAGGGCGCGGGCGCAGGGAGCAGAAGGCTCTGGATCAGCCATTGGCAAGCATCGGGAGGGTCGATTGAGTGCGGCACGGTGAGTCAGTATTGGCAGCAAAAGAGGCGGCGAGCTTACCATGGTGCCCTGGGTTTTTGCCGGACCGAACCGGCTGTTTGCGTCGATCGTGCTTGCATCTGCCGGCCCCGATCAGTACAAAACGCCCTGAGCCGCACGGCAACGCGGGTCTATCGACCGTCGGCCAAGATGCCTGACCCTGAGGAAGCAAGTGATGAAGAAGTGGCAATGTGTAGTCTGTGGCCTGATCTATGACGAGAAAGACGGCTGGCCGGATGACGGAATTCTGCCTGGCACCCGTTGGGAAGACGTCCCGGAAGACTGGCTGTGCCCGGACTGCGGCGTGGGCAAAATGGATTTCGAAATGATCGAAATCGGCTGATTTTTGGTTTTCAGATAAGTACTACAAGGAGAAAGGAATGAACGCACCTGTCGTGATCATCGGCACAGGATTGGCCGGTTACAACGTGGCCCGGGAGTTTCGCAAGCTCGACAGCGAGACCCCCTTGCTGCTGATCACCGCAGATGACGGGCGCTCCTACTCCAAGCCCATGCTCTCCACCGGTTTTGGCAAGAACAAGGAAGCCGATGGCCTGAGCATGGCTGAACCTGGCACCATGGCCGAACAACTCAAGGCCGAAGTGCGCACTCACACCCGTATCAGCGGCATTGACCCTGGCCACAAGCGCTTGTGGATTGGTGAGGAAGCGGTGGCTTACCGCGACCTGATCCTGGCCTGGGGCGCCGAAACCGTGCGTGTACCGGTGGAAGGTGATGCGGCTGAGCTGATTTTCCCGATCAATGACCTCGAAGATTACGCACGCTTCCGTACCGCCGCTGCCGGCAAGCGCCGTGTGCTGTTGCTCGGCGCGGGCTTGATCGGCTGTGAATTCGCCAACGACCTGATTCTGGGCGGTTATGAAATCGACCTGGTGGCACCTTGCGAGCAAGTCATGCCGACCCTGCTGCACCCGGCCGCCGCCGCAGCGGTACAGGCCGGACTGCAAAGCCTCGGCGCGCGTTTCCATCTCGGTCCAGTGCTCAATCGCCTGCTGCGCACCGCTGACGGCCTGGAGGCCCACCTGTCGGACGGTGAAGTGATCGCCTGCGACCTGGTGGTCTCGGCCATCGGCCTGCGCCCACGCGTCGACCTGGCCGCCGCCGCCGGCCTGCAGACCAATCGCGGGATCATGGTGGACCGCCACCTCAAGACCTCCCACGCCAACATCTACGCTCTGGGCGATTGCGCCGAAGTCGACGGACTGAACCTGCTGTACGTGATGCCGCTGATGAGCTGCGCCCGCGCGCTGGCCCAGACGCTGGCCGGCAACGCCACGGCGGTCAGCTACGGTCCGATGCCGGTGACCGTCAAGACGCCAGTCTGCCCGCTGGTGGTCTCGCCACCGCCACGGGGCACCGAAGGCGTTTGGAGTGTTGAAGGCGAAGGCGCCGATATCAAGGCCCTGTGCCGCGATGCCAGCGGCCGCCTGCTGGGCTATGCCCTGACCGGCAGCGCCGTGATGGAAAAACTCGCCCTCAATAAAGAGCTTCCGCCGTTACTGGCGTAAATACCGGTCGTTCTGTCGGAATAACCGCGTTTTTCACCCTAGAAAGGTCGCCGCAAGACTGGCGGAGCGTGCGAGGGCATGCCATCCTCACTCCCGTCTGCCGCAGAGTAGAGCCTGCGGCGCTTTGGGCGCTGCTCCAGAAGAGAGCAGCACGGACATAACAACAAAAAACCGTCAAAGAGGCTTCACTTATGCGTAAACCAGAACTCGCAGCCGCCATCGCTGAAAAAGCGGATCTCACTAAGGATGGTCTGAAGTAG
>NZ_JACAQP010000041.1:0-70951 GCF_013387025.1 Pseudomonas reactans | reverse complement strand
GAGTGAGGGCACACCGAGCCTAAGCGAGGTGCCGAGTGTTGGGGCAAGAGCGTTTTGCTTACTTTTGCGCTTTTCAAAAGTGAGCCGCCGTAAGGGCGGAACCAGTACCCGCCATCACCTAAATACCGGATATGCCCCCAATCAAAAGGCCAACTTATAACCAATGGCCATCAACATAACCGCCAAGCAAGGCCGCAACACGCCATCCGGCAGCTTGCCCGTCATATGGCTACCGACATAGATCCCTGGCAACGACCCCATCAACAAAAACCCCAACAAATGCCAGTCCATATTCCCCATGCTGGCATGCCCCAACCCCGCCACCAGGGTCAACGGCACAGCATGCGCAATCTCAGTCCCCACCAGCCGCCGCGTCGCCAGAAACGGATACAAAATAAACAACGCCACCGTCCCCAGCGCACCCGCACCAATGGACGTCAGCGCCACCATGGTGCCGAGGATCGCCCCCGTCACCACCGTCAACACATTCAAATTCCGCGGGCTCATGTGATAGCTGTCACCCGCATGCCGCTGGGCAAACGCCAACAAGCTCTTCTTGAACAGAATCGCCAGGGCCGTCAACAACAACACCACCCCAAGCGCCTGCTTGATTACCGCATTCATCACACTGGGATCAGTATGCAGGCTGGCCAGGAACCACAAGGTCAACAGCACCGCAGGCACGCTGCCCAGGGTCAACCAACCGGTAATGGTCCAATCGATATTCTTGTTCTTGCTATGCACCAGCACGCCACCGGATTTGGTGATGGCGGCATACAACAGGTCAGTGCCCACGGCGGTGGCCGGATTGATGCCAAACCACAACAGGATCGGCGTCATCAACGAGCCCCCACCCACACCGGTCATGCCCACGATAAAACCAACAATCAGGCCAGCAACCACAAAACCAAAATTACCCACATCCATTCCAGCTACCTGCGGCCTTATAAATTTCTGGCCGCAGGATAGCGATTTTTCTTATAACGACTTATATCAATATGATCTGACTTTATGCCTTTTAACTCAGTCGATGACAGACGTACGCCTGGGTCTGATATGGAAAGGCCACAGTATCGCGCCCCTTAAGTGCCGGATGCGTGTCGATCAGTGCCTGCAGTTGCGCGGTCACCATAGCCTTAGATGCCTCCGGCAACGCGGCAATAAAGCTCACAGAAAGAAAGCGATCCATGATCACCTCCTGAGGGCTGCCCACATGACTGTAGGGAAAACAGGTCATTTCAGGCTCGGAAAAATACTCGCCAGTGAAGGCCTCACGCCAACGCCCCGTATGAAAACGCGGCGTCTCACCCTCGTACGGAGTAATGATGTCAGTGATGGCGGCGACCCAATCCACCGACTCATCCCGCACATTCCACACCAGGCCCAGTCGGCCGTCAGGCTTGAGCACGCGATGGATTTCAGCCAGCGCGGCCTCGGTCGAAAACCAGTGGAACGCTTGGGCACAGACCACCGCGTCAGCGCTGGCGGCCGGCAGTGGGATGGATTGCGCCGTGCCATTGACCAGGCGCACATCGGGCAGCAGCTTGGTCAACTGCGCGCCCATCGCCGCCACCGGCTCGACCGCAATCAAGGTCGGCGCCAGAGTACTGAGCAAGCGGGTGAACTTGCCAGTGCCGGCGCCCAGGTCGATCACGCTGGACTGCGCGTCGATGTGCAGTATGTCGGCGAGCCAGCCGGTGAGCTGCCTTGGATAATCCGGCCGGCCTTGGGCGTAGGTGACGGCCTGGGTCGAGAAACCTTGTTGAGCAGACGTGTGAACACCAGTCATTGCCAATCTCTCCTCAGGTAAAGCGGGGGCACAGTGTGCGCCCTCTCACCTTTATTTTCTAATCGCTGCATCCAATCGCGCAGGCCATGGGTAGTCCTTTCAGAACCCCCGCTGTTTGACTGAAATGGAGAAGTAACCATGAACGCTAAAGCACTGTTCTGCCTCACCGCCCTGCTCGCTGCCACCCCCGCAGCTTTCGCCCAGACCGGCTTGCCCGACAGCATCAAGGTGCCGGACGGCCATAAGGTGGCGATGGAAACCACCGGCGTCGGCGAAATCACCTACGAGTGCCGCGACAAAGCCAACGCCGCCGGCCAGACCGAGTGGACTTTCGTCGGGCCCAAGGCCGTGTTGAATGACCGCAGCGGCAAGCAAGTCGGCACTTACTTCGGCCCGCCAGCCACCTGGCAGGCCAAGGACGGTTCGAAGGTCACCGGCACCCAACTGGCCGTGGCGCCATCCGGTGCGGGCAACTTGCCGTATCAACTGGTCAAGGCCAACCCCGCTGAAGGCAAAGGCGCGATGAGCGGCGTGAGTTACATCCAGCGCGTGGCCCTCAAGGGCGGCGTGGCGCCGAGCAGCGAGTGCACCGCCGCCAACAAAGGCAAGCAGGAAGTGGTGAAGTACCAGGCGGATTACATCTTCTGGGCGGCCAACTGAGCAAACTGAGCTACGCTGCCCCGAAACTGCCTACATCCCTTGTAGGAGCGAGCTTGCTCGCGAAGAACCTGAGAGCGCCACGGACAGCCTGAATGCCCACGTTTTCGTTAACGTTTTTCGCGAGCAAGCTCGCTCCTACAGGGGTTCAGCAATTGAGGGGATGGTGATACGTGTTTGATTACGAAGCCTGTCTGCAGGCCTGCGCCCGCGGCGATCAACGCGCCTTGCGCCAGCTGTATGAGCAGGAAAGCAGCCATTTGCTCGGCGTGGCGATGCGCATCGCCAGGGACAAATCCCTGGCCGAAGATATCGTGCATGATGCGTTTATCAAGATCTGGCGCGGCGCCGGCAGTTTTGACCCCAGTCGCGGGTCTGCCCGTGGCTGGGTGTTCAGCGTGACCCGGCACCTGGCGCTCAACGTGGTGCGTAACCATTACCGCGAAGTGCCTTTGGACGACGAACACGAGCAAGTCGCCGCAACCGAAACCTTTGAATTCAGCGCACGCTCGGGACAGGTCCACACCTGCCTGGAGCAACTCGACCCGGCCCGTCGCACGTGCATCCTGCATGCCTATGTCGACGGTTTTTCCCACAGCGAAATCGCCCAGAAACTCGACACCCCGCTGGGGACCGTCAAGGCCTGGATCAAACGTAGCCTCGCCGCGCTGCGGGAGTGCATGGCATGAACGACCCACTGGACGAACTCGCCAGCGAATACGTGCTGGGCACCTTGCCCGGCGAACAACGCGCCGACGTCGAACAACGCCTGAAACACGACGTCGAACTACGCGCCGCAGTGGACGCCTGGGAGCAGCGTCTGTTACCGCTGACCGCCTTGGCGGAGCCGGTGCCGCCCTCATCCGAGCTGTGGCGGCGTATCGAACGCAACATTGCCAGCGCCCGCACGCACTGGTGGGACCTGCTGGCCGTGTGGCGCGGCCTGGCCGGTGCCGGGCTGCTGACCACGCTGGTGCTGGCCGCGCTGTTGCTGACCCGCCCGCCCACTGC
The DNA here is from genome assembly GCF_013387025.1 of Pseudomonas reactans. NCBI lineage: Bacteria > Pseudomonadati > Pseudomonadota > Gammaproteobacteria > Pseudomonadales > Pseudomonadaceae > Pseudomonas > Pseudomonas reactans. The sequence continues at coordinate 67,494 of NZ_JACAQP010000041.1, read as the reverse complement.
CGATCCGACCTTTGTGGTGGTGCTGGTGGCGCCGCAAAGCCAGGCACCGGGCTGGGTGATCCAGGCGCGCAATGACCAGCAGATTCAGTTGATCCCGTTGGGGGTGATGGAAGTGCCGTCCGACAAGGCCCTGCAGTTCTGGACCAAGGGCGACGGCTGGCAGGGGCCAGTGTCCCTCGGCCTGGTCAAGCCGGGCCAGACGCTGTCGGTGCCGCTGGACAAGCTGCCGCCGCTCACGCAGAACCAGCTGTTCGAACTGACCCTGGAAGACCCGCACGGCTCGCCGACCGGTAAGCCCACTGGGCCGATTCAGGCAATCGGCCGCGCGGTGAAGGTGCTCTGATCAGGCGACGGTGGGCAACCACACGCGAAACCGCGCGCCGCCCAACGGTGAAGCCAGCGCCGTCAAGCTGCCGCCCTGGGCTTCCAGGGCGCGTCGGCTGATGGCCAGGCCCAGGCCGAAACCGCCGGTGGCGCGGTCGCGGCTGCGGTCCAGGCGGTAGAACGGCTCGAAGATGCGCTCGCGCTGGTCCACAGGGATGCCGATACCGTCGTCGTCCACCCAGATTTCACAGCCCTCGGCGCACACCTTCACACCGACCTGGATGCGCTTGTCGCAATAACGCGTGGCATTGCGTAGCAGGTTCTGCAAGGCACGAGCGGTCAGACGCGGGTCGAGGCTGAAGCGCTCCACCGCGCAGTCGAGCGCCACGTCGATGACAATTTCGGGGTTTTCCAGTTCGTCATCGACGCTGCCAAGCACGCTGTCGATGAACTCATCGAGCACCACCTCGACCCGCTCCGGCAACTGCGCCGGGTTTTGCAGGCGGCTATAGGACAGCAACTCCAGCACCAGTTCATCCAGCTCGCGGATATGCGCCACCAGGCTTTGCAGGCGTTCGCGACTGGCTTCGGGCAAGTCTTCAGACAATGCCAGGGCCAGGCCGAAATCCAGGCGCGTGAGTGGCGTGCGCAGTTCATGGGACACCGCATTGAGCAGGTCACGCTGCTGGTTGAGCAGGTGTTCGATATCGTCGGCCATGGTGTCGAACACCGTGGCCAGGCTGCCGATGTTGGAGCTTGGTGGGATGTGCGTGCGCTCGCTCAGATTGCCCCGGCCCAATTGGGCTGCGGTACTTTTCAGGCGCTCCAGGTCACGCCAGTGGGGGCGCAGCCAGACCAGGAGGCAGGCCAGCAGCGCGGCGACGATCAACACATTGATCGCCCAATACAGCACGTTCATGTCCAGTGGATCGGGCGGTATGGTCAGCTTGACCGTGAACTGCTCGTTGATCGGCGAGCTGATTTCGGTCATCCAGCCCCACTCCCCCAAGCGCACGACCGACTTGCCCTGCTCCAGCAGTTGCTCTTCCGCCGGGGTGTAGCTGGCGTCCTGGCGCAGCAGTAATTGCACTTTCAGCGGTGCAAAATCGCGCCCCAGTTGCTCGGTCACCTGTGACCAGCGCTCTACCGGCGCCCGCAGGTATTGCTTGACGATCAGCTTCTGCTGGCCGCGGGTCTGCTCGATGTTGTAGTTCATGTAGCGGTGTTCGAACAGCTGGATCACCAGCGAGGGAATCAGGTAGATCGCCAGGCTGTAGGTGACGATGGTGATCAGGTAAAGGCGCAGCAGTACTCGGAACATGGCTCAGCATTCCCACTCGGAACGACTGAACAGGTAGCCCTTGCCCCACACGGTCTTGATCTTGCGCGCTTCACCGGCGTTGTCGTCGAACTTGCGGCGCAGCTTGGAGATGGCTACGTCCACCGAACGGTCGGTGCCATTGAACTCGATACCGCGCAGGCGCTGCAGGATCTGGTCGCGGCTGAGAACTTCGCCAGCATGCCGCGCCAGCACCACCAGCAGGTTGTATTCGCCGCTGGACAGCTCCACCGGCTGCTCACGCCAGGTCACGGTGCGCTCCGACAGGTCGATGCACAGGTTGCCCATGATGATCTGGTCGTTCGCCACCTGGGGCTCGGACAAACTGCTGCGCCGTAACAACGTGCGCACCCGCGCCAGCAATACCCGTGGCTCACAGGGCTTGGTCACGTAGTCGTCGGCGCCCATTTCCAGGCCCAGCACCTGGTCGTGGCTGTCATCGCGGGCGGTGAGCATCAGGATCGGCAGCCCTGCCGAGTCGGCGCGAAGCAGGCGGCACACCTGCAGGCCGTCGAGGCCCGGCAGCATCAGGTCGAGGATCACCAGGTCCGGCGGGTTCAAGCGCGCGCGTTCACGGACGTGGTCGCCACGGCTGAGCACGCTGACGTGGTAGCCATTGCGCTCCAGGTAGCTGGCAATCAGCTCGGAGAGTGCGGCGTCGTCTTCCACCAGGAGGATGTTGGGCATGGTGTTTCCAAATAATGCGGTTTGTTGGTGTGGTGCAGGATTGTGCAAGGATATACGCCCCCGGCGCCCCGCGCGCCGCACCTTACATTTCTTCACAGACGAGCTACACAGCTTCACAGCACAACGGCGCAGGTGACTTTAGGATGCGCCAGTCAATATTGGGATAAGAGCATGTCGAAGAATCTGTTTGCGCCATTTTGCCTGCTGGCCCTCACCCTGGCCCTGAGTGCGTGTGGCGACTCTGCAGCCGAAGCGCCGGAAATGCCCCTGGCCAAAGTGCGTATCGAAACCCTGGAAGCCAAGCCCCTGGCCATTACCAGCGAATTGAGCGGGCGCATTGCCGCGCCGCGCATCGCCGAAGTGCGTGCCCGGGTCGCCGGCGTGGTGATGCAACGGGTGTTCAAGGAAGGCCATGACGTGAAACAGGGCGACGTGCTGTTTCGCATCGACCCCGCGCCATTCAAGGCCGACCTCGACAGCGCCCAGGCCAACCTAAGCAAGGCCGAGGCCGATGCCTTCAAGGCACGCCTGCAGGAGCAGCGCTATAGCCAATTGGTGGAAGGCAATGCCATCAGCGGCCAGGACTACGACAACGCCCGCGCCGCCGTGCGCCAGACCGCCGCCGAAGTCGCCGCCAACAAGGCCGCCGTCGAACGCGCCCGCCTGAACCTGGGCTACGCCACCGTGACTGCGCCGATTTCCGGGCGCATTGGTCGCGCACTGGTCACCGAAGGCGCACTGGTCGGCCAGAACGAGGCCACGCCGCTGGCGCTTATCCAGCAACTGGACCCAATCCACGCCGACCTGACCCAGTCCACCCGCGAGCTGAATGACCTGCGCCGCGCCTTCCGTGCCGGCAGCTTGAAGCAGGTCGGCCAGGACCAGGCCAAGGCCACGTTGATCGAGGACGACGGCAGCCTTTACCCATTGCCGGGCAAGTTGCTGTTCGCCGAGATCAGCGTCGACCCGGGCACCGGGCAGATCATCCTGCGCAGCGAGTTCCCCAACCCGGATCTCGACCTGCTACCCGGCAGTTTTGTGCGGGTGCGCCTGGAACAGGCCGTCGACAAACAAGGCATCAGCGTACCGCAACGCGCCATCACCCGTGACAGCGCGGGTATCCCGATGGTGTTGTTGCTGGACGCCGAGCAGACCGTGAGCCAGCAGCCGGTGGAACTGGGTGCGGTGATCAATGACCGCTGGATCGTCAGCAGCGGCCTCAAGCCCGGTGACCGCATCATCGTCGAAGGCCTGCAACACGCGCGCCCCGGTGAAAAAGTTGAAGTGGACGACAGCCCGCTCGTAAAGGAATAACCCGCCATGCCGCAGTTCTTTATTGACCGCCCGATCTTCGCCTGGGTGGTCGCCCTGTTTATACTGCTGGCCGGTCTGCTGGCAATCCCGCAACTGCCGGTGGCGCAGTACCCCAACGTGGCGCCGCCGAAAGTCGAGATCTACGCGGTGTACCCCGGTGCGTCGGCGCAGACCCTGGATGAAAGCGTGGTGAGCCTGATCGAGCAGGAGCTCAACGGCGCCGATCACCTGCTGTATTTCGAGTCCCAGAGCAGCCTCGGTTCGGCCACCATCACCGCCACCTTCCAGCCGGGCACCAACCCGGAAATGGCCCAGGTGGACGTGCAGAACCGCCTCAAAGCGGTCGAGCCGCGCCTGCCGCAAGCGGTGACCCAGCAAGGCTTGCAGGTGGAAAAAGTCTCCGCCGGCTTCCTGCTACTGGTGACCCTCACGTCCAACGACGGCAAGCTCGATGACGTGGCGCTGAGTGATTACCTGGCGCGCAACGTGATGAACGAACTCAAGCGTCTCGACGGTGTGGGGAAGGCCCAGCTGTATGGTGCCGAGCGCGCCATGCGCATCTGGATCGACCCGCAGAAGCTGATTGGTTTCAACCTGACGCCGGCCGACGTGAACGCCGCGATCAGCGCGCAGAACGCCCAGGTTTCGGCCGGCAGCATCGGTGATCTGCCGGGCACCAACACCCAGGAAATCACCGCCGCGATCCTGGTCAAGGGCCAGCTTTCAACGCCAGCCGAATTTGCCGACATCGTGCTCAAGGCCAACCCCGACGGCTCGACCGTGCGCATCGGCGATGTGGCGCGGGTGGAAGTCGGCAGCCAGGAATACCAGTTCTCCACCCGCCTGAACGGCAAGCCGTCCACCGCCGTCAGCGTGCAGTTGTCGCCCGGCGCCAATGCGCTGAGCACCGCCACGTTGGTGCGGGCAAAGATGGACGAGTTGTCGCGCTACTTCCCGGCCAATGTGGAATACAAGATCCCGTACGACACCTCGCCGTTCGTCAAGGTCTCGATCACCAAGGTGGTCTACACCCTGCTCGAAGCGATGGCACTGGTGTTTGCAGTGATGTTCCTGTTCCTGCAGAACGTGCGCTACACCTTGATCCCGACCCTGGTGGTGCCGATTGCCCTGATGGGCACGTTTGCCACCATGCTGTTGCTGGGCTTCTCGATCAACGTACTGACCATGTTCGGCATGGTACTGGCCATCGGCATCCTGGTGGACGACGCCATTGTGGTGGTGGAGAACGTCGAACGCATCATGGCCACCGAGGGTCTGTCGCCCAAGGAAGCGACGAAAAAAGCCATGGGCCAGATCACCGGGGCCATCATCGGCATCACCCTGGTGCTGGTGGCGGTGTTCCTGCCGATGGCGTTCATGGCAGGTTCCGTGGGCGTGATCTACCAGCAGTTCTCGTTGTCGATGGCCACCTCGATCCTGTTCTCGGCGTTCCTCGCCCTGACCTTGACCCCGGCCCTGTGCGCCACCTTGCTCAAGCCAATCGCCAAAGGCGAACACCATGCCAAGGGCGGTTTCTTCGGCTGGTTCAACCAGCGCTTTGAAAGCCTCACCGACCGCTATGAAGGCTGGGTGGCGTATGCCCTCAAGCGCAGCGGGCGTTACCTGTTGATCTACCTGGTGCTGCTGGTGGGCCTGGGCTGGATGTTCAGCCGCCTGCCCTCCTCCTTCCTGCCGGTGGAAGACCAGGGCTACACCATCACCGACATCCAGTTGCCACCGGGTGCGAGCAAGAACCGCACGGTGCACGTGGCCGAGCAGATCGAAGCGCACAACGCCGAGGAACCTGGGGTGGGTGACACCACCATGATCATGGGCTTCAGTTTCTCCGGTTCAGGGCAGAACGCCGCGCTGGCGTTTACCACGCTCAAGGATTGGTCCGCGCGCAGCAGCGATGATTCGGCCTCGTCGATTGCCGACCGCGCCAACATGGCCTTCAGCGAGCTCAAGGACGCGGTTGCCTACGCGATCCTGCCGCCGCCGGTGGACGGCCTGGGCACGTCCAGCGGCTTCGAGTTCCGCCTGCAAGACCGCGGTGGCGTCGGCCATGCCGCACTGATGGCGGCACGTACTGAATTGCTGGCCGCCGCCGAGAAAAGCCCGATCCTGGCCAACGTGCGCGAGAGCGCCCTGGCCGAAGCACCGCAAGTGCAACTGGAAGTGGACCGCAAGCAGGCCAACGCGCTGGGCGTGTCCTTCGCGGACGTGGGCAACGTGCTGTCCTCGGCCATCGGCTCGGCCTATATCAACGACTTCCCCAACCAAGGCCGCATGCAGCGGGTGGTGGTGCAGGCAGAAGGCGACCAACGCAGCCAGGTGGCGGACTTGATGAAAATCAACGTGCGCAACAACGCCGGCAAGATGGTGCCCCTGTCGTCCTTTGTCGAAGCCAAATGGACCCAGGGCCCGACTCAGCTGACCCGTTACAACGGCTACCCCGCCATCGCGATCTCCGGTGAAGCGGCTCCGGGGCACAGCACCGGTGAGGCGATGGACGAGATCCAGCGCCTGGTCAGCCAGTTGCCGGCAGGTTTGGGGCAGGAATGGACCGGTCTGTCGTTGCAGGAACGCTTGTCCGGTTCCCAGGCGCCCTTGCTGCTGGGCTTGTCGCTGCTGATCGTGTTCCTGTGCCTGGCGGCGCTGTATGAAAGCTGGTCGATCCCGACCTCGGTGTTGCTGGTGGTGCCGCTCGGTGTACTCGGCGCGGTCCTCGCGGTGGGCTTACGTGGCATGCCCAACGATGTGTTCTTCAAGGTCGGCCTGATCACCATCATCGGCCTGTCGGCGAAGAACGCGATCCTGATCATCGAGTTCGCCAAGGACCTGTATGACCAAGGTGAAGACCTGGTCACCGCCACCTTGAAAGCCGCGCGCTTGCGTCTGCGACCGATCATCATGACGTCCCTGGCGTTCATCCTCGGCGTGGTGCCGCTGGCGATTGCCACCGGTGCCAGTTCGGCTAGCCAGCAGGCGATTGGTACGGGGGTGATTGGCGGGATGATCACCGCAACGCTGGCGGTGGTATTTGTGCCGGTGTTCTTTGTGGTGGTCATGAAGCTGGTGCGCAAGCGCCACAAAACAGACTGATCAACGCCCCCCTGTAGGAGCTGGCTCGCCAGCGATGCAGACACCTCGGTCTTTCAGACACACCGAGTCGATGCGATCGCTGGCAAGCCAGCTCCAACAAGGGTTATGGTGCTCACATACAACTGCCTGTGAGCCGCCATGCCCTTCCTCGCCCGTACCCACCCTCGCCTCTCCGCCGCCGCCGTGTTCGGGATTGCCGTGGGCATCCTGGTGCCGGCCGACACCTTCGTCAGCAAAATCCTCATCGGCTGGAACGCCGGCGTCTGGACCTATTTGGTGCTGATGCTGTGGCTGACCCGCCGCGCCAAAGCCGAAGACGTCAAACGCATCGCCGAGATCGAAGACGAAAACGCCGGCCTGGTGCTGTTTACCGTGTGCATCGCCGCCCTCGCCAGCCTGGCGACCATCACCTTCGAACTGGTGGGCAGCAAAGACCTGGCCACCTCGGAACGCCTGCTGCACTACGGTTTCACCGGGCTGACAGTGATCGGATCGTGGTTGCTGATCGGAGTGATCTTCAGCGTGCATTACGCGCGCCTGTATTACACCTGGGACGGCAAGGAGCCGGCGTTGCGCTTTGCCGAGGGCCTGACCACCCCCAATTACTGGGACTTCCTGTACTTTTCCTTCACCATTGGCGTGGCGGTGCAGACCTCCGACGTGGGCGTGGCCACCCGTGGCATGCGCAAGGTGGTGCTGGGGCAATCGTTGATCGGGTTTCTGTTCAATACCGCGATCCTGGGGTTCTCGATCAATATCGCCGCCGGGCTGTTTGGTTGACGCTGCACAAACCTTCTAGACGCCCGGCACGCGCTGGGCGCAAATAGCCTCACTTAGTCCGCCTCGGTGTTTTATGGCCGCGCACAACTGGATCGACCTGTCCCAGGACGCCGACACCGGCATCGAGACCCTGCGCGCGCACTTTGAAGGCCACGCCTACGACCCTCACTGGCATGATAGCTACCTGATCGGCGTCACCGAACAAGGCGTGCAACAATTCAACTGCCGCCGTACCCGCCACAACAGCGTTCCGGGCCAGGTGTTCCTGGTGGAACCCGGCGAGTTGCATGACGGCGACGCGCCCACGGCGGACGGTTTCACCTACCACATGCTCTACCTCGATCCGCACTGGTTGGCGCGGGAAGTCAGCGCGGTGTTCGAAGAGGCACCGCTGGACAGCCAGTTGAGTTTCACCCGCACCTTGACCAGCGACCCGCGTCTGGCCCTGGCCACCAGCCAAGCCTTCCAGACCCTTCACAGCGGCGAACTGCGCATCGTGCGCCAGCGCGCCATGGACCAGTTGCTGGAGCGCCTCACCGACCAACTCTACTGGCGCACCCGCTACCGCGACGACCCGCGATTGCCCTTGGTGGCGCACAAGGCCCGGGAATACCTGCATGCCCACTTGCACATTGATGTGGGCATGGACGAACTGGCGCTCGCGTGTGGCGTCGACCGCTTCCGCCTGACCCGTGCGTTCAAGAGCGCGTTTGGCCTGCCACCCCACGCCTACCTGGTGCAACTGCGCCTGGCCCGCGCCCGGCACTTGCTGACCAGGGGCGAACAACCGGCGGACGTCGCGATTGCCCTGGGCTTCGCCGACCAGAGCCACCTGGGGCGTTGGTTCGTGCGCGCCTATGGCCTCACACCGGCGGCCTACCGCAAGCGTTGCTCAAATCTTCCAGACAGGTAGCCGGCGCGCTTGTGAAGATGACTCCATCGATTGGTTTACTGGAGTCGCCTGTCATGTTGCCGTTTATGTTGTTCGCCTTTGTAGCCTCTATTACCCCCGGCCCCACTAACATCCTAGTGCTGAGTAACAGCGCACGTCATGGCTTCAAGGCGGCGTTGCCGATCATTTTCGGCGCCTGCGCAGGTGCTGCGGGCCTTGTGTTGTTGGTGGGCAGCGGGTTCGGCCAGTCGTTGGTGCATGCACCCAAGGTGCAAATGGCCATGCAGTGGATCGGCGTCGGCTGGTTGAGTTACTTGGCCTGGCAGATCTTCAGCGCGCCCGCCCAAGCCATCGAAGTGCAAGCCAGTGAAAAACCTCTTGGCCTGATCGGCGCCGCCAGCTTGCAGCTGATCAATCCGAAAACCTGGATGATGGCCCTGGCGGTGGTCAGCGTATTTGCCGGCAACGGTGCTGAACGCCAGAGCCAGGTGGTGTACCTGTCCCTGGTGTTTTTTCTGATATCACTGCCGTGCCTGGGCACTTGGGCGCTGCTGGGCGTGGGGTCGGCACGGCTGTTTCGTTCGGCCAGGACGATGCAGCGCTTCAACCGGGGCATGGCCCTATTGCTACTGGTCGCGACTTGGTTGAGTGTGGTGATTTGACACACCGGCCATCTGACTTTGTCCTACAACCGCTTGACGACTTTCCTCATTTGATGGTTTCCTGAAACCGGTTTCAGTCATTCCAATAAAAACAGAAGGTCGATGACCGTGAACAACTTTTCTGCCGCCCAGCGCAGGCGCGTGACCATGCTTGACGTGGCCGAACGCGCCGGGGTGTCCAAGGCCAGCGTGTCGCGTTTTATCGGCGACGACCGCGCCCTGCTCTCCGATGCCATTGCCTTGCGCATCGAGCAAGCCATCGAACAACTCGGCTACCGCCCCAACCAGATGGCCCGTGGTCTCAAGCGTGGCCGCACGCGACTGATCGGCATGCTGGTGGCGGATATCCGCAACCCCTATTCCATTGCCGTGATGCACGGCGTCGAAACCGCCTGTCGCCAGCACGGCTACAGCCTGGTGGTGTGCAACACCGACCGTGATGACGAGCAAGAGCGCCAGCACCTGGCGGCCCTGCGTTCGTACAACATCGAAGGGCTGATCGTGAACACCCTCGGCCATCACCTTGACCAACTGCTGGAACTGCAACGGGAAATGCCCCTGGTGCTGGTGGACCGCAAGGTCGAACCGCTGCACAGCGACCTGGTCGGCCTGGACAACCCGGCGGCGGTGCGCATGGCGGTGGAGCACCTGGAGCAACAAGGGTATCGCGATGTGCTGATGGTGAGTGAAGCCACCGATGGCACCAGTTCGCGCTTGGAGCGCCTGAACAGTTTCAAGGCTGAAATCGCTAGCCGCCCGGCATTGACCGGCGCTGTGTTGGAGTTGGATGAAACGCTGCAAAAACACTTGCAGACCTTTCTCGCAAAACCTGGCCCCAAGGCGCTGTTCTGCGCCAACGGTGTCGCGGCGTTGGCCTGTGCCCGCGCACTGAAAAACCTGGGTTGCAACCTGTTTGATGACATCGGCCTGATCGCCCTGGATGACCTGGAGTGGTATCCGCTGGTAGGCACGGGCATCACCGCCCTCGCCCAGCCCACCGAAGCCATCGGCGCCAGCGCATTCGACTGCCTGCTCAAGCGCCTGCGCGGCGATACAGAGCCGACACGCACCCTGGACTTCCTGCCCCAACTGATCATCCGAGGCTCCACAACCCCTTGTAGGAGCGAGCTTGCTCGCGAAAAACGCCAACGATAACGCAGCGATCCTGGTTTAACGCGGCGCTCTCAGGTTTTTCGCGAGCAAGCTCGCTCCTACAGGAAAGTGTTTTTTTCAAAAAAAATGAAACCGGTTTCAGAGGTAAACAACAATGCATAAATACCCCGTCTCCATCAGCCTTTCCAGCTACGGCGCCGACTTGGTTCGCCAGCAGGGCCAATTGAGTTTTGTTGAGGTCCTCGCCGCCGCCGGTGCACAGCGTATCGAATGGCGCGAAGAACTTTTAACTGACGAACAGCCCACCGAACTGGCCCAGGCCGCGGCGCAACAGGACCTGGAGTCGGTGTTCTCATCGCCCCTGGAACTGTGGGTCGCCGGCCGCGCCCAAGCGAATGCCGAACTCGCCGCCACCCTGGATCGCGCGCAGGCGTTCGGCTCACGCTGGCTGAAAGTCTCGCTCGGTTACTTCACCGACACCAACGACTTGGAAAACCTGCACGCCCTGCTCAACCGCCACTCTGTTCAACTGCTGGTAGAGAACGACCAGACCCTGCACGGTGGCCGCATCGAACCCATGCAGCGTTTTTTCACCGAAGTGGAACGCCTGGGCCTGCCGGTAAAGATGACCTTCGATATCGGCAACTGGCAGTGGCAAGACCAATCCGCCCTCACCGCCGCGCGCCTGCTGGGCCGGCATGTGGATTACCTGCACTGCAAGGCGGTGGCGCGGCGCGCCGACGGCAAGCTAGTCGCGCTGCCGCCTGGCGCCACCGACCTGCATCTGTGGGAACAACTGCTCAAGCACATGACTCCAGGTATTAGCCGGGCCGTGGAATTCCCGCTGCAAGGTGATGACCTGGTCGCGGTCACCGCGCAGCAGGTCGCCACCCTCACCCTGCTGGGCCAACCTCGTGCGGAGCATGCTCATGTCTGAGATCGATATCCTCTCGTTTGGTGAAACCATGGCGATGTTCGTCGCCGAACAGACCGGCGACTTGGCCCAGGTGGCTCAGTTCCATAAACGGATTGCGGGTGCGGACAGCAATGCCGCCATCGGCCTGTCGCGCCTGGGTTTCAACGTGGCCTGGCTGAGTCGAGTGGGCAACGATTCCCTCGGGCGTTTTGTGGTCGACACCTTGACCCAGGAAGGTCTGGATTGCCGGCATGTGGCGGTCGATCCGCTGCATCCCACCGGCTTTCAATTCAAGTCCCGCGAAGAAGCCGGTGATGATCCCCAGGTGGAGTACTTCCGCAAGGGCTCGGCGGCCAGTCAGTTGTCTATCGCCGCCATCAGCCCTGCCCTACTGCAAGCCCGTCATCTGCATGCCACCGGCATTCCGCCCGCATTGTCCGAGGCGACGCGCGAGTTGTCCGTCGAGCTGATGACCCAGATGCGCAAGGCCGGGCGCAGCGTGTCGTTCGACCCCAACCTGCGCCCGTCTTTGTGGACCAACCAACAAACAATGATCCGCGAAATCAACGCCCTCGCAGGGCTCGCCGATTGGGTCTTGCCGGGCCTGGGCGAAGGCCGCCTGCTCACCGGTTTCGATGACCCGGCCGACATCGCCGCGTTCTACCTCGACCAGGGCGCCGAAGCCGTGGCGATCAAGCTCGGCCCGGATGGCGCCTACTACCGCACCCAGATGGACCAGGGCTTTGTCGCCGCCGTGCGGGTGGAAAAAGTCGTAGACACCGTCGGTGCCGGCGACGGTTTTGCCGTGGGCATGATCAGCGCCCTGCTGGAAAACCTCAGCTTCCCCGAGGCGGTACAGCGCGGCAACTGGATCGGCAGTCGCGCCGTGCAAAGCCGTGGCGATATGGAAGGCCTGCCCGCCCGTTCAGAGTTACCGATTCGATCCGTTGCCTAAACCCCACCCTGTTGCCACAACTACAACAAGCTCAGGAGCAACCCCATGGACACCGTGAAACTCGCCACCCGCCGCTGGTGGTACATCATGCCCATCGTTTTTATCACCTACAGCCTGGCGTACCTGGACCGCGCCAACTACGGCTTCGCCGCTGCCTCCGGGATGGCCGAAGACCTGATGATCACCCCCGGCATGTCGTCCTTGCTGGGCGCACTGTTTTTCCTTGGCTACTTTTTCTTCCAGGTGCCGGGGGCGATTTACGCGCAAAAACGCAGCGTCAAGAAGCTGATCTTCGTCAGCCTGATCCTGTGGGGCGGCCTGGCCACCCTCACCGGCGTGGTGTCCAACGCCTACATGCTGATCGTGATCCGCTTCATGCTTGGCGTGGTCGAAGCCGCCGTGATGCCGGCGATGCTGGTGTACCTGTGCCACTGGTTTACCCGTGCCGAACGCTCGCGTGCCAATACCTTCCTGATCCTCGGCAACCCGGTGACCATGCTGTGGATGTCGGTGGTGTCGGGCTACCTGGTGCAGCATTTCAGCTGGCGCTGGATGTTCATCATCGAAGGCTTGCCGGCGGTGCTGTGGGCGTTTATCTGGTGGAAGCTGGCCGATGAGCGTCCAAAGGACGCCAAGTGGCTCAGCGACTCTGAGAAACAGGACCTCGAAACCGCGCTGGCCGCCGAGCAAGTCGGGATCAAGGCGGTGAAGAACTACGCCGAGGCGTTCCGCTCGCCCAAGGTGATCATCCTGGCCCTGCAATTTTTCTGCTGGAGCATTGGCGTGTATGGCTTTGTGCTGTGGCTGCCGTCGATCCTCAAGCAAGGTTTGCAGATGGACATGGTCGAGGCCGGCTGGTTGTCGGCGCTGCCCTATTTGGCGGCGGTGATTGGCATGCTGGTGGTGTCCTGGGGCTCGGACAAGCTGCAAAAGCGCAAGCGTTTCGTATGGCCGCCGCTGCTGATTGCCTCGATTGCTTTCTACGCGTCCTACGTGCTCGGCGCCGAACACTTCTGGTGGTCCTACACCTTGCTGGTGATTGCCGGGGCCTGCATGTACGCGCCTTACGGCCCGTTTTTCGCGATTGTCCCGGAGATCCTGCCGGCCAATGTCGCCGGGGGCGCCATGGCGCTGATCAACAGCATGGGGGCCCTGGGTTCATTCGGCGGCTCGTACCTGGTGGGCTATCTCAATAGCAGCACCGGTTCGCCCGGCGCTTCGTACCTGCTGATGAGCGGCGCGTTGCTGCTGTCGGTAGTACTGACGATTTTTCTCAAGCCCGGCGCGAGTGACCGCACGCCGGCGCCCAATCTGGAATTGAAGGTAAAGACCGCATGAAAAAGTCTGTCGTGTTGTACAAGAAACTCTCCGCGCCGCTGATGGCCCGCCTGCATGAACAGGCCGAGGTGACGCTGATCGATGCGCTGGATGACACCGGCCTGGCCAAGCTGCGCGACGCCCTGCCCGGCGCCCACGGCCTGCTGGGCGCCAGCCTGCGCCTGGATGCCAAGCTGCTCGACCTGGCGCCGCAGCTGGAGGCCGTGGCCAGCGTTTCGGTCGGCGTCGACAACTATGACATCGACTACCTGACTGGGCGCGGCATCCTGCTCAGCAACACCCCCGACGTGCTCACCGAAACCACCGCCGACACCGGTTTTGCGCTGATCCTCGCCACCGCCCGGCGTGTGGTCGAGCTGGCCGACATGGTGCGCGCCGGCCAATGGAACAAAAACATCGGCCCGGCGCATTTCGGCAGTGATGTACATGGCAAGACCCTGGGCATCATCGGCATGGGCCGCATCGGTGAAGCCCTGGCCCAGCGTGGACATTTTGGTTTTGGCATGCCGGTGATCTACCACAGCCATTCGCCCAAGCCGGCGGTGGAGGCGCGTTTCGGTGCGCAATACCGCAGCCTGAACGACTTGCTGCAACAGGCCGATTTTGTTTGCCTGACCTTGCCACTTACCGCCGAAACCGAGAAGTTGATTGGCGCAGAGCAATTTGCGCTGATGGGGCCGGAGACGATCTTCATCAATATTTCGCGGGGCAAGGTGGTGGATGAGGCGGCGCTGGTGGAAGCGTTGCAGCAGCGCACCATTCGGGCGGCGGGGTTGGATGTGTTTGAGAAGGAGCCGCTGGATCACGGCTCGCCGTTGTTGCGCTTGAACAACGTGGTGGCCACGCCGCATATCGGCTCGGCCACCCATGAAACGCGAGAGGCCATGGCCAAATGTGCGGTGGATAATCTGTTGCAGGCGTTGGCGGGTGAAAAACCGAAAAACCTGGTGAACCCAGGGGCCTGGAAGCAGTAGTTTCTGACACAACATAGAGCAAATGTGGGAGGGGGCTTGCCCCCGATGGCGTTGTATCAGTCAGCTAATGTATAGCTGACACATTGCAATCGGGGGCAAGCCCCCTCCCACATTTTGACCTCATTTCAGGTCAGATAACAAACCGCGCCACCATCCCATTCAAGTCCACTGCCAGGCGCGACAGTTCGTGACTGGCCGCACTGGTCTGGTTGGCACCGGCCGCCGACTGGGTCGCCAGGTCGCGGATGTTCACCAGGTTGCGGTCCACTTCGCGGGACACCTGAGCCTGCTCTTCCGACGCGCTGGCGATCACCAGGTTGCGTTCATTGATCAGGCTGATGGATTGGGTGATCTGTTCCAGGGCCACACCGGCGGCGCGGGCCATTTCCAGGGTGTCCTGGGTGCGCTGGTTGCTTTGCTGCATCGATTGCACGGCTTCACCGGTGCCGTTCTGGATGCCAGCGACCATTTTCTCGATTTCCTGGGTCGACTGCGCGGTGCGATGGGCCAGCGCACGCACTTCGTCTGCCACCACGGCAAAGCCACGCCCGGCTTCACCTGCACGGGCCGCTTCAATGGCGGCGTTGAGCGCCAGCAGGTTGGTCTGCTCGGCAATCGCGCGGATCACGTCCAGCACTTTGCCGATGTCGCGGCCTTGGGTGGCCAGGCCTTCAATCATCGCAGCGGTGTTTTGTACGTCTTGGGTCATGGTCTGGATCGCGCCGACGGTTTCCACCACACGGTCGCGCCCTTCACGGGCAGCCTGGTTGGACTGGCTGGACGCTTCGGAGGTGGACACCGCGTTGCGCGCCACTTCCTCCACCGCCGCCGTCATTTCGTTGACCGCCGTGGCCGCCTGATCGATTTCATTGTTCTGTTGCTGCAAGCCTTTGGAGGCTTCTTCAGTGACCGCGCTCAACTCTTCCGCTGCCGAGGCAAGCTGAGTGGCCGAGCCGGCGATCTGCTGGATGGTCTGGCGCAGGTTGGCCTGCATGGCCGCCAAGGCGCCGAGCAAGCGCGCCGGTTCGTCCTTGCCGTCGTCTTCGATGGCTTTACTCAGGTTGCCACCGGCGATGGTTTCGGCAACCTCTACGGCTTTGCGCAGCGGCGTGACAATGCTGCGGGTCAACAGCCAGGCCAGCAGCACGGTGAGTAATGCGGCAGCGATGGAAACTGCAATGACGCCGGTGATCGCGCCGTCGTAACTCTGCCCGGCTTCAGCGTCAGCGGTCTTGGCATCCGCTGCATTGATGGCGATGAGCTTGTTCAGTTGCTCGCCCATCTGGTCGGTGCCGTCCTTGATGCGGCTGTTGATCAGCGCGCGCATCTCATCCACTTTGCCCTGCCTGGATAGCGCGAGCATGTCGGCCTGGGCCTTGAAGTAGTTGTCCAGCGTGACCACGAAGGTTTTGTACAGCGCGGCTTCTTCCGGGCCGGCAGGTAGGGCCGCGTAGCTGGCTTGGGCCGTCTTGACCTTGTCGGCGAGCACGCCCATGCGGGTTTCAGCCTCTTGCAGGCTGGCAGGTTCGCGGTTGACCAGAACACGGAACGACAGGATGCGCAGGCGTAGCACGTTCTCGGTGATGATACCCAGCGAGGTCACGCTGGGCAGTTGGGTCGCGGTCATGTCCACGGAGGACTGCCGAATCTGTGCCATGCGGTTGACCGCAAACACCCCCAGTAAAACCACTAACAACGCAATGAATGCAAAACCGAGAAACGCTCGAGGGGCAATGTTCAACTGGCGCAGGGACATAGGGGGTGCTCTCAGAAGTAGTGTTTGCGAGCGTCCCTGCTGCGAAACGATCAGTCGGCGTCAACGCGCCGTTCCAACCTGTGGTCACCACTGTTGTCGTTGGTATGTGGGCCTATCCTCGATATCGGCAGGACCTGGAGTTTCCCACAGGCCCTTCATAAATATTTTTTTACACTTCTGACGATCGGCAGTTTCTGGCATCCTGCGCCTCCATTTTCTGACCCGAGCCCGTATTTTGTCTGACGCTCAAGCCCCCCGCCCGCGCTATAAATCCGACCTGATCTACGGCCTGGAAGACCGCCCGCACTTCACCGCGGCGATTTTTGCCGCGTTGCAGCACGTGCTGGCGAGTTTCGTCGGGATCATCACGCCCACGCTGATCGTCGGTGGCGTGCTGGGCCTGGAAAGCGAAGTGCCGTACCTGGTGAGCATGGCGCTGTTTGTGTCGGGGCTCGGTACCTTTGTGCAGGCGCGCAAGTTCGGCCCGATCGGTTCCGGGCTGTTGTGCCTGCAAGGCACCAGCTTTTCCTTTATCAGCGTGATTCTCAGCGCGGGTTTCATGGTCAAGGCCCGGGGCGGCGGCACCGATGAAATTCTCTCGACAATCTTTGGCATCTGCTTCTTCGCCGCGTTTATCGAGGTGGTGCTGAGCCAGTTCATCGGTAAGTTGCGCAAGCTGATCACCCCGGTGGTCACTGGCACCATCATTACCTTGATGGGTTTGTCGCTGATCAAAGTGGCGGTCACCGACATGGCCGGCGGTTTCGGCGCCAGCGACCTCGGCGCCGCCAGCAATATGGGCCTGGCGGCGCTGGTGTTGCTGACTATCGTGGTGCTCAACCGCTTCAATAACCCGTTCCTGCGCCTGGGCTCCATCGTGATCGGCCTGACCCTGGGTTTTGTCGTGGCCTGGCTGATGGGGCGTGTGGATATGGCCGCATTGCCCCAGGTGCCCCTGATCAGCGTGCCGGTGCCGTTCAAATACGGTTTCTCGTTCGACTGGGTGGCATTTATCCCGGTGGCGGTAATCTTCCTGATTTCGCCCCTGGAAGCGGCCGGTGACCTGACCGCCAACTCGATGATTTCCCAGCAGCCGGTCAAGGGCCCGCTGTACATCAAGCGCATCAAGTCAGGCCTGTTGGCCGACGGCCTCAACTCGGCGATGGCAGCCACCTTCAACAGCCTGCCAATGGTGACCTTCGCCCAGAACAACGGGGTGATCCAGTTGACCGGCGTGGCCAGCCGCTATGTGGCGTACTTCATCGCCGGCCTGCTGGTGCTGCTGGGGTTGTTCCCGATGATCGGCGCGGTGTTGCAACTGATGCCAAAGCCGGTGCTGGGCGGTGCGACCCTGATCATGTTCGGCACCGTGGCCGTGGCGGGTATCAAGATCCTCGCCGAAGCCGGGCTGCACCGCCGCAATGTGCTGATCGTGGCGATTTCCCTGGGCATGGGCCTGGGCGTGGCCGCCGTGCCGGAAGTTTTGCGCGACCTGCCCAAGGCACTGCACAACATCTTCGAGTCGCCGATCACCGTGGGGGCTTTCTGTGCAATCCTGCTGAACATTTTCCTGCCGGAAGAGTTCATAGAGCTGGAAGAAGATGAATTTGATCCGGAGTCATCGACCCTCAAAGTGATGCAGGATCCGGACGTCACCAAATAGGAGCACTTTTATATGCGCAAGCTCATGGTTCTATCGCTGTTGCTGCTGACCCTGAGCGCTTGCGCGCTGTTCCCCAATCGTGACCCGGTGAACATCAACGTGGTGGGCATCGAGCCCCTGCAAAGCCAGGACCTGGAAGTGCGCTTCGCAGTGAAGCTGCGGGTGCAGAACCCCAATGAGACGGCGATCGACTACAACGGCGTGGCCCTGGACCTGGAGGTCAATGGCCGGCCGCTGGCGTCAGGCGTGAGTGATCAACGCGGTTCCATCCCACGCTTTTCCGAGACTGTGCTGATGGTGCCGGTCAGTGTTTCGGCGTTTTCGGTATTGCGCCAGACCCTGGGCCTGAGCCAAACGCAGAGTTTGAACAACCTGCCGTATGTGCTGCGGGGCAAACTGGCGGGTGGACTGTTTGGCACGATGCGCTTTGTTGACCGTGGCACGCTGGACTTGCCGAATACTGCCACCTGGTAAACGCTATGCAACCAACATTGCTGACTTGTGGTTGTGGCGAGCGGGCTTGCCCCGCGTTGGGGCGCGAAGCGGCCCCAAAACCTTACAATCCGGGATCGCGGTGATCCTGAAAGGGGCAAGCCCGCTCGCCACAGAAGCCCGCTCGCCACAGGAGTGTTTTAGTCGGTGATGTAGCGCACGCCCGGTTTAGCGCGCTCATCCACCACCAGTTCGAAAATATCCGGCCGGGCGTAGTGCCCTACTACATCGTAGTCATACCGCGCGCGCACCAGATCCTCCGTGTTGATTTGCGCCGTCAACAGCCCGGCCTCTCCCAGCAACGGTCCCGCCAGAATGTCGCCCATGGGCCCGATAATCACGCTGCCACCCGCAATCAGCGGACGCTCGGCCGGCCAGTTCGCCACCTCAACCCCCACCGCCTCTGGTGACGCCTGTACTTGGCAAGCACTCACCACAAAGCAACGCCCCTCATGGGCCACATGGCGCATGCTCACCTGCCACATCTCGCGCTCGTCCACCGTTGGCGCGCACCAGACCTCAACGCCCTTGGCGTACATCGCCGTGCGCAGCAACGGCATCATGTTTTCCCAGCACACCGCACCGCCGACACGTCCCACTGCCGTATCGATCACCGGCAGGGTCGAGCCGTCGCCCTTGCCCCAGATCAGCCGTTCGGTGCCGGTAGGCATGAGCTTGCGGTGCTTGGCCACCAGCCCACCCGCCGGCTCGAAATACAGCACGGTGCAATACAGCGTGCTACCGCTGCGCTCGATCACTCCGAGAACAAGGCTCGCGCCCGTGCGCGCCGACAGTCCGGCCAGCGCCTCCGTTTCAGGGCCCGGCACATCGATAGCATTGGCGAAGTAGCGAGCGAAGGCTTCACGCCCTTCCGGCAGGCGGTAACCCAGTTGCGTGCCAAACCCTTCGCCCTTGGGATAGCCACCGAGCAACGCCTCCGGCATCACCACCAGTTGCGCACCGCTGCGCAGGATCTCGTCTTCATAACTGAGGATCTGCGCCAGGGTTTCGCCCTTGCCATCAGGCAGGGAACCGATTTGCAGGGCCGCCACAGTAGAAACAGGCATCGTGTTCACTCCAGGTAATGGGGGTTGCCCATTCTCCCGCCAGCCTCGATCATGAATAAAGCCCACTTCAGTGCTGAATGATATGAGCCAGATCAATATCGCCCAGGTCGATCTCAACCTGCTGAAAACCTTCGAAGCCCTGCATGACGAGTCCAGCGCCAGCCGCGCCGCCTTGCGCCTGGGCGTGACTCAGTCGGCCATCAGTGCAGGCTTGCGGCGTTTGCGCGAGGTGTATGGCGATCAATTGTTCGTGCGTACCGGGCGTGGCCTGGCGCCAACCTTGCGGGCCAACCAGTTGAAACCACTGATCAGTGAAGCACTGGATCGCTGCCGACAGAGCCTGGCCATGGTCGACCCGGCCAACCAACAGTATCAGGGGCGCTCCGTGGTGCTGGGGCTGTCGGATGATTTCGAGATTGCCTACGGCCGCAGGCTGATGGATGAGATCGCCCGGCGCGCACCGAAACTACGGGTGATTTTCCGTCAGACCCACAGCCAGATCGTCGCAGGCGCCCTGCTCGATCGCACCTTGGATCTTGCTATCACAGCCGGTGGCTTTGCCCAGGGCCGGTTAAGTCGCCAAGTACTGGGAGAAGGCGATTACCGCTGCCTGGTCGACTCGGACCAGACCAGCATCAGCCTGGACGAGTTCGTCACTCGCGAGCACGTACTGGTGTCGTCAGGCGGGTTTATCGGGATCACCGATGAGGGCTTGGCGGCCCAAGGGCTGAGCCGCCAGGTGTGTGCGTCCACCAGCCACTTCGCCGCGCTGCCTTTTCTGCTCAAGGGCAGCCAGGCGGTGGCGACCATTCCCGGTCACGCCGCCGAGGCCATCAGTGCGATGACCGGGTTGCGGGTACTGGCTTGCCCACTGGCCCTGCCGCGCTACCCGGTGGAGTTGGGCTGGCGCACCCAAGCGCAGCTCGATCCGCTGCTGCTGAAAGTGCGTGAAGCGATTGTGGCGAGCTTTACTTAGCTGCCGCCATCAACTTGTTGACCTCACTGCGCACCATGTTGGAAAACTCCGGCGGCGACATGCCGTCGAGTTCGGCGCGCACCCACTCGGCCCACTTGCCCTTGCGTTTGGCCCGTTCGCCAAACAGGCGTGCCGCTTCGCCCTTGGCCTTGCCCAGGTTGGTTTGCCACAGGTCATAGAGGCGGGACTTTTCATCTTCCAGCTCGGCGCGTTCGGCGAGGGTCTTGTTGGCCAGATTGAAGCTCATGTTGAATTACCTGCTGCACAAATAGGCGACATCTTACACTGTAGGTCGAATATTCCTGATCCGGATTTTGCTCGAAACGGCCGGCCGGCAAAAAAACTGCAACTTTTGCCAACGCTCGACACTCCATTGTTCACTGTCACATTCACTCGCAAGGAGTCACACAATGGCCCGCAAAACTGCTGCCCAAGCCGTCGAAGACCAAATCAAGGACCAAGCCTTCAGCGAACTCACCGCGCTGATCGAAGAATCGGACAAACTGCTCAAAAGCAGCGCGTCCCTGGTCGGCGAGGAAGGTGAAACCCTGCGCGAGCAGGTCGCCATCAAACTCAAGCAAGCGTTGGATTCGGTTTCCAACGTGCGCGAGCGCAGCAAGCCGGTGGTCGATGCTACCGAAACCTACATCGGTGGCCACCCATGGCAGACCGTGGCGATTTCCGCCGGCTTCGGCCTGGTCGTAGGCCTGCTGCTCGGCCGTCGCAACTGAAACAATCGGGGCTGCGCAACAGGCGCAGCCCCGTTTAACCTTCCGCCAGTGCCTGCAACTGCCTAAGTTCTTTCGTGTCCATTTCAATACCTGTTTGCTGGGACTTCGCCCGCGTGCGATGACGTCGATCCCCCGGCAACCTCCGCAACCCCGCTGCATGCATCTGCCGCACCAGTTCCTGGCTGCGCTCGGCGAAGCTCTGTCCGGCGGTTTTGCTCGGGTCGATCACAATCACCAACTGGCCTGTCCAAGGCGTACGTGCCCCCGGATGCTCCGACCAATTGAACTCGAATGAAAAGTTGCCGCCCGTCAACGCTGCCGCCAGCAGCTCGACCATCATCGACAGCGCCGAGCCCTTGTGCCCGCCAAACGGCAATAGCGCCCCGCCTTCAAGAATGGCCTTGGGGTCCTGGGTCGGCTGACCCAGGCTGTCGACGCCCATGCCCGGTGGCAGGCGCTCGCCTTTGCGCGCGGCAATCTGCACGTCGCCGTGGGCGATGGCGCTGGTGGCGAGGTCAAACACAATGGGAGGGCCGTCCGCCCGTGGTGCAGCGAACGCGATCGGGTTGGTGCCGAACAACGGCCGGTCGGCGCCATGGGGCACCACACAGGTCATGCTATTGACCACGCTCAGCGCCACCAGGCCTTCTTCGGCAAAGGGCTCGACGTCTGGCCACAAAGCAGCAAAGTGATGGGAGTTGTGAATCGCCAGCAGCGCAATACCGGCGCTGCGGGCCTTGTCTACCAACAGTGACCGGGCGGCTGCCAGTGCCGGCTGGGCAAAACCATTCGCCGCATCCACCCGCACAAAACCACTGGCGACGTCTTCAACGATGGGCACTGCCTTGCCGTTGACCCAACCACTGTTCAACGTCGACACATAGCCAGGCACGCGAAACACCCCGTGACTATGGGCCCCGTCACGCTCGGCGCTGGCGCAATTCTCGGCCAGTACCTGAGCCACTGATTCAGACGTGCCGTGCTGCAGAAAGATGCGCTGCAACAGTAGCGTCAATGTCTCGTAGCTCAGGTACGTGGTTGAAGCGTCGTGATCCAAAGGCGATGCAGACATCGGTAGCTCCCGTTTAATTATTGGAAGGGGCACTGCGTACGAACAATCGGCATCGACGATTAAACAGTGTTTCGCGCGTGGCTGTCGACCACGACACGCAGCCCGGCGTGTCAGACATATCTACTGCCGAACCCTGGTATCACGACTCTAGGCTCACGACTTCCCGGTGAGGTTGTTCGCACCGCCTCCACGCCTTTGAGGGTTTATCCAATGAGTCAGGTACAACCACCCTATTTTTTTCCTGAAGTCCTGCGCAGTGGCTGGAAGGAACGCGAACGCGAGCGACACTTCGGCATCAATGCCAACGACAGGCGTTTTCTGCGCAATCTGCCTTTGAGCAGCAATGAGGTACGGCGCAAGCAGTCTCCGCCCATGATCGCCCAATCACTCTGGCTGAATAAAAACAGCCCGACGGCCCTGGAGTTGGTCGGCAGTTTCATGATGAGTTCAACGGGCACCTACACCAGCGCCTTTCTCTACACGCCGTATGGCGGGCTGGAAAAATTCGACAGTCGAGCACTATTACTCAGCGAGCTGACTGAACGCCTCAAAACGCCGGCCAAGGTCGATGAACTCTTGCAGTTCATTGCTCTGGGCACACGTTCGGGCTTGAAGCTGCCACGCCCCCTGGTGCTGACGCCTGTGGATATTGAGGGCAATGTATTTGACGAACAGAAAGCCGCCATCGACCACCAGCAAACGCTCAACCTGCAAGCCGCGCTCGCCGAGCTGGTGAAATTGCCCAGCCTCGACACTATGCTCCAAGCGCTGCTCACCTCGATCTTTCGTCGACACTTTCCGAGGATTGAACCCAGCCGAGCCCGAATCAATTTCTTCAAGTTGCCGCCAACAGAAGGTGAGCCACGGCAATGGGTCAATTCGCTGTCGATCAGCGAGGCGCTCTTGATGCTTTACCGTCAACAAGCCTGGCCGGTGGGGCAAACCCGCGAGTTCTTTCATCCCCAATCCGTCACCGCCTCCCACGACGCAACGCGCTGGGAGGAAGGCATGAAACAGGCATCCGAACAATTATCGTCGTTCTTGCAAAATGCCCTTGAGACGTTCTGGAACACAGAGTCGCCAAACGGCACCTCACGTCGCAAACTCCTGGCCAAAATCATGGCGCACAAGGCCCGGATCGATCTATTGCTCAAACGCCAGGGTGAGATCATTACACCTGAACAAGCCGATGAACTGGCCGCTCTCTACCATGTCAACGGGGCGCCACGCACCCAAGCCAGTGACGGATTACGCTTCGAGACAGTGCGGTTCTGGGAGCACGCGTCTCATTTCGTCGAGCCGACCAGTTCGGTGATGATCGGCAACGCGCACGCCTGGTTTTACTCGCCGCCCAAGGGATTGCAGGTACTGGCCGATCACGATGACTTGATCAAGGCCTTGAAGGCCATGGTCAAGGCGCCCGCCTACGAAGACGATGTCTACAATTTCCTGTCCCTGGAGGAGCGGCTGGTGTTTATCGGTTTTACCCAACCGTCAGTCAGCGGCAACCTGATTGTCGGCAACGTATTTGAACACCTGATGGAGGGCATCATCGACAAACAACGGCAGAACCTGACCTACGTCCTCGGCCAATTTCGTCGTGAACATGGCGATATCAACCTCTCGGCCCTGTTGGATCACGCCATGGACGTGCGCTTCATGGTCGATGACAAGCTCTTGACGCTGAACACTGCACACCGCTGGACCACCCACTCGGTGTTGGCTGACCCTCTTCGGCCCATTTCGGTCGCGGCTAAACGAGCGGAGCAGCTGTATAAACAGCTGATTGATATCCCGCACGCGCTGGAGAACCTGATCAAACCACTGCCGTCCATCCTCACCCCGCTGGCCGAGGCCTTGGCAAGCCGCGAACGACAGGCACTCGACCCGGCACGGGTGTTCATCAATCGCTACGCCGAAGAGGCGGTCTCCTACCCCCTTGTGGCACCATTGGAAAGCCAAAGCCTGGTGGATCACTTCGCCAAGCGCCTGGCCGAAGGGTTTGGTCCGGTGCCTGAAACCCCACATTACGGCGTTTACAAACCAGACCACACCGCCTATGGGCAGCAACTGTCTCAGGTGGACGTCAGGACGCTCAATCGGATCGTCAATCAAGTGTTGGCTCATTACAAAGAGCATGCTATCCACGACATCCCCCGCAAACACCTCCAGGACATGCTGCCGCAGATGGGGACCATGATGTCCAACGCGATACGCAATCAGGCCTATCTACGACGTCTCAACAAGACACTGGACCCCAGGGACGACGCCATCATTCATGCCGTGTTTGACCCCTTCAACCCTGACCGTCGCCGGCGGGAGGACCTTAAAGGTTTTATCCCGGATGTCTATCGCATCACCGTCCAACGCGATGAAGAAGCACTGCGCCACAGCTTGGCCAATTGCCTGATGATCACCGAGCGCGGTGGGCTTGATCACCACCATTCGGGCCACGCGATTCTCTGGACGCCCGCCTGGGGCCTGGAAACCTTCGTGTCTCCAGCCGTGGCAAAACAGCAACTTGAGGAGCGCCTGAAAGACCCCGCCGCACGCTTGGCACTGCTGGATAATCTTGACCCGAGTCAACGCCAACTGCATGCCAACTACACCCTGGGGGCATTCTGGCTGATCACCGGGCCGGTCAGCGAAAACCGCCAGCAGTCCTGGATCGACCACTACATCGCCCAACGGGCCCGTTGGCTGGCACAGAAACCAACCGGTAAAACACTATTGAAGCTTATGGCGGTGCTGCCTACCCCTGTCCTTGGAGGGGCTGCACAGCTCGCCCATCATTTTGTCGCACAACGCTCGCTACCCGCCTGGCTGGGCATGGCAAGCCCTGCTGAACAGCAGCACCATGCTGAGTTACTTGAGCAATATCGTCTCAATACCCAGGATGAAAAAGACTATCTGTATGAGCTTTTCTCACTTCGCCAGCAGGTTCACGACACGCTGAGCGATATGCTGGTGGACTATTCCGTTTACCCGGAAGACGTTTTTATCACGCCACGGCTTGCCTTGGGCGGTCAACGACAGAACCTCACCGACTATGCCCTGGCACACATCAACGAGCAGGCGAGTTCCTTTACGGTGGAGTCGGGCGCAACGCAACTGACCGAATCGACGATCCGGCAACTCTTGCTCAAATTGAACATCGCCCAGGTCGCTCAGGACTACCTGAAAGACAAACTGGCCCCCAACCAACCAGGCGCACTGGAGCGTGAGCTGCGCTTCATCCAGCAATTACCCTGGCAACTGTTGCAACACGCCCATGCACTGAAACTGCAAGAGCGGCTATCGGAGACTGGCTACAACCTGATTCAGCAGGTCGTCGACATGCCGGACGCCATCGCACGGGCCACAATCGCAGGCGCCACCGCGACCCTTCGTCCCCTTGAGATGATCGCCACACCAGGCGCCAGCATCGTCAAGGCGCTTGGGCTTTATGTAATCAGCGCCGGTACCACTGGGCCGCTGATTCTCTACGCGCCTTACTATCCCGGCCAGTGCTTCACGGAGTTCGAAAACCAGGCGCAGTTTCTCAGCGACCTGAATGTGCCTGGCCAGCGGCAAGACTGGATCACCGCCCACCTGGAGGGCGCTGACAAGACGAAATATAAAAACCTACTGGCAAGCACCGCGGGTGCCACCTCCGAAATCACCTTGGCCAATCGACCGATCGAAGGCCACGCCATCAAGCAGCTTTACCAGGACAACCAGGTGGTGATGGGGCGAATGCTTAACCATCAGCAGGACCCCGATGGCCAAGGCTTCTGGGACACCGCCAAGAGCCTTTTGAGCAGCGGCGTGCAGATCGCCGTGCAATTCTTGCCGGGAAAACTGCGGATACCCGTTCTGATCTGGCAGAGCTATAAACTGTTCAAAGACTCTGCCGAAGCCCTGCAACAGCATCATTGGCAAGATGCGTTGCACTCGTTCATTCTCGGTGTTGCGAAGATGGCAACGCTGGAGCGACTGATTCGCACACCCGTGCCCAAATCTTCTCCCCCGGCGTACAAGGAGGTGCACGAAAGCGACCTGCCCCCCTCCGACACCGCCATTGCGCCGACCGCCCGGGACATCGACGTAACCGACCCCAGACGTACTCGCCTGCAATCTCTGGAAACCAGCCAGGCATCTTTGAAAGACTTGCAAAAGCAACCAGGCACAGGCCTCTACGCCAGTGCCGACGGCAAGACGCTTTATGGAGCCGTGGAGGGCAAGGTCTATCCGATCGAGAAAGCCAAACAGCTGCGGATCGCCAGCAACGACGGCCCTCTGGTGTCCAGCACTTTCCAAAAACAGCTGGTGTTGGCCCCACAGACCCACACACTGCAATACGGCAAAGCGCTCTCGCGGCTGGGCAATTATTATGTCACCCGACACACCGCCAAGATGGTCATGAACATCGACGCCACCGGCATGGATGAGATTCGTCAGCTTTACCCAACCAAGGCCCGGCAGATTATCGAAGCACTCGATATCGCGCGAACTTATGCATTCCGTGCGATGCATAACCTGGTGCAACTGCGACACCTGACTCACGACACACGCTTGGAGGGGTTCCTGAAGCAGTTGTTTGACGTCAACAATGTGGATGACGGCATTTTGCAAAAGGTGCGAAACACCCTCATCCCTCTGTGCAAAGCCTTGGTAGATCCCGACCTTGACGGGTGGAAGACCTCACGTTTCGTAGTCGGCTCTAGCGGTGATCCCAACCAGAAGGTGATTGCATTCACCATCGCCAGCGACAGGACAAAACAGGTGTTTTTTACCGAGTTGTTCTTTGATCAGCAACTGGACGAGTATGCGAACCTGTTGACTGAAGCGTTCGACATTGACGGCCATGCGCGAGCAGCCACACTGATTCACGAATTCGCCCATATCTACGGGCGCGCCGAAGACATCGCGAGCACAGAAGCCCGGCTGCCGTTTGCGGACCTGATCGAAACCCTGACGGCTAAAGGCCGGGCCGCACAGAACTGGTTGCAGGGTGTCCAACGCAACGCATTGTCACTGGGCACGCCCCGTCATCGGCTGTTCTCACGCTGGAATTCTTTCCTAGGCATATGGGAGAGCATGGACTCCGACAGCTCGGAGGACCGCACCTTCAAAGCCGTCAAGGAAATCACATCCAGCCCGACTGTCGAGGCGGCCCGTGATGCGTTTTTGGATGCCGCATCACCCGACAAGCGCATTGACACGATTCTTCGCAACGCCGACTCCATTGCCAGGCTTATTTGTGAAATGGGCCGCGTACTCGACCCTGAACAGGGCGCGCCTTGAATGTCACCGCAGCGCACGGGATCCGGGAGCCCGAGTGAGCTCCCGGCAGGCAGCGTCAGTCTTTCTGATCTCGCAGGATATTGCCCGATGCGCCATCAATGCGCGCTTCATAGACCGTGCCATCGGACTTGCGCCCTTTGACTTCCCAATAGCCATTATCGTCGGCTTCGGCCGCGTATACCTCCACATAACCGGCCTTGGTCTTGGCGACTTCGATAGCCTTTTCAATGGTAATCCAGCCCGCCCCCGGTTTATCCGCCAAGGCAGCGCCAGCACTGAGCAAAGCAGTGGTTGCACACAATGCGACTAAGGTTTTCTTCAGCATTTTCGTTCTCCATGGTGGGAATGTCCTGAATTTTTTAGGTGCTCTCAAACGAGAATAAGTTCCAATTGATGTGCAATCGCCATGACGGCTGTTCTCGCCACCCGCCTGCGGAGGTTAGAATGTGGGAAATCAGGATGAGTCAATGACCGAAAAGTCCCTTTCAGAAGCCGAATACGACGCCATCACCGACGCTGCCGCGCATTGGTGCATGCGCCTGCACGCGGGTGATTGCACCACGGGTGAACGTCAGGCTTTTGAACAGTGGCACGATTCCCACCCGCTGCATGCCTTTGAATACGCGGCGATGCTGGAGATCTGGGACGTTGCCGACCACCTCCCCCGTAACGAACCCAAGCCGGTCGTGGTGCCTTTCAAACCCCGCAGCCGCTTACGCACCTACGCCGTGGCGGCGGCGATCTGCCTGGCCGCCCTGCCCCTGGCAGCCTTCACCGGTTGGGAAGCCGGCTGGCTGCCCAGTTCCTATGAACGCTACGATGCCGCCAATGGTCTGCGCCAGATCACCTTGGGTGACGGCAGCCAGGTGGAGCTAAACCTGGGCACCGAGTTGGTCTACAGCAACTACAAGGACCAGCGCCGTATCACGCTGAAAAAAGGTGAAGCGTTCTTCAACGTCAGCCATGACAGCGCCCATCCCTTTATCGTGCACGCCGGCGAAGGCCAGGTGCGGGTGACGGGCACTCAATTCAATGTGTGGAAGTATGAAGATCAGGTGCGCGTGATGCTGCTCGAAGGCTCGGTGCAGATCTCCAGCGACAAGGTGCATGGCAGCGTGCCGCTCACCCCCGGCATGCAGGCCAACTACCAAAAAGGCGATGCCACGCCGCGCGTAAGGGCGATCACCCCGAACGACACCGCGCTGGCCTGGCGCCAGGGCAAGCTGATCCTCGACAACCTGGCCCTGGCCGACGCGTTGCCGCTGATCAACCGCTACCTGAACAAACCGGTGATGCTGGCCGACGCCAACACCGGCACGATTCGCATCGGCGGCATCTACAACATCAACGAGGTCAACAACCTCGTGTCCTCCCTGCCCAAGGTTCTGCCGGTCTACCTGACTCAGAACCAGGACGGCAACCCCGTACTTAACGCCATCCCGCGTAAAACCCCGAAAAGCTGAGCCTCTGCACACAGCGGCGGGCTTCGCCACGCCTGAAGTGTCCGTTTTTTTAACACCCCCCTGCCCTGAAGCGCCCATGCGTAGCGGATTCATCGTTTCGTCATCGGTGGTGTTACAGCGCTGATACAACCGAGTGAAGCGTTTGCGCAGTGGCTGGGAAGGTGCGAATGGCTGGGGTGCTGTTTCATGCCTGAAACAGCGTTGCCATCACTTTGCCCATCAATACCTTCAACACCTTGAATAACATCACAAAATAAAAAGCGGCACGGCTTCTGCTCTATCCCTTACAGCGCTGTTTAGGGTCAGCGCGAAGAATAAGGAATGCCGCCGTGATCACACTCACTCAAGGTTCGATGCAGGTACTGCTGATCAGCTGTGTACTCAGTGCCAGCATCAGTGTTCCAGCCCTGGCGGGTGACGGCGTGATCGTGACAGGCCGCGACGTACAAGGCCACATGTATGGCCGAGCCTCCTTTGGCCCCGATCCTTATCCCCAGACCGCCAATGTCAATCCAAGCCGAGAAATCAACAGCGCCCTCTCGGGCGAACTGACCGACCGTGATTTCGGGAACATCAATAGCGGCTTGGGTATCACTCGCGCCATGCAGCCCAACGGCAACCTCACCGGCTTGAGTGCCACACAAAACAGCATGTCTACCTTGGGGGCTGGCGCAGCCGCCAGCCGCTCGGGGGGCAGCGGCAGCATGGGCGGTCAGATCAGCGACTCGATCCAGCGTGGCCTGGCGCCCCTCAACAACATCGGCAGCATGATGGGGGGCAAACAATGAACCGTTCCCTGCTCCTGCTGGCCCTGCTGGGCAGCACCGCAGTAATGGCGGACAACACCGCCGTGATCAACAACAGCGGTAAAGACTACCGCGGCAACCTGATGGTCAACCAGGCCGCGGGCAATCAGCAGCAAACCGCCAACAACCGCGCCGTCGCGCTCGGCGGCCAGGCGACTACCAGCAATATCCAAAGGATGGACGGCAACGTCGACCCGTCCCTGAACGCCAAGGCGGCGATCGAGGGTACTTCTTTCAGCAATGGCAACGGCATGTTGGGCGTCAACCAGTCCGCCGGGGCCAACAACCAATTAGTCAATGCCGTGCGGATCAGCGTCAACCCTGGCCCGCAAAGCATCGACGACAGCGTCCTGTTGCAACAGAACACGACGACGCTGGCAACCGACTCAGGGCTCACCCCCACCACTGGCAGCCGCCAGGTCGTGACAAGCGACCAGGCCTTCACCGGCAGCCGAGGAGTGATTCAGGTGAACCAGAGTGCTGGGGTGGGGAACCGAGTGGCTAACACCCTGGGCATCACTATCAAGTAACTGCTTGGTAGCACGAGTTAGACCGTACCAACACTTAACCAACTAATTAGAAGCAAGGAGAAACACCATGAAACCTCAAATGGCCCTGAAACCAATGGTTTTCGCTCTCGCCGCACTCATGGCTGCTGCTGCTCAAGCAGGTGGCTGGCACCCTGCGCCTCAACCAACCGGTGTGGTTGCCTCCGTGGTTACCGATGTACAAAACAGCATCGGCAACAAGTATGACGACACCAAAACTGAAAACAACGCCTCTGCCGATGGTTCGGTCACCTACAACAGCGGTAACACCGGCGTCAACATTCAAGCCGGCAGTGGTAACCAGGCCGACAACTCTGGCGCCATCTCCAGCGCCAAAGGCGACTTTGCTACCGTGTTCGCCGTCGTTGATGTGAACCAGAACAGCGGCCTGAACAACTTCGTCAACAAAGGCACCCAAAACAACGCTTCCCTGGATAACTCCGTTAACCATAACTCCGGCAACGTGGGTTACAACGGCCAGGCAGGTCAAGGCAACCAAGGCAAAAACAACCTGGCAATCACCACGGCTGATGGCAAAAACATCGCAGCGGCTGCCAATACCGAACAAAACTCGCTCGCCAACAACTACCTCAACACCGCTGCCACCGGGTACGGCCATCATGGCGGCAAACCTCAATACGTTTCGAACAACGCCAGCGCCGACAACTCGATCAACAACAACTCCGGCAACATCGGTGTGAACCTGCAATCCGGTGCTGGCAACCAAGCCAGCAACAGCCTGTCTGTAGGCCAAGGCTGCAGCGTCTGCTCCAGCGGCGTGCGCTTCTGATCCAACGGGGCCTTGGCAACAAGGCCCTTTTTATTTCAGTGTCCATCAGGTCAGACGATCATGCGCCTCGCGACCCTCACCCTCTTGATGCTCCTCACCGGCCCGACCTGGGCAGGCACCATGGCGATCTCCGCCATGCCTGGCGGTGCAGTCATCTTCAAGAAGGTCGAGAGCATCCGTGAACGCCGGTTCGCCAACCTGGTGGAACAGAAAACTGATTTCAGCTGCGGTGCTGCGGCCCTCGCCACCATTCTGCGCCAGGGTTATTGGCTGGACGTCGACGAAGACCACGTGATCAAAGGCATGCTGGTCAATGCAGACCAGGACCTGGTACGCACCCAGGGCTTTTCCATGCTGGACATGAAGCGCTACCTCGAAAGCATCGGCATGCGTGCCCGGGGCTACAAGATCGGGCCAGACACCCTGGTGACCGTGAAAATCCCTGTGGTGGTGCTGTTGGAGATTCGTGGCTACAAGCACTTCGTGGTACTTCAGCGCGCGGACAAGGATTGGGTCTATATCGGCGACCCAGTACTGGGCCACAAACGCTATTCACATGACGACTTCATCAAAGGTTGGAATGGCATCGTCTTCGCCGTGCTGGGTGAAGGTTACGACAAGGCCAACGCCCTGCTCGACCCACCCATGCCGCTGACCGCCAAGAACCAGTTGAATGAGTTCAGGCCTGTCGGCGATGCCGAGCTGATGGACTTCGGTTTCATCCAGAGCGACTTCTTCTAAGAAGCGCAATAAGGGGCAGGACGCTCCAGGAGCAAAAGATGAACACTTCCCGTTGGCTGACGGTCTTGTGTCTGGCAGCCTCAATGCCCGCTTATGCTTCATCGGCGTTTAAACCGATTGAACTCAAGGACTCGGAGATGGCCGAGCTGCGCGGCCGTTATGTGATGCCGGGGCGGATTATCAGCTTCGGTATTGTCATGAGCAGCACCTGGACCAACGCGGTGGGTGACACCATCACTGGCAAGGCCAGCATGCAAGTCGACTCCTCCACCATCACGCCACAATTCTACGTACAGACCACAGGTTCGACCGGAAACGGCAGCAATCCGAACGCCGGTACCGGTAATGTCACCGGCGGCGCTGGCCTGGGGACCGGCACGGGCGTGACCCAAAGCGTGCGCGCTGCCGGCGACGGCAACACCGCGTACAACAATGTCGGGATCAACGTCACCGAGAACGGCTTCGCCCCTTCCAACATCGTGCAATCCGGCCAGGTACTGGTGGCCGGCGGCACCGTCACCGGTGACAGCGCCGCAGGCCGTGTGAGCGTATCGGCCAACAATGGCGGCTTGCAGATGGCGATCCAGGGCAACCACAACCAAGGCAATAGCCTTCAGCAGATTGGCGGCGGCCAGGTGCTGCAAGGCACCGTCTTGACGGGTGACAGAAACTTCGTCAGCAACATGACCCAACTCAATGTGGTGATGAATAACGGGCTGAACAACCCGGCATTGAATTGCAATCTGGATCAACTCAAAGGCCTACGCACGCTCGGTTATTGAACTACGCTGACCCTCGACACTTACGCATTAGAAAAGGACGGCTTATTTCATGCATCGATCGTTATCGCTACGTGCGGTGGTCTGTTTAAGTACGCTCTTGCCCGCATCCGTTCTGTATGCCGCGCCAGATGCCGATATCGAGACCCTCAAACAGGAGCTTCTGGAACTCAAGCAGCGGTACGAAGTGCAGCAAAAAGCCTTGGCAGTGTTGGAGCAACGGGTGCGTCAGGTGGAGGATCAACCGGCGGCCCCGCCACCGAAACGCCTGGCAAAATCCCCAGCCGACTTCCAGAAAGCCAGCGGCGCCACCGTCGCCGGTACTGGTGCGGCAGCGGCATCCGGTGGTGCGGGCGGCGGCGGCAGTTCCTACGGCCAGTCGCTCAAGGATGATTCGGCGCCGGCGCAAAGCGTGAGCAACCTCTACAACGAAGCCAGTGGGTTCTTTGGCAACGGCAAGTTCAGCTTTGAAACCGGCATCACCTATGCGCGCTACGATGCACGTCAGCTTACGCTCAACGGTTTCCTGGCGCTGGACTCGATCTTCCTAGGCAACATCAATCTGGACCGGATCAAGGCGGATAACTGGACGCTTGACCTGACCGGTCGCTATAACGTCGACAACCGCTGGCAGTTCGACGTAAACGTGCCGGTGGTGTACCGCGAGTCGACCTACCAGTCCGGCGGTGCGGGTAACAACGCCAACGCCACCTCGGAAGAGTCGGTGAGCCGCGACCCGACCATCGGCGACGTCAACTTCGGTGTGGCCTACAAGTTCCTGGATGAAACCCCCACCCTGCCCGATGCCGTGGTGTCGGTGCGCGTCAAGGCGCCGACGGGTAAAGAACCGTTCGGCATCAAGCTGGTGCGCTCAACCGCCAACGACAACCTGTATGTGCCGGAAAACCTGCCGACGGGTAATGGTGTGTGGTCGATCACCCCAGGGATCTCGCTGGTCAAGACCTTCGACCCGGCGGTGCTGTTCGGCTCGTTCTCCTACACCCACAACTTCGAAGAGTCGTTTGATGACATCAGCAGTGACGTCAACCAGAAAGTCGGCGGCAAGGTTAGCCTGGGCGACAGCTTCCAACTGGGCGTCGGCGTGGCCTTTGCGCTGAACGAGAAGATGAGTATGTCGTTCTCGGTGTCTGACCTGATCCAGCGCAAAAGCAAGCTCAAGCCCAATGGCGGGGACTGGCAGTCGGTGGTGTCCAGCGATGCCAACGCCGGTTACTTCAACGTGGGCATGACGATTGCGGCGTCGGAAAACCTGACGATTGTGCCGAACCTGGCGATCGGGATGACGGATGATGCGCCGGACTTTACGTTTAGTCTGAAATTCCCGTACTACTTCTAACCACAAACGCTGTAGGAGCGGGCTTGCCCGCGAAGCCCCCCACCATGACGCGTGGTGCCAGGATAAACGCGGTGCCATTGCGTTTTTCGCGAGCAAGCTCGCTCCTACAGGTCTTCGGAGCAAGGAAAAGCCCCGCAACGATAAGGGTCGTTGCGGGGCTTTTCGGTTTACCCGCCCTAGCGGATCTGGTGTTTGTGCAGCAACCGGTAGAACGTGGGCCGGGAAACTCCCAGTACACGGGCTGCGACACTCAGGTTGTCGCTGTGCCGATTGAGCACGTCGCACAGCGCCTGGCGTTCGGCGCGGTGTTTATAGTCTTCCAGTGTAGCCATCGGCGGCGAAATTGCCTGTTGACCGTGCAATCCCAGATCAACGGCTTCTATCTGGCGCCCTTCGGCCAGTACCAGGCCGCGACGGACGCGGTTGGCCAGCTCGCGGACGTTACCCGGCCAGGCGTGTTCACCCATTGCCACCAGCGCATCGTCACTGAAGCTGCGCGGGCGGCGGCCGGTTTCCTGACTGTAGAACCGTGAGAAGTGATTGGCCAGCATCGCCACGTCGCCATGCCGATCGCGCAAAGGCGCCGTGACCACTTGCAGGACATTGAGGCGGTAATACAGATCTTCGCGAAAGGTGCCCTTCTCTACCGCTGCTTCCAGGTCGACGTGAGTGGCCGCCAATACCCGCACATCCACGGGAATCGGTTGGCTGCCGCCGACGCGTTCAATTTGTTTCTCCTGCAGAAACCGCAGCAGATTGGCCTGCAACTCCATCGGTAAATCGCCGATTTCATCAAGGAACAACGTGCCACCGTTGGCGGCTTCGATACGCCCGACCTTGCGCTGATGGGCGCCGGTAAAGGCGCCCTTCTCATGGCCGAACAATTCGGACTGGATCAGATGTTCAGGAATCGCCCCGCAATTGATCGCCACAAACGGCTTGGCGTGACGTTGGGATTGGCGATGCAGAGTCTTGGCCACCAGTTCTTTGCCGGTGCCGCTGTCGCCGCGGATCAATACCGGAGATTCGGTGGGTGCGAGCTTGGACAATAACTTGCGCAGTTCGCGGATCGGTCGACTGTCACCCAGCAACTCATGCTCGGGCTCATCCACCGGCATATGGCCCTTGCCGCGCAGGCGCGCCATGCCGAACGCGCGACCCAGGGTGACCTGCACACGGGCCACGTCGAAGGGCAAGGTATGGAAATCGAAAAACCATTCACAGACGAAGTCACCCACGTTCTGCAGGCGGAGCACGTCCTGGCTGAGTACGGCGATCCATTCAGTGCCGCTGCGGCCGATCAGTTCCTTGACCGCTTCCGGACGCTCCAGGTGGTAGGGCTGCAGGCGAAGCAGCCCGACATCGCAGGATCGGTCGCCCACGGCCTCCAGCGTACAGCTGTCCACCTCCCACCCGGCGGTGCGCAAACCAGGCAATAGCCCATGGCAGTCGTCACAGGGGTCGACCACGAGCAAGCGACGCTGCACAGGTGTAACAACCATGACTATTCCTTGGCGTCAAAATTGTTAAAGTTATTTAGAAACAACGGTTTGTGACGCCTGGCGCTAACACTAGCAAGGTCTTGACGCTGTCCTTGTACCGTTTCGCTATAAGTCTGGGCAAAAAGCCATCTCGCTACGCTTAGCGCAAAAAAGTTCAGGGTTGCCGAAACTTTCATTCAGCTTTCAAAACAGCCGCTTACATGACATTAATCACTAAACATCGAAAATAGTTGCTCTAACATGTGACCCGTACCCCGCCATCGTGCATCAGTACAAGTAACCCGCCGCACGGTCAGCCCAACCGCCGGCACTCACTTGAATGGGCAATGAGAGAGAACCCCACATGAACGCCCCGCTCCGCATCAACGAAGCTCTTTTGATCGCAGACCGTGCCTTCCAGCCCTTTCAGTGCGTGGCCTGGCATGACGGCAATGGCGCCCTCAGCCTGAGCGTCATCGACCGTACCAACAACCGTATCGGCAGAAAACAACTGTCTTCGAGCACTTATACCGACCCGGCACAACTCGAAGACTTACTGTTGCAAGCGCGCGCCGAGCTGGACAAAGATGGCCACCAGTTGCTGTCTTGGGTAATGCCGAAGTAATCCGATGCTGCAACTTGCGCTTATCGGTTTAGAGAGGCGCAAGTTCAGTGTTAGAACGCGCAACGCTTATTGAGCGGCCAGAATAAACCGCTCGATTGCTTCTGCCGCGCCGTCATCGACATTACTGCCGGTGACTACGTTGGCCTGGCGCTTGACGGTTTCCTCCGCCTGCCCCATGGCAATTGACAACCCGGCCACGTGAAACATGGCCGGATCATTGCCGCCATCACCGATAGCCGCCGTCTGCTCCACGGGGACACCCAGGTACGCCGCCAAGGTTTTCAAGGCTTCGCCCTTGTTGGCCAGCATCGCCGTCACGTCCAGATAGACCGGTTGCGAACGGGATACTTGAGCCAGCCCCTGAACCTTGGGCTGTAACTGCGCCTCCAGCTCCACCAGTAATTGCGTGTTGTTGCTGGCAGCGACGATTTTGTCCACACGGTCCAGGTAGGGCTCGAAACTCTCCACCACAATCGGCCCGTAGCCCAGGCCATCGGCCTCGCGCTGCACCATCGGCCCTGGCGGGTCGCGGCGCAGCCAGTCACCGTCGGCAAACACCCAGACTTCCACATCCGGCTCTGCCGAGAACAGCGCCAGGGTGACCAGCGCCGCTTCAGCCGGCAGATGGTGGGCAACCAGGATGCTGCCGTCCGGGTTGATCAGCGTGCCGCCATTGAAGCCAGCCACCGGCACATCGATACCGAAGGTTTCGATCAGATGCAGCATGGCCTTGGGCGGGCGCCCGCTGGCCAGGCTGAAAAACACGCCGCTGTCACGCAAGGCCCGCACCGCGTCGGCAGTGCGTTGGCTGAGGCTGTGATCTGGATGCAGTAAGGTGCCGTCCACGTCACTGAGGATAAAACGGATGGGATGGATCGCGGCATCACTCATCCGAGGCTATGCCAGGTGCGACCATCACGGGCGAGCAACGCATCAGCGGCGGCCGGACCATCTTCACCGGCCTTGTAGGCCTGGATCCCGTCGTCTTCCTTCCACGCATCGAGGAATGGCTGCACCGCACGCCAGCCGTTCTCGATGTTGTCTGCGCGCTGGAACAAGGTCTGGTCGCCGGTCATGCAGTCATAGATCAGGGTTTCGTACCCCGTCGACGGCTGCATTTCGAAGAAGTCCTTGTAGGCAAAACCCAGCTGGATATTCGCCATGTCCAGGGTCGGCCCAGGCTTTTTAGCCAGCAGATCGAACCACATGCCTTCATTGGGCTGGATCTGGATTTTCAGGTAGGTGGGCTTGAGTTCATCCACCTCGGTATCACGGAATTGCGCGTAGGGTGCAGGCTTGAAGCAGATAACGATTTCGGTGTCGCGCACGCTCATGCGCTTGCCGGTACGCAGGTAGAAAGGCACGCCGACCCAACGCCAGTTATCAATCATCACTTTGAGGGCGACGAAGGTTTCGGTGCTGCTGTCCGGGGCGACATTGGCCTCTTCGCGATAACCCGGCAGTGCCTTGCCGCCGATTTCACCGGCGGTGTACTGGCCACGCACTGAGTTGGCCCGCGCATCGTCGAGGGACCAAGGGCGTACCGCACCGATCACCTTGGCCTTTTCACCGCGTACGGCATCGGCGCCAAAGGCAGCGGGCGGTTCCATCGCGACCATCGCCAGCAACTGGAACAGGTGGTTGGGCACCATGTCGCGCAGGGTCCCAGTCTTCTCGAAGAAGTTGCCACGGGTTTCAACGCCAACGGTTTCGGCCGCAGTGATTTGCACGTGATCAATGTAATGGTTGTTCCAGAACGCTTCGAACAGCACGTTGGAGAAGCGGCTGATCAGGATGTTCTGCACCGTTTCCTTGCCCAGGTAATGGTCGATGCGATAGATCTGCTTCTCGCTCATCACCTTGAGCAGACTGGCGTTCAGCGCTTCGGCGGTGGCCAGGTCGGAGCCGAAGGGCTTCTCGATGACCACACGACGGAAGCTGTCGTCAGTTTCCGTCAGCAGCCCGGCGCTGCCCAGGCGCTGCACCACGTCACTGAAGAAACGCGGTGCAGTGGCCAGGTAGAACACGGCGTTGCCGGTGCCACTGTCGGCGATCTTCTTGCCGATGTCGCCGTAAGTGCTGTCGTCGAGGAAGTCACCCTCGACGTAGCTGATGCCTTTGGCCAACTGCGCCCACAGCTCAGGGTCCAGGGCGTTTTCCCCATTCCCCCTGACCTTGCTCGCCGCTTCGGTGCGAATGAAATCTTCGAGTTTCTTGGCGAAGTCGGCGTCGCTGATGGCGTTGTGATCAACGCCGACAATGCGCAGGCCGTCGCCCAGCAACCCATCACGGCTGAGGTTGTACAGCGCCGGCATGAGCAGGCGCTTGACAAGATCACCATGGGCACCAAACAGAAACAGCGTGGTGGGCGGAGCAGGTTCGGCCTTGGGTTTCTTGCCGTTGGCGGTCATTTTTTGGAAGTCTCCACGTGGCCACCAAAGCCGAAGCGCATGGCAGACAGCATTTTGTCACCGTAGGTGCTCTGCTGGCGCGAGCGGAAGCGTGCGAACAGCGAGGTGGACAGTACCGGTACGGGCACGGCTTGTTCCATGGCGGCTTCGATGGTCCAGCGGCCTTCACCACTGTCGGCCACGGAGCCGGAGTAACCGTCGAGTTTCGGGTCGGTGGCCAGGGCATCGGCGGTCAGGTCCAGCAGCCAGGACGAGACCACGCTGCCACGGCGCCAGACTTCAGCGATATCGGCCACATTCAGGTCGAAGCGCTGGTCTTGCGGCAGGTTTTCCGAGTTTTTGGTCTTGAGAATGTCAAACCCTTCGGCAAACGCCTGCATCATCCCGTATTCGATGCCGTTGTGGATCATCTTGACGAAGTGCCCGGAACCCGCAGGGCCGGCGTGAATGTAGCCCTGTTCGGCGCGCGGGTCAGCGCTGTCTGAACGGTCCTTGGTACGCGGGATATTACCCAGGCCCGGGGCCAGGCTCTTGAAGATCGGGTCTAGGCGCTGCACGGTCTCGGCGTCACCGCCGATCATCATGCAATAGCCACGCTCCAGGCCCCAGACGCCGCCGGAGGTGCCGACGTCAACATAGTGCAGGCCTTTTTCCGCCAGGGCCTTGGCCCGGCGAACGTCGTCCTTGTAGTTGGTGTTGCCGCCGTCGATGATTGCGTCACCGTCTTCCAGCAGCGTACTCAGTTCGTTGATGGTGTCTTCGGTCGGTGCGCCGGCTGGCAACATCACCCAAACGGTGCGCGGTTTCTGCAGCCCGGCCACCAATGCCTTGAGGTCGGCAACGCCCGTGGCGCCCTCTTCACTCAAGCCTTTTACAAAAGCTTCGTTACGGTCGTAAACAACGGTGGTATGCCCATTGAGCATCAGGCGCCGTGCAATATTCCCGCCCATGCGGCCTAGTCCGATAATCCCCAGTTGCATGTGCTGATGCTCCTAACTACTAAAAAAATGTGTGCATAGTTTATAGCGCAATGAGGCCAATGAGGGTTAGTCAGGCGGATATCGATGTAGTTTCATGGAAAAAAGCTGCCACCATTTCACCATCACGGCACAAAAAGTCACACGACCATCAAAAATAAAAAAGTTCCATTGCTCGCAAAAAGAATTCAGAATTGTCCTGACTGCTGCCGAGAACCTCGACTCAAGCGTTCTGGCACACCGCGACACACCGGCTATTTGCGAGGTAAGCAATGAGCACTGCACAGATGAATCGTCCGCCACAGACCCTCTACGTCAACATTCGACGCGATGAGCTGCGCCAGTTGAAAGACGAACGCGAACAGCTGCAGCAGGAAGTCTTGCGCTTGCGCTCGCACATCATCCAAGCCCAGCTGGATCAGCCTTCCGGCGCCCAGCCAGCGCTTTGCTAAGCCCTGTCATCGCTTTGTAAGATTACACCTACAAAAATCTCACAAAGTTTTCACATACCCCTCCCGATACTCCTGCCCGAAGGGCCACCCCATGCATGGGCGGCCTCTGTTGCGTGCGCCCCCCGCGCGTCAACTGAAAATTATCGGGTTGGAGCGCTGGATGGCGATGTTCGAACGCAGCACCAAGTCTGCGAAAGGCTTTGATTGGGCCGGCCTTGGCTGGCTGTTCCTGTTTTTCTGGTACTTCTCGGGTATTACCCAACTGCTGATTCAACTCAGCGGCACTGCCGGTTTCAGTGGTTTTCGCCAAGCGTTCTTCATGAGTGCGATCTGGCTGGCGCCGCTGCTGATTTTCCCTCGTCGTACGCGCTTGCTTGCCGCCTTGATCGGCGTCGTCCTGTGGGCCTGCTCCATGGCCAGCCTGGGATATTTCTTCATCTACCAGCAGGAGTTTTCCCAGAGCGTCATCTTCATCATGTTCGAGTCGAACATCTCTGAAGCCGGCGAATACGCGACCCAATACTTCGCCTGGTGGATCGTGCTGGCGTTCATGGCCCACACCGCCGTGGCTATTTTCCTCTGGACTCGTGTACGACCGGTGTACCTGCCGCGTGGCCAGGCGCTGATCGCGGCGACCGCAATCCTGGTGGGCATCATTGGTTACCCGCTGGTCAAACAGATCGCCCGCAGCGACACCCTTGGCGACGCCCTAGACCGCTTTGAGTCGCGCATCGAACCCGCCGTGCCGTGGCAGATGATCGTCGCCTACCGCCGCTACACCGAGCAGCTGGACAACATGCAAGGCATGCTCGACAGCGCCAGCCAGATTCCACCCTTGACCAACCTGAAGGACACCATGGCCGGCCAGCCGTCCACCCTGGTGCTGGTCATCGGTGAGTCGACCAACCGCCAGCGCATGAGCCTCTACGGCTACCCGCGCAACACCACGCCTGAGTTGGACAAACTGCGCGATCAATTAGCCGTGTTCGACAACGTCATCACCCCGCGCCCCTACACCATCGAAGCCCTGCAACAGGTCCTGACCTTCGCCGACGAAGAAAACCCTGACCTGTACCTCAAGACGCCATCCATTGTCAGCGTGATGAAACAGGCAGGCTACAAGACCTACTGGATCACCAACCAGCAGACCATGACCAAACGCAACACCATGCTCACGACCTTCTCCGAACAGGCCGACGAACAGGTGTACCTGAACAACAACCGCAACCAGAACGCCCGCCAATACGACGGCGATGTGCTGGCACCGTTTTCCAAGGCGTTGGCTGATCCTGCGGAACGTAAATTTATTGTGGTCCACTTGCTGGGCACCCACATGAGCTACCAGTACCGCTACCCGCCGACCTTCGACAAATTCACTGACCGCCAAGGCGTACCGGCGGGCGTGACCGACGATCAACTGCCGACCTACAACAGCTACGACAACGCCGTGCTGTACAACGACTTCGTGGTATCGAGTCTGATCAAGGACTACGCCAAGACCGATCCCAACGGCTTCCTGTTGTACCTGTCGGACCATGGCGAAGACGTATTTGACTCAGCGGGCCACGCCACCCTGGGGCGCAACGAAGCCAAGCCGACCGCGCCGATGTACACCATTCCGTTCATGGCCTACGCCTCACCAAAATGGCGGGAAACCCACGACTGGAGCTTTGCCGGCGATTTACAGCGGCCCTACAGCAGTTCGCAGTTGATTCACACCTGGGCTGATCTTGCCGGTCTGAGCTTCAAGGAATTGGATCGTACGAAAAGCCTGGTGAGTGACAGCTTTACGCCGCGCCCGCAGATGATCGGCAATCCCTATCAGCGTCAGCAGAAGCCGTTGATCGATTTCAGCCTGATCAAGCCGAAAAAAGCGAACCCCACCGACGTTGTGCTTCAGGAAAAGCCAGCGTTGTAACAAGCCGATAATAATCATTCTCGTTTAAACCTAAAGTTCCCTCGCTCCTTTCGTCTTTGAACCATGGCCTTTTCCACCGAAAAGGCCGCAAAGACGACAAGGAGTCTTCCGCGATGTTCGCGCCCCTCACCCGTTCCATGACCTTCACCCTCGGCCTGTTCACTGTGGCAATGAGCCCGGATCTACTGGCTGAAATCGACCCCGAAAACAAAGCCCTCGAACTCGGCGCCACCAGCATCACCGCCGAAGGCCTGGGTGCCACCACCGAGCACACCGGGGCCTACACCACCGGTTCCATGAGCACTGCCACCCGGCTGAACCTGTCGGTCAAGGACACTCCGCAATCGATCTCGGTGATCACTCGCCAGCAGATGGATGATTTCAATCTCAATACCTTGACTGATGTGCTGCGCCAGACCACAGGGGTGACGGTCCAGCACATGGATTCGGACCGCGCCGGCTACTCGTCGCGCGGCTACTCCATCAACAATTTCCAGGTGGATGGCATGCTCAATACCTTTGGGCGCATGAAGTCCGACTCCGACACCATCATCTACGACCGTATCGAAGTGGTGCGCGGTGCGACCGGCCTGACCACGGGTGCAGGCGACCCATCGGCCACGGTCAACATGATCCGCAAGCGCCCGACGTCACAGTGGCAAGCCAAGACCGGAGTCAGCGGTGCCAGCCATGACAACTACTACAGCTACCTGGATGTGGGCGGCCCGCTGGCATTTGATGGGCGCCTGCGCGGACGTACGGTAATGGCTTATCGCGACAGCCAGTCCTTTCGCGACAACTACGCCCTGCAGAGGGAAGTCGGCTACGGCATCCTCGAGGCCGATCTGACAGACGATACCGTGGTGGCCGTAGGCTTCGACTATCAGAACAAGCATGTTCAGGGTACCTCTTGGGGCACACTGCCCTATTGGAACAGCGATGGCAGCAAGGCCCGCCTGTCGCGCTCCGCCAATATGGCCACTGACTGGAGTTCCTGGCCGCTGAAGGACAAGACCACCTTTGCCTCGCTCGATCACAAACTGTCCGAGGACTGGCGCCTGAAAGCCGCCTACACCCACCGACAAAGCGACACCGACGGCAAGGTCTATTACGGCGGCGCGGGTTTCCCGAATCCTGACGGCAGCGGCATGACAGCCTGGACCAACCAGATGGTCGGCACATCGAAGATGGATGCCGTGGACTTCAACCTCGCTGGCGCCTACACACTGCTGGGCCGCGAGCATGAACTGATGGTCGGGTATGGGGAGTCGCAGCAGAGGGATTCCTCGCCCTACCAGCGCTACAGCACACCCGAAGGCTACGAAACCATCCCTGACTGGCAACACATGGGCAATATCGTCAAGTTCCCCGACCGTACCACCGGGCTCA
The DNA here is from genome assembly GCF_013387025.1 of Pseudomonas reactans. Taxonomy (NCBI): domain Bacteria; kingdom Pseudomonadati; phylum Pseudomonadota; class Gammaproteobacteria; order Pseudomonadales; family Pseudomonadaceae; genus Pseudomonas; species Pseudomonas reactans. Next base: position 24,315 of record NZ_JACAQP010000041.1, on the reverse strand, counting down.
AGGGGCCACACTCAAGCAAACAACAAAAGGCCGGGTACCTGGCCACCCGACTGAGCCTGACCGACAGGCTTCACGCGGTATTGGGCAGCCGGTATGGCAGTTGGGAAATTGAAAGCACCCCAGCTGATTACGACGCCAATTACCAGCGCATCCCCCAACCCAAAACCCGCCAGACCCACAACGACATGTGGACGCCCTACGCCGGGCTACTCTACGACCTGACGCCGCAATACACGGTATATGCCAGCTACACCGATATCTTCAACCCGCAGGACGAACGCGACGCCAGCAAGAAATACCTGGAACCGGTGGTGGGCAGCAACTACGAAATCGGCCTCAAGGGCAGCCTGCTGAACGAGCGATTGAACCTGGCCGCCGCGTACTTTTGGAGCACCCAGGATAACGTGGCCGAACTCGACAATGCCGCCCCACCCGACCCGGTCACCCGTGAGCAGTTCTACAAGTCCGGTGGCAAAGGCAATAAGGTGCAGGGCTTTGAGGTCGAGGTGTCAGGTGAGGTGATGCCCGACTGGAATCTTACCGCAGGCTACACCTACACCCACTCGCTCAACGGCGATAAGCAACGCAACAACACCGATCAGCCGATGAACCTGCTGAAGATGTCGACAGCCTATCGCTTGCCCGGTGAATGGCGCGGGTTGACGGTGGGAGGCGCGGTCAATTGGCAAAGCGACTTCTACGCATTTGCCGGACGTCCAACGGGTGGCCGCAATCAGGACGGCGACCTCATCACCACTGCGACCAAGATCACGCAACAGGCCTACACCGTGGTCAACCTGATGTCGCGCTACCAGTTCGACGAACATGTTTCGGCGTCAGTTAACGTCAACAATCTATTTGATAAAAAATATTACGAACGCGTTGGTTTCTATAATGGCGTGTATTGGGGTGACCCGCGCTCGATCACGCTGGCATTGGACTGGAAGCTGTAAGACTTCTTAACCCGAAGTTAACGAAATTGTTAACTTCGGGGGTTTTTCGCGTTAATTCCTACTTAATAAACTCACGCCAAACTCGCCCCATGAATCTGATCAAGGACAGAGCGGATACCGATCACTCTTAATGGGAATACTGCCATGAAACTCTCCACCCTAGTGCTTGCCAGCCTGATGACCCTGACCTCCGCCGCAGCCTTTGCCGAAGGCGGTTCCGAGCGTTCGAAGGAGTTCTACAACAACTTCACGTTCATTCAGCAAAAGACGCACGGCACGGCTGAACAAACCGCGCAGGCTGATGGGAAGAACGTGAAGAAAGAGGCGGCAGGTCAATCCACCGCCGAGCAACAACCGAACACTTGATTCAACGGGTTTAACCGCACGGCACTTTACCATCCTGCTCCTATGGCTAAGGTGAACTTGGCGCCATTTAATGAATGGCGCCCTTTTTTTGCCTGCTATTTATTAAAGCGGTTTGCTCCAGAACAACATGCGCCCGTGCGCTGGATCAAATATCGAATCATCAAAACCGAACTTGCGATAGGCCGACTGAGCCACCGCATTGCCTTCCAGCACCTCCAGGGTGATTTTGCAGCAGCCGCGCTGACGAGCGATTTCCTCGACCTTCTGCAACATTTTCTGGCTCAGCCCCAGCCCCCGAAACCTATCCTTCACCACCACGTCGTGGACGTTGACCAGCGGACGGCAGGCAAATGTGGAAAATCCTTCAAAACAATTCACCAGCCCGGCCGGCTCTCCATTCACAAACGCCAATACGCTGAACGCATGTGCACGCTTGGCCAACTCTGCTGGCAACTGCGCCAGCAAATCCGGGTCCAGGCCGTGCCCGCCCCCCATGGGATCTTTGGCGTAATGATTGAGTAACAGCGCAATGGCTTCGGCATGCACGGTATTGGTGTAGCTGGCTTGCAGCACCAGGATGTCAGGGGTGTCCATTTCCTTCCTCGATAACGGCAACAAGGGAATCTGTTCCCTTTGAGGGCATGATTGTAAGCGTGGGAGCACCGCCAACTGAAGGAGATTAACTACAAATAGACGTTTGAAAACACGTAGGTTGTGCCTCTAAAAAGGGCGAGACTGTTCGTTTCAGGGGTTTGTTCGCACACGCATCAGGAAAAACGCTGCAATTGCATTTCTTGCAGGCGGCTCAAAGTGCGACGGAAGGGAAACTCCAGGTAACCCTCGGTATAGAGGCGCTCAAGCGGCACCTGCGCCTCGATGAACAACGGCACTTTACGGTCGTAGCACTCGTCCACCAAGGCGATAAACCGTCGCACACTGTCATCGTGCACCGACAATTCGGGCAACTCGCGATCACCCGCCTCCACCCGTTGCGCACCGTCTTCGGTGCCACGGGCAATCCGCCCTGGACGTTTTTGCGCACTGAGGTTGGGCACCTCGCCCAGCAGGATCGCCTTGAATCGATCGCAGAGCAGCATGAAGTCCATGGCTGCCAGGGGTTGCTCACACAGATCAGCATAACGGCACCACAGTACGGTATCGCTGGATTGCACCGCGACGATGGAGCGATGTCCCACTGCGACAGGCCCACTGCGCACTGGCTGGCCTTCGGCCAATTGCTTGAACACACCAGCCAACGCGGAGGGCTGATTGATCCAATAGCGTTGGATACCGATACCCGGATGCAAACGGTGGTCCTCTCCCCCATCCACCGCAATCACTTGCATATGCTGTTGTATCGCTGCAATCCCCGGTAGGAACCGCTCGCGGTTGAAACCCTCGGCATACAGCTGGTCTGGCGGTTGGTTGGAGGTGCAGACCATCACCACGCCTTCCTCGAACATCACCTGAAACAGGCGCCCCAGGATAATCGCGTCACCAATGTCATTGACGAACAGCTCGTCAAAGCACAGCACCCGCACCTCACGGCTCAATTCCCGAGCAAGCGCCTGCAAAGGATCGTGCGTGCCGGTCAGTTGAAACAGGCGTTGATGCACCCAGCCCATGAAGTGATGAAAATGCTGGCGGCGTGCGGGCACTTTCAAGCTTTGGTAGAACTGATCCATCAGCCAGGTTTTGCCACGGCCCACCGGGCCCCACAGATAAACGCCCATGCTGGGCGCACGACCTTGGTGCAAGGCTTCATGGCAGGCTTGCAACGCTTCCACCGCGCGGCGCTGGGCGTCGTCGGCCACGAAGCCCTGTTGAGCGATGGCGTGTTGGTAGGCCGCGAGGGGCGAGTCGAAAGTCATGCCCGCCAGTATGACCTACAGGGAAATATCCAGCCGTGAAATCTTGCCTTGTTCGTTCAAGCGAAAGGTGTAGCGCAGCTCCAAGGGGCTGCCGGGAAAATTGCCGGACACCACGTTGCTGACCAACACTTTGCCCGTACGGTGTTGCACCTTGAGCACTTCGACCCTTGGCTGGTAACGGCGTGCAGTGTCTTCCATCCAGCGTGCGATGGCAGCGGTACCGACCTGATGCTGCCCCTCATCGAACACATTGGCGTCGTCGGCAAAACAGTGGGCGACAGCCGAAGTGTCACGGGCATTGGCGGCTTCGAGATAGGCCACGATGGCCGGTGCCAACTCAGGAATAGACATGGCACAGCTCCTTTCTTGGTGATTTGTGGTGCCATGCTAAGCCAGGGTTGTGTCAGTTTTTGTCAGGAGTGAATGGCCCGGATTCATTCTGCTCCATCAGCTTGCGCCAGCCGCGCAGCCAGTCGCTGCGCCGCCCCGGATAACGCTCGCCACGGGCCTCGGCACTCGCCACGCGGTCGGTACGAAAGGTGCGATACGCGCCACGCAGCTCACACCAGGCGACGATCACCCGCACTTCATTCAGGAACCCCAAGGCCAGGGGCCAGATCAGGCGCTGGCTCTGGGTCTGGCTGGCGTCCGCGTAATCGATATGCAACTTGGCCTGGTTGCGGATGGCCTCGCGAAACACATTCAGCGGCACGCGGTTCTCCGGATAACCGAAGCCTGGCGGCCCCGGCAACACCGTCGGGTTGCGCAGGGCCTCCTGAGCGGCTGGGTCGAGCACGTCGGCGATCTTTGCCAGGGCGTTGGCGGCGGCGCGGCTGAGCACGTCATCACCGCGCTGATCCACGTAGCGCAAGCCAAGCACGATGGCCTCGGTTTCCTCGGCGTTCAGCATCAAGGGCGGCAAAAACAAGCCGCTGCGTAACACATACCCAACCCCCGCCTCGCCGAAAATAGGCGCACCTAATGCAGTCAGTTCGGCGATATCGCGGTAAAGCGTGCGCTCGGACACCTCCAGCTGCGCCGCCAGCACGGCAGCCGTCACCGGGCGTTTCTTGCCCCGCAGGGCCTGGAGCAAAGTCAGTAGACGAGTCGTTCGCGACACGGGAATCCCCGCCAAAAAGGAAAAGTCCCGCAGCTTAGCAGAGCCCCCTGTCAGAAAACGTCAGCAGTAAAAAAGCCCCTTGACCGAATAAATTATAGCGATCATATTAAATACATGTTGATAAACATGTAAGAAAAATCACTGCCTCAGGAGTCCTTGTATGCGCAATAAAGTCTTTGGCCGCCGCAGCGGTCTGCAGGTATCTGAACTGGCCTTGGGCACCGGTAATTTCGGTACGGGCTGGGGCCATGGCGCCGAACGCGATGAAGCCAAGCAGATTTTCGACGGTTACCTTGAGGCCGGCGGCAACTTCCTCGATACCGCCAACGGTTACCAATTCGGCCAGGCCGAAAAATTGCTGGGCGAATTTATCGCCGCCGAACGCGACAACCTGGTGGTGGCCACCAAGTACACCTTGCGCACCCAGCCGTCGGATGAAGGCACAATCAGGCTCGGCAACAACCGCAAGAACCTGGTTCGCTCGGTGGAAGAAAGCCTCAAGCGCCTGAACACCGACCGCATCGACCTGCTCTGGGCGCACATGAGCGACAACGTCACGCCCATGGAAGAGATCTTGCGCGGCCTCGATGACCTGGTTTGCGCCGGCAAGATCCATTACGCCGGCCTTTCCAACTTCCCCGCCTGGCGCATTGCCCGCGCCGACCTGCTGGCCGAAGTGCGCAACTTTGCGCCGATCATCGGCATCCAGGTGGAATACAGCCTGGTCGAGCGCACCGCCGACCGCGAACTGCTGCCGATGGCCGAAGCCCTGGGCCTGGCTGCCACACTGTGGTCGCCCCTCGGCGGTGGCTTCCTGACCGGCAAGTACCGCAACACCCAGGACGACAACCGCGCCAACAAACTCGGGATCCTGGTGCACGCCGAACACAGCGCCCGTGAAACCGCCGTGCTGGACACCCTGCTGGCGGTCGCCGCCGAAGTGGAAGCCTCACCAACCCACGTTGCCATCGCCTGGCTACGGGAAAAAGCGCGCCGCTCCACCACTGCATTGATCCCGATCCTGGGTTCACGCACTCGCGCCCAACTGGACAGCACCTTAGGCGCATTGAATGTGCAGTTGTCAGCCGAGCAAGTCACCCGCCTCGACAACGCCAGCGCTATACCACTGGGCGTACCGCACGGCATCATCGCCGAACGTTTCCCCATCGACTACGGCCTGGACACCCCTCGCCCGCCGGTTATCTGAGGCGAAAAAAAACGGCCTGTCGAACAGGCCGTTTTTCATTCAGCGATCCCGCTTAAGCCAGGCTCTTGCTGACCACCTCAAATACATCGCTCGACAGCTCGCCCGACGATCGAATGCGCTCCAGCTCCGCTTTCATCAGCGCCTGGCGCGCGCTGTCGTATTTGCGCCAGCGGGTCAACGGCGCCAATTGGCGTGAAGCGATCTGTGGGTTGAAGCCATTCAGCTCGATCACCAGATCCGCCAGGAAGCGATAGCCCGAACCGTCTGCGGCATGGAAGTTGATCAAGTTCTGCCCGGCAAAGGCGCCAACCAATGCACGCACCTTGTTCGGGTTCTTCATCGTGAACGCCGGGTGCTCCATCAACGCCTTCACGCGCCCCAGCCCGCCCGGCAAAGTGCTGCCAGCCTGTACGCTGAACCACTGGTCCATGACCAACGGGTTGTCCTTGAAGTTCTCGGCAAACACCGCCAGGGCCTGGGCCTTCTCTGCGTCGAACGGCGAATTCACCAGCACCGCCAGCGCGGTCAGGCGCTCGGTCATGTTGTCGGCGGTATCGAACTGTTCGAGGGTCGCCGCCAACACTTCCGGTTTGCCACTGAGCATCAGGTACGACAGCGCAATGTTCTGCAACGCACGACGGGCAAAGTGCTCGGCCGCTGCCACATAAGGCGTCTGCTTGGACAGCTCGCGATTGGCCTGATAGCGCAACCACAGTGCTTCGTGCAGATTCTCCGACAGTTGTTTGCGAGCAAACTCACGGGCGGCGTGGATGGCATCCACATCCGCAACCTCGCTGATTTCCGTAAGATAGGCTTCACCCGGCAACGACAGCATCTCTGCAACCATGGCCTGATCCAGGCTTTCGTCGCTCAACACGCTGCGCAGCGCGGTGATCAAACGTTGATCCATGTGCAAGGCCTGGCCTTGCTGATGCTGGGCGATGAGTTCCTGCAACACCTGCACCGACAACTGCTGGCCGGCATCCCAGCGGTTGAAGCCGTCGCTGTCGTGCTGCATCAGGAACATCAGTTGATCGCGGTTGTACGGGAAGCTCAACTTCACCGGCGCCGAGAAACCGCGCAGCAGCGAAGGCAATGGCTGCTCCGGGATGTCCACGAAGGTGAAGGTCTGCTCGGCTTCGGTCACCGAGATCACGCGGGACGTGGCACCAACAGCCGCTTCCCCGGCCAGGCGCAAGGCGATACCGGCGCCCTTGCCGTCCAGCAAACCCAGTTTCACCGGGATCACGAACGGAAGTTTTTCTACCTTGTCCGGGGTTGCCGGGCAGCTCTGGCGGAAGGTCAGGCTGTAGGTTTTCGCCGTGGCGTCATAGGACTCGCTCACCGCCAGACGTGGCGTGCCGGCCTGGCTGTACCAGCGCTTGAACTGCGTCAGGTCGGCGCCATTGGCGTCTTCCATGGCCTTGACGAAATCGTCGCAGGTTACGGCCTGGCCGTCATGGCGTTCGAAGTACAGGTCGCTGCCTTTGCGGAAGCCTTCGGCGCCGAGCAAGGTATGGATCATGCCCACAACTTCCGAGCCCTTTTCGTACACGGTCAGGGTGTAGAAGTTGGAGATTTCGATAAAGCTGTCCGGACGCACCGCGTGGGCCATCGGGCCGGCATCTTCGGCAAACTGGTGGGTACGCAGGTACGCCACGTCCTGGATGCGCTTGACCGTGGCCGAGTTCATGTCGGCAGAGAACTGCGAGTCACGGTAAACGGTGAAGCCTTCCTTGAGCGACAGCTGGAACCAGTCGCGACAGGTCACGCGGTTGCCCGACCAGTTGTGGAAGTATTCGTGGGCGACGATCGCCTCGACCCGCTGGTGCGCGGCGTCGGTAGCGGTTTCGGCGCGGGCCAGCACGGCGCTGGAGTTGAAGATGTTCAGGCCCTTGTTTTCCATGGCGCCCATGTTGAAGTCGTTTACCGCCACGATCATGAAGATGTCGAGGTCGTACTCGCGGCCGTAGGTTTCTTCGTCCCAGCGCATGGATTTTTTCAGGCTGGTCATGGCGTGCTGGCACTTGTCGATGTTTTCCGGCTCGACGTAGATGCGCAGCGCGACTTCGCGGTTGGTCATGGTGGTGAAGGTGTCTTCGACACACCACAAATCACCGGCCACCAGGGCAAACAGGTACGCCGGCTTCTTGAACGGGTCCTCCCAGGTCGCCCAGTGGCGGCCGTCTTCACCGGGGCCACTGGCAATCGGGTTGCCGTTGGACAGCAGGATCGGGTAGCGGTGTTGCTCGGCGATCACCGTGGTGGTGAAGATGCTCATCACGTCCGGGCGGTCGAGGTAGTAGGTGATCTTGCGGAAACCTTCGGCCTCGCACTGGGTGCAGAACATGCTGCCGGACTTGTACAGGCCTTCCAGGGCGGTGTTGGTTTCCGGGTGGATTTTTACCGTGGTATCCAAGGTAAAGGTCGCACTCTTGGGCTGTACCGTCAGGTGGCTGTCGGTCAGTTGGTAGTCATCTGCCGTCAATTCCTGATCGGCAAGGTTCACGCTCAGCAGCTCCAGTTGCTGGCCGTCCAGCACCAATGGCGGCAAACCGGCGCCGCGCTCAGGGTTGCGGCGCATCACCAGTTGCGCGTGGACCAGGCTGTGGTCCTCGAACAACTCGAAGGTCAGGTGCGTCTCTTCGATCAGGTAGTCCGGCGCCTGATAGTCCTTCAGGTAGATCATCTTCGGTTGTTCGGTGCGCATGGGTGGCATCCTTCTACTGATGCACGGCGAGCTGGTAGGCCGTGTACTTACGAATGTTGATAACGCCGGTGTCGAAGATCAGGTATTGGCCCTTGATCCCCAGCAGCGTGCCTTCGGCAATCGGGTTCTTGTCCAGGTTGAAGCTGACGATCTTGGCCGGATACTGCTCGACCGGGTAGCGGATTTCGATCGGTTCGATGTCGGTTACCGGTTGGATGGCTTGCAGGCCAAAGCGTTCCTGCAAACCGAGCAAGCCTTCGGCGCAAGAGGCGAACAGCTCATCGCGCACCTGCTTGAGGTCGACGGCTTGGGCGTCGCCTTTGAGCAGCGCACGCCAGTTGGTTTTATCGGCTACTTGACTGCGGAACAGGTCTTCGACGAAACCGGACTGCTGGCGGGTCGCCACGCGCATGATCGGCAGCGCCTGGCTCGCGCCCTGGTCCAGCCAGCGCGTCGGCAACTGGGTGGCGCGGGTGATGCCGACCTTGATCCCCGACGAATTCGCCAGGTACACCACGTGGTCGGTCATGCAGAATTTTTCACCCCAGCCCGGATCGCGGCAGGTGCCAGCGTCGTAATGACAACGCTCGGGGCTCATAATGCACAGGTCACACTGGGCCAGCTTGGTCATGCACGGGTAGCAGTAACCCTGGCTGAAGCTGGTCTTGGTCTTGCGGCCGCAATGGCTGCAATGGATGGCACCGAGGTATTCCAGGCGTACGTGTGTACCAATCAACGGGTTGACCGGCACCTCGACATCGCCCAAACGAAACGCGTATTGAACGGTCGGCTCACCGAGTTGCGCCGACATCTTGCTGACTGCACCGCGACCAATTTCAATCAATGGATCGCATCCGACTTGAACAGGATGTTCGGCACCGGAGCCGACTTGGACGCACATTCCTGCGGGCCCATGTAGCCGGTGCGCTGCTCTTCCGGCAGGTTCTGGATTTCCCAGGCGATCATGGCCTGCAACGACAGCTCGCGCTGTTCGGCGGAGAGCTTGCGGCCATCGGACCACTTGCCGATCTCCACGGCGAGCTTGAGGCTCTCGTAGATGTCCGGGGTGATGTTTTCGATCATTTCAGCAAAAGAGGACATAAGGCTCTTCCTTATCAAAGAGAGGCTTTGCGGCGGCTGTACAGCCCACCTAGCAAACCCGTCAGGCAACCGATAACCAGGCCGCCGACATGGGCAGCGTTGGCGATTTCGCCGAAACCGATCATCGAGACCAGCCCCGACAGGCAAAGCAGCAACCACACCAGCATCATCACCAGCACCCCACGGGGCAGGCGATAGGCCGGATTTGGCGACAGTAATTGAAAGATCCAGCAATGCCCGAGCAGGCCATACAGCACACCGGACAACCCACCGAACAGGCCAGGGCCGCCAAAAACGTATTGAGCGTAGTTCGACACCAGGCTGAACAACAGCGTCAGGCCGAGCAAGTTGATGCTGCCCTGGCGCGCTTCGATGCGCCGGCCCAGTTCCCAGTACCACATGCCGTTCATGGCCAGGTGCAGGATGCCGAAGTGGATCAGCATCGGCGTGACCAGGCGCCACCACTGACCCGCCGCCAGGCTGTCGGCCAGGGGCGTGAACTGGATGTACTCGCCGACGATGCGAAACTGCAGGAACGTCAGCCAGCTCATGGCTGGCAGGTTTTCACCGAGCAAGGTCAGCGCGCCTACGATGATGCTTGCCAGCAACACCAGCGCAGTCACCGGGCTTTGGCGCAGTTGCTGCACAAACCCGGGGCGCTTGACCGGCGCCTGCTCGGGAATATCCAGTTGCTGGTCCGGGTCACCGGCGGGAAAGCGTTGATACAGCACACGCACGTCGTCGCTGATGGTTTCCGGCACCCACAACACCTGCTCGCCCGCCTCTTCGCTGACGCGGTGGGGCACGTGCATGCGTTGCAGCAACTGGACAAAGCCGCCCAGATCAACACTCAGGGGCAGGCGCAATACAGCCACGGTACTCATTTGATGACCTCGGGGCGCTCAACGTCGACCCATACGAATTTACTCGGATCCAGGCGCGTTTCCTGATCCAGACGATAAGCCACCAGCTTGCCGTACAGCACGGCGCTGTAGTCCAGGCACGCCAGGTTCTCGCGGATCGGCGCCGGTTTGCCGCTGCGCCAGTAATGCCCGACAAACAACAAAGGTTCGTCGACGCCGTAGCGCAGCAGGGAATTCTTTTCAGTGGACGATAACGGCGTACGCGCCACTGGCTCCGGCAAGGCGTCGGGCTGGAACACGATGTCGCCGTAGGTCTTGGGGTCGTCTTCCCAGAACTTGGTGCGGAAGAACGAACGCGTCAGGCCATCGCCACCGGTCAGCGTGAGGCCATCCGGCAGACGCATGTCGGTGCCACGCAGCAGACGGTCGAAAGCGTTGCAGGCAAAACTGCCCGGCACGGCGGCGGCCTGCAGGAAGTGCTGGTCGATGCAGCCGTCCGGGAACGTGGCGCGCAACGGATCGATAAAGCCGTCATCCCAGCAGGCATGCACCACACGGAAGCGTCCGGCATCGACAAACAGTGGCATGTCATAGAACCAGCCGAGGAAGTCGTGCCAGTCGGCCGGGTGGCGTTCGAACTGAGTCAGGGTCTCGTGGATCAACCGCGCGTGCCGTGGGTTGTGTTCGCGCACGAACTGCCTGCCACTGCCCGGCGGTGCCGGCGTGGTCCAGCCCAGCGCATTGAACTCATGGTTGCCCATGATGCACAGCGCCTGGCCGGCTTCGGTCATGTCGTGGACGATGTGCAACGCCTCGCGGATACGTGGGCCACGGTCGATGATATCGCCGAGGAACACCGCCATGCGCGATGGATGGCGCCAGGTGCCGCCCTGCTTGTGGTAACCCAACAGGTCGAGCAAGTGCTCAAGGGTATGAGCGCAACCGTGCACGTCACCAATCAGGTCGTAGCTACGCGCGGGATCGAGCATCAGTCGCCTCCACCCCCCAAGCGGCTGCCCCAGCCCAGCTTGGTGCGGCACACTTCGTAGTAGTTGTGGTCCAGCGGGTGGATCAACCGCAACTTCTGTGCCTTTTTGCTCACGGTGATGGTGTCACCGGGGGCGCAGGTGAAATGGTTCTGCCCGTCACACGACACCTGCGGGTAGATTTGCATGTCTTTGGACACCACGATTTTCAGCTCACTGTTGCCGTCGACCACAATCGGCCTGCTCGACAACATATGGGGGTACATCGGCACGATCACAATGGCATCCAGCTTGGGATGCATGATCGGGCCACCCGCCGACAACGCATAGGCGGTGGAGCCGGTGGGCGTGGCTACAATCAGGCCGTCGGCCTTCTGGCTGCACACGAACTGGCCGTCTATATAGAGTTCGAACTCGATCATCCGCGTGGACTTGCCGGGATGCAACACCACGTCATTCAGGGCATCGCCCTGGCCGATGGCTTCGCCGTGGCGGCGCACTTCGGCTTGCAGCAGGAAGCGGTTCTCCACCAGGTAATGGCCGTCGAGCACCTTGGCCACTTCGACTTCCAGCTCATCCGGGCGGATATCGGTGAGAAAACCCAGGCTGCCACGGTTGATCCCCAGCACCGGCACGTTATGCCGTGCCAAGGCACGGGCGGCGCCGAGCAGGCTGCCGTCGCCGCCGACCACAATCACCATGTCACACACTTCACCGAGCATCTTGCGTGATGAGGTCTGCAGGCCGTGGCCAGGAAGGATTTCGGCGATGGTGTCTTCGAGGATCACATGCAGGTGGCGTTCCAGCAGGAATTTTTTCAGCCGGCGGACGGTGTCCAACACCTGGGTACTGCCCAGGCGACCGATAATGCCGATATTGCGAAATTGCTCCATGGGGCTCCTGCGGGATTTGGGGTGTGGCAAAAAGAAGGATTATGGGCGAAAGGCCGCCCCAGGCAAAATCCTTTGTCGCCGTGAAGCCTTGATGACAAGGGTTCTCATCCACCTGCACCGCACTTAAAAGGCTATGCTCGGACCATGACTGTGTTCCCGGATCTGCACAACCTGCCCCGCCAGCTGCGCCACCCTGAAGTGCGCGACCTGGCGTGGGTGATGCTCGCCCCGCCGATGCTGGCGCAAACGCCGTGGCCGCAACGCCATCCGCTGACCGGCAGCGATTGGGTGCAAGCGCCTCATCTGCTGGAGCACTGGCTGCGCCAGCTCGATCAGGACAGCAGCGCCTTGCAGCAGTGGCTGAACCAGTCACGCACCCGTCGCCTGGGCCTGTATTACGAGCGCCTGTGGCAGTTCGCCGTGCAGCATGCGCCGGGTGTCGAATTGTTGGCCGCGAACCTTCCGATCCGCCGCGCCGGGCACACCCTCGGTGAGCTGGACATGTTGCTGCGTGACCGTGACGGCGTGCATCACCTGGAACTGGCGATCAAACTGTATCTCGGGCCACAGGACGGTAACGGCCAAGATACGGCGCAATGGCTGGGGCCGGGTTGCCATGACCGGCTGGACCGCAAACTGGCGCATCTGGTCCAGCATCAACTGCCGATTTCAGCGCGGGTGGAAAGCCGAGAGGCGTTGGCGGCGCTGGATATCCAGCATTTCGATGCGCATTTGTGGCTGGGCGGCTATCTGTTGTACCCCTGGCCGGGCGAGGCCGTTGAGCCCGTTGGCGCTCATCCACAACACCTGCGGGGACGCTGGTTGCATCAGCGTGATTGGCAAGCGTTTGTCGCCCGCAGCCAGCCGGGCCGCTGGCAACCCCTGCCCCGACATGCGTGGTTGGCACCGGCGCATTACACGGCGGATGAAGTCTGGAGTGAAGACCAGATGAGGGGTTGGCTGGCGGAGCTGGACCCGATGGCGCCGGCGCAGTTGTTGGTACGGATGGTTCAAGTGAACGAGGATTGGGAAGAAGCCGAGCGATTATTCCTGGTGGCAGACCTTTGGCCGAATGTGCCCGGCAACACCTAATCGTCAATATGCCGGTAATCCAGTTGCAGCCCTACCGCCAGCGCCTGCGACCGCCCCATCCTGATCGGCCCACGCTCGATATCCACCAACAGCCCCGGACACTCCAGCAACGGCAACCCGGCGATGTCCTTGAGTCTCCCGTCAGTGATTACCAGCAGCCGCTGTTGTTCAGCCGGATAACGCTTGCGCCGCAGCGCCAGCCAAGCCCCGGCCTCGGTCAACGCAGCCAGCAATGGCGTACCACCGCCCGCGCCCAATTGATCCAGCCAACCCGCCAAGCCCTTCGCCGCCTTCAGCCCCTGGACCTGCCATTTGGGCGAGTGCCCGCTGGCCGTCAACAATGCCATCCGCGCCCGCTGGCGGTAGCCGTCATCAAACAATTGCGCCAACAAGCCCTTGGCATCGGTGAGCGCACGGTGCCGCCGGGTGGACGCCGACGCATCGACAATCACCAGCCACAGCTCATGGGCCGAACGGGTGCGCAGGTGAAACAGTAGGTCTTCACGGGTTTGCGGGCGGCCACCGAGCAAGGTGCCCGGCCAATTGATCGAGCCTTGTTTCGCGCTGCGCGCCTTACCGTAACTGCCGCTGTCCAGTCGCCCTGCCTTGGGGCGGGCATCCGCCCCCGTGTCAGGTTGGGGGCGAATGCCTAGGGCTTTTTTGGCCAGGTGGGGACTTCCCGGCGCGCTCCGGTGGGCAGGGCCGGAGCGGGCATGTCGCCCCACTGGCCTTGGCCTGGCGAAGCGTCGGTGGATTTGGGCGACTGCCCTTCACTCGGTGGACTGGGCGGAGGAACTTGCTCCTGGCGGCGATGACGCAGGGCAAATTCGGCAACCGCTTCGATATCTTCCTCGGCTATAGCCCTGGCGCCACGCCAGGCGGCGTGGGCCCGTGCGCCGCGCAACCACACCAGGTCCGCACGCAAACCGTCGACACCTGCTGCAAAACACCGCTCGGTGATCTGTGCCAGCGCCTCGTCATCCAGCGCGATCGTGTCCAGCTGTGCTCGCGCCTGAGTGCAGCGTTCGCGCAAGGCCGCCTGCGACGCTTCCCATTGCGCGCAGAACGCCGCCGGGTCGCTGTCGAAATCCAGGCGCCGACGAATAATCTGCCCACGCTCGGCCGGCAAGGTCTGCCCGCTCAACGCCACGTTGAAACCAAAACGGTCGAGCAGTTGCGGACGCAACTCGCCCTCCTCCGGGTTCATGGTGCCGATCAGCACGAAGCGCGCCGAATGGCGATGGGAAATACCGTCGCGCTCGATCACGTTGGTGCCACTGGCGGCCACGTCCAGCAGCACATCCACCAGGTGATCGGGCAGCAGGTTGACTTCATCGACGTACAACACGCCGCCATCCGCCTTGGCCAATACGCCGGGCGAGAACTGCGCCCGACCCTCGCCCAATGCAGCGTCCAGGTCCAGCGTGCCGACAAGGCGCTCTTCAGTCGCGCCCAGGGGCAACGTCACGAATTGACCACTGGCCAGCAGGTCCGCCAGACCACGCGCCAAGGTCGACTTGGCCATGCCGCGCGGGCCTTCGATCAGCACACCGCCGATCTTCGGGTCGATGGCGGTCAGGCACAGTGCCAGTTTCAAGTCATCGGCGCCGACTACGGCGGACAGCGGGAAATGGGGAATGTCAGTCATGCGTACCCTCGATCAAATTCATCGCTCAGCAGGTGCCCTGTGGCAAGCCCGCTCGCCACAGCAACCTCACTGGCCACACATGCCAGGCGTGACACCTCAGCCATCCTCTTCTATATCAAGCAACAGGTTTTCCAACGCCTCGCGGTACGCTCCCGGCTCCTGCCACATACCGCGCTGCTGGGCTTCGAGCATGCGCTCGGTCATGTCCCGCAGTGCATCAGGGTTGTGTTGCTGCACAAAGGCGCGGGTGTCGGGGTCGAGCAAATAAGCGTCGGCCAACAGGGCGTATTGGTGATCGTCAATCAGCGCCGTGGTGGCATCGAAGGCGAACAGGTTGTCCACGGTTGCCGCCATTTCGAAGGCACCTTTATAGCCATGGCGCTTCACGCCTTCGATCCACTTGGGGTTGGCGGCGCGGGAACGGATCACCCGGTTCAGCTCTTCCTTCAGGGTGCGGATCTTCGGCAGATCGGGCTGGCTGTGGTCACCATGATAGCTGGCCGCCTTGTCGCCGCTCAGTGTCTCCACGGCCGCGAGCATGCCGCCTTGGAATTGGTAGTAATCGTTGGAGTCGAGCAGGTCGTGCTCGCGGTTGTCCTGGTTTTGCAAAACGGCCTGCACCTGGCTCAAGCGCTGGGCAAACTGCGCGCGGGCGGCGGTGCCTTCGTCGGAACCGCCATAGGCGTAGCCGCCCCAGTTCAAGTAAACCTCGGCCAGGTCTTCACGACTTTGCCATAGGCGACCATCGACCGCGCCCTGCACGCCCGCGCCATAGGCGCCGGGCTTGGCGCCGAAGATGCGCCAACCGGCTTGTTTCGCCGCCGCCTCTTCGTCCAGGCCCGACATGAGCAGCGCCTCACGCTCACTGCGCACCTTGGCGGCCAGCGGGTTCATGTCGTCCGGCTCATCCAGCGCCGCCACGGCCTGCACCG
This sequence comes from Pseudomonas reactans, assembly GCF_013387025.1. NCBI lineage: Bacteria > Pseudomonadati > Pseudomonadota > Gammaproteobacteria > Pseudomonadales > Pseudomonadaceae > Pseudomonas > Pseudomonas reactans. The sequence continues at coordinate 8,573 of NZ_JACAQP010000041.1, read as the reverse complement.
CGGCGTCGAACAGGCGGATCAAATTGGCGAAGGCATCGCGGAAAAAGCCCGACACACGCAAGGTCACGTCTACGCGCGGGCGATCCAACAGGCTGATCGGCAGGATCTCGAAATCATCCACCCGCTGGCTGCCGGTCGCCCACACCGGGCGCACGCCCATCAGTGCCATGGCCTGGGCGATATCGTCGCCGCCGGTGCGCATGGTGGCAGTGCCCCACACCGACAAGCCGAGCTGGCGCAGGTGGTCGCCGTGGTCCTGTAAATGTCGCTCAAGAATCAGGTTGGCGGATTGGAAACCGATGCGCCAGGCCGTGGTGGTGGGCAGGTTACGCACATCGACGGTGAAGAAGTTGCGCCCCGTCGGCAGCACATCCAAACGCCCGCGACTCGGTGCACCACTCGGGCCCGCCGGCACAAAACGGCCGCTGAGGGCATCCAGCAATCCACGCATTTCCGCAGGGCCACAAGCATCCAGACGCGGTGCCACCACGATGCGCAGGCTTTCGATAACCGCCTTCACCTCTTCCCAGCCGGGCTCTTCCAACTGTTCAAGCGGCCCTTCCAACGCTTGCTCGATCAACCGCGCCGCGTAAAGCTCCAGGCGTTCGCGGGTATCGCCAGCGGTGCGCCACAATTGCGCGTCGATCTTCTGCAATACCAGCGGTCGACGCCCTGTCCAGGGCTCGGCCAAAGCACAGTCCAGCGGGTCGAACCCCAACTCAAAGGCCTTGGCCAGCACGCGCAACAGGCTTGATTGCGGGCCACGCCCATCGCCACGCGGGATACGCAACAAGGCCAGCAACGTGTCGATACGCAAGCGGCCTGCGGGCGACTCACCAAAGATGTGCAGGCCATCGCGGATCTGTGACTCCTTCAAGTCGCACAGGTAAGTGTCCAGTCGCGGCAACCACACGGCAGCGTCGGCGTCGCTCTCCAGCTCAAGTTCCTGGTCGATGCGGGTTTCGCGCACCAGCTTGAGGATGTCTTTCTGCAACTCCAGGGCGCGGCGCGGATCGAGCAGTTGCGCCTCGTAATATTCGTCGGCCAACAGCTCAAGGTTACGCAGCGGGCCGTAGGTTTCGGCACGGGTCAGCGGCGGCATCAGGTGATCGATGATCACCGCCTGGGTACGTCGCTTGGCCTGGGCGCCCTCGCCCGGATCGTTGACGATAAACGGATAGATATTCGGCAGCGGCCCCAGCAGCGCATCGGGCCAGCAGCTTTCCGACAGGCCGACGCCCTTGCCCGGCAACCATTCAAGGTTGCCGTGCTTGCCCACATGAATCACGCCATGGGCGCCATAGGTGTGGCGCAGCCAGAAATAAAACGCCAGGTAGCCGTGGGGCGGCACCAGGTCCGGGTCGTGGTAGACGGCGCTCGCGTCCACCTGATAACCCCGCGCCGGCTGGATACCAACGAACGTCAGGCCCAGGCGCAAACCAGCAATCATCAGGCGGCCGTCGCGGAACATCGGATCGTTATGAGGCGTGCCCCAACGTTCCAGCACCGCCTGGCGATTGGCCTCGGGCAAGCGACTGAACATCGCTTCGTAGTCATCCAGGCCAAGGCTTTGATTGCAGGGCCGTAGATCGAGGCTGTCGAGGTCGTTGGTGACACCGCCGAGCAAGTCGTGTATCAGCGCAGTGCCGCTTTCCGGCAGCGCATCCGGCACCGGATAACCCTCGGCGTGCAAGGCGCGCAGAATATTCAGCGCCGCTGCCGGCGTATCCAGGCCAACACCATTGCCGATACGCCCATCGCGGGTCGGGTAATTCGCGAGGATCAGCGCGATGCGTTTGTCAGCATTCGGTACCCGCGCCAGCTCGACCCAGCGCCGCGCCAATTCAGCGACAAAATCCATGCGTTCCGGCGCCGCTCGATAGCACACCACATCCGACTGGCTGCGCTCGCTGTGCCAGGCCAGGTCCTTGAAGCTGATCGGCCGGCTGATGATGCGTCCGTCCAGCTCCGGCAAAGCAATGTGCATCGCCAGGTCACGGGGGCCTAGGCCTTGCTCGCTGGCTTCCCAGCCGGGCTGGTTGTCCTGGGCGCAGATCGCCTGAATCACCGGGATATTGCGGCGAAACGGGCGCAAGTGCGGCGCTTCCGGGCTGGATTGGGCGAAGCCGGTGGTGTTGAGGATCACCGCCGCGCCCACCTCGTCCAGCAAGTCCTCGACCACCGCCAGGCAGCCGGGCTCTTTTAAACTGGCCACCGCCATCGGCAACGGGTTGAGGCCCGCCGCTTGCAAGCGCTGGCAGAACACATCGATAAAACCGGTATTGGCCGCCTGCAAATGGGAGCGGTAGAACAGCACCGCCGCCACCGGCCACTCGGCATTCCAATCCATCTGCCAATCATTCAGGCGAGCATTGGCATGGCGCGGGTGATAAATCGCCGTGCGTGGCAGGGTCTGCGGCTCGGCCCAGGCGTAGTCACGGTCCAGGTAGGTGCTGGCCAGGCAGCGATAGAAATCCAGCGCATTGCCCAGACCACCCTGGCGCAGGAAATGCCAGAGGCGATCACGCGCTTTGACGTCGACGGTGCTCAGGCCACTGAGTTCCGGGTCCGGGCGATCATCCCCCGGCACCAGGATCAGCTGCACGCCCCTTTCGGCCAACTCCACCAGACGCTCGATGCCGTAACGCCAATAACCGATACCGCCATGCAGCGAGATCAGGATGACCTTGGCGTGGCGCAGCACTTCATCGACGTACAGGTCGACCGAGGCGTGGTTCTGCACCTGCATCGGGTTAGCCAGGCGAAAGCTGGGATAGTCGTCCGGCAACTGTTGCGCCGCTTCGGCCAGCAGCGCCAGGCTGGAATCGCCGCTGCACAGGATCACCAGGTCAGCGGGGGTTTGGCCAAGGTCGGCAATATTGTCGTCCGAGACGAAACCACCGGGCTGGGTCCTGAGCAGGTGCATGGGTTAAACGCTAAGGGCGGCGCGCAGTTGCGCTTCAAGGCCGGCCGCGTCGAGGTCCTGACCGATCAGCACCAGGCGCGTGATGCGCGCTTCGTCAGCGCCCCAGGCACGGTCGAAGTGCTTGTCGAAACGCGTGCCCACGCCCTGGATCAACAGGCGCATCGGTTTGTTCGGGATCGCGGCGAAGCCTTTGACGCGCAGGATGCCGTGTTGCACCACCAGTTGGGTCAAGGCGTCGAGCAGCAGTGCTTCGTCGGCTTGCGGCAGGTCGATGGAAATGGAGTCGAAGGCGTCGTGGTCGTGATCGTCTTCACCTTCGTGATGATGATCGTGATGGCTGTGGCGACCGTCGATGTGTTCTTCGGAGCCGGCACCCAGACCTATCAGCACGTCCAGTGGCAGGCGACCGCTGCTGGCTTCGATGATCTTGACGGCGGGTGGCAGTTCTTCCGCGACTTCCAGGCGCACGCGGGCCAGGTCTTCAGGGCTGATCAGGTCGGTCTTGTTGAGGATTACCAGGTCAGCGCTAGCCAGTTGGTCGGCGAACAGCTCGTGCAGGGGTGATTCGTGGTCCAGGTTCGGGTCGAGCTTGCGCTGCGCATCCACTTGGTCCGGGAAGGCGGCGAAGGTGCCGGCGGCCACAGCCGGGCTGTCGACGACGGTAATCACGGCGTCAACGGTGCAGGCGCTGCGGATTTCCGGCCATTGGAAGGCTTGGACCAGCGGTTTTGGCAGGGCCAGGCCGGAGGTTTCGATGAGAATGTGGTCGAGGTCGCCGCGGCGGGCCACCAATTCGCGCATCACCGGGAAGAACTCTTCCTGCACGGTGCAGCACAGGCAGCCGTTGGCCAGCTCGTAGACGCGGCCGTTGGCTTCTTCTTCGGTGCAGCCGATGGAGCACTGCTTGAGGATTTCACCGTCGATACCCAGCTCGCCGAATTCGTTGACGATCACGGCAATGCGACGGCCCTGAGCGTTGTCGAGCATGTGGCGCAGCAAGGTGGTTTTGCCCGAGCCGAGGAAGCCGGTGACGATGGTGACGGGGAGTTTGGCCAGTGTTTTCATCGGATGCCCTTGGGGGCGGGCATACGGGACGATAGGCCCTGCGACGGTGCGCAGCAGCGGATTTCGTCACCGGATCACCCCGCCCGGTTGAAGTAGAAAATCGGTTGCGAGGCAGGTCTCCTGGCTTGGGGCTTGCGGGTCTTGCGACCGGCGCTGGCTGCGCCTTCCCGCCTTTCGGCAGTGGCGTGGCAGTCAGCTGAACCCTTTACAGTTGCGGGGGCAGCCGCGGCTTGGACCGCGTTCCCTTCTTAGCTTCGGCCTGGGGCTGAAGAACCTCGAGGGTGCAAGGCTACGCAGTGCAGACAGGATGGTCAATGTCAGTGGGCTTTATGGAAGAATCAACAAGCGCACTGCCTGCCGACATTGCAGGCCTGATCATATTGACGCGAATACATGACGTATTACTTTGCAAAAACTTATCAACCCTGTTCATGGAACAATTAAACGACTTGCGCCACCTAGGGAGGGCAACACAAACATTCTGTCTAGTTAAGAAGCCATGAACGTGATTTCTCCTAGACGTACGACTATTTAAGACACCACAACTGAGATCAACTCATGTCTACTATCGCCTCTACGCGCACCGACGCCACCCCGCAGCCCGCACAACTGAATGAAACCTCCCTGACTTCAACCTCGCGCCCTCTTGAGTCGTTGAGTGATCAAGCGTTGACGAAAAAAATACTGGAATTGGCCCCTGCACTTGATCCCTGGGGAAACGAATTTTTCACGCTCCATACTGCCGATCGAATGGCAAAAGGCACACAAGAGAACGGCGAACCTGCTACCCAAGAACAAATAGAGACGATGAAGGAGTTTCTGGCACGCCCTGATCTTTATAAACACCTCGACCTCCAGCCCCCTGGTGGCATCGAAGACGGACAAATTAATTTGGACTCAGTTGCCGTAGAAGCGGGAGAGATTTCACAGGTGAGTGACCGCAAGCTGATACAGTTAGCCAAGGATTTTCATACCACTTACGACACCACAGGTAATGGTTATGTCAACTACAACGAACTGAGAAAAGCCGAAGACAGTGACATTCCCGAACTGGCAAAAAAAGTTGCCCGAGAGTTACTCGCACGTCCAGAACTTCTTAAGCAATTGGATATTGGTGTCGGCTTCCTCGGGTTCGCAGGCAAGGATGATGAACGCTATGACGTCACCAACCTCGACTATATGATTAAAAACAGTTCCAAGCGGGTTAATTACCCATTCAGGAGTAAAACTGTCTGACCTCCTGGAAGGACGAGGCATACAATACTTGACTCATTGACCTCATGTATTTGACGCGCATTACTCGTCCATGTTTTCCTACACGTCTTGTTTCGGGTGCCCTTCACAGGGTGAAACGGGAAACCGGTGCGTCATAGCGATATGACCAGTCCGGTGCTGCCCCCGCAACGGTAAGCGAGCGAAGTGTCACAGCCACTGTGCAATTGCATGGGAAGGCGATGCTTTCAGGGCTCCTCCAAGAGCCCCCTCGCAAGCCCGGAGACCGGCCCGAAAAATTCAGATAACAAACCCGCGGTGGGCGGGCGCTGTTCAAACCCTGCGTGCCCGGCTCGCGGGGTTTTCATGCGCTCGTTTCACCCTGACACCTGAAAGGGACGCGCCATGTCGATCATCAGCAGCACCTCGCACTCCGCCAGCAGCACCTCCACCCTGAGTCAACGCCTGACCGCCGCCATCGGCGCGTCGATCCTCGGCGCGTGCCTGGTGTATTTCGCCGGTTTCTCGCACATCGAGGCCGTACACAACGCTGCCCACGACACCCGCCACAGCGCCGCGTTCCCGTGCCACTGAGACCTGCCGACATGATCAAGCGTATCGCGCAAACCGCAGGTTTCACCGGCCTGTTGGCCGCCCTGCTGCTGACTCTGCTGCAAAGCTTTTGGGTCGCCCCGCTGATTCTGCAGGCGGAAACCTTTGAAAAAGCCCCGGCCGCCACCGAAATGGCCCACGAGCACGCCGAAGGTGCTGCCGCCCACACCCATGACGCCGAAGCCTGGGAGCCGGAGGACGGCTGGCAGCGCGTGTTGTCCACCACGGGCGGTAACCTGGTGGTCGCCGTCGGTTTTGCGCTGATGCTGGCCGGTCTCTACACGCTGCGCGCGCCAACCCGCACCGCCCAAGGCCTGCTGTGGGGCTTGGCCGGTTACGCAACCTTCGTACTGGCACCGACGATGGGCCTGCCGCCTGAGCTGCCGGGCACTGCTGCCGCCGACCTGGCGCTGCGTCAGACCTGGTGGATAGGCACCGCAGCGTCTACCGCTGCCGGCATCGCCTTGATCGTGTTTGGTCGCAACTGGCTGCTGAAAGTGCTGGGCGTGGCGATCCTCGCCGTACCGCACGTGATCGGCGCGCCGCAACCGGAAGTGCATTCGATGCTGGCCCCGGAGGCTTTGGAGGCACAGTTCAAGATCGCTTCGCAGTTGACCAATGTCGCCTTCTGGCTGGCCCTGGGCCTGATCAGCGCGTGGCTGTTCCGCCGCAACCGTGACGACCAATACTCGGCATGACCCTGGTGGTCGGCCTGGGATGCCAGCGGGGCTGTGATGTTCAGACCTTGCTGGCGCTGTTTGATGCCGCCCTCGCCGAGGGCGGTATTGAACGCCACTGGATTGCTGCGCTGGCCAGTATCGATCACAAACAGAATGAACCGGGATTACTGGCACTGGCGCAGACGCTGAACCTGCCATTGCAGTGTTTCAGCGCTGAACAATTGGCGGTATTTGAACACCGCCTGAGCCATAAATCCGATATCGCTTTTGCCCATACCGGCTGCTATGGCATCGCCGAAAGCGCCGCGCTGGCCCTTGCCGAACGCCTCACAGGCAGCCCTCCGCGCCTGCTGATTACCCGCAAAAAAACCGCCCAGGCCACTTTTGCATTGGCTTGCGCCGACTAAAATCCCGATAATCGCCCTCCCCGATCATGAGCAACATTCATGCTCGCCCGCTTTTCGACAGGAACCACCATGACCGTCTACTTCATCGGCGCAGGTCCCGGCGACCCGGAACTGATCACCGTCAAAGGCCAACGGCTGATCCGCAGCTGCCCGGTGATCATCTATGCAGGCTCATTGGTCCCCACGGCAGTTTTGGAAGGTCATTCGGCAGAAACGCTAGTCAACAGCGCCGAATTGCACCTGGAGCAGATCATCGATCTGATCAGGACAGCTCACGCGAAAGGCCAGGATGTGGCGCGCGTCCATTCTGGCGATCCAAGCTTGTATGGCGCCATCGGCGAACAGATCCGCCACCTGCGGGAGTTGGGCATCCCCTTCCAGATCATTCCCGGCGTCACCGCCGTGGCCGCCTGCGCAGCCTTGCTGGAAACCGAGCTGACCCTGCCAGACATCGCCCAGAGCGTGATCCTGACCCGCTACGCCGATAAAACCAGCATGCCCGCCGGCGAGGATTTCGACAGCCTGGCCCGGCATGGCACCACCATGGCGATTCACCTGGGGGTCAATCACTTGGAAAAGATCGTCGCTGAACTGCTGCCGCACTACGGCGCGGACTGCCCGATTGCTGTGGTGCACCGGGCGACCTGGCCGGATCAGGATTGGGCGATGGGCACCTTGAGTGATATTGCCGAGAAAGTGGCGGCCAAGGGCTTTCGGCGCACTGCATTGATTGTGGTGGGCCGAGTGTTGGCCAGTGACAGCTTCAGCGAATCGTCGCTGTATCGCGCGGGCCATGCCCATCTTTACCGCCCCTGAAACCCGGGCATAAAAAAACGGCGCTCACGGGGCGCCGTTTTTTTTGTTCGCAGTGAACGCCTTACTCAGTAGTAGGCGTTTTCTTTCTGCGTGTGGTCGGTCACGTCACGTACACCCTTGAGCTCTGGAATGCGCTCCAGCAGGGTGCGCTCGATGCCTTCGCGTAGGGTCACGTCCGCCTGGCCGCAGCCTTGGCAACCGCCGCCGAACTTCAACACCGCAATGCCATCATCGACCACGTCGATCAGGCTGACCTGGCCGCCGTGGCTGGCCAGGCCTGGGTTGATTTCGGTCTGCAGGTAGTAGTTGATGCGCTCGTTCACCGGGCTGTCGGCGTTGACGTTGGGCACCTTGGCGTTTGGCGCCTTGATGGTCAACTGGCCGCCCATGCGGTCGGTGGCGTAGTCGACCACGGCGTCGTCGAGGAAGGCTTCGCTGAAGGCATCGATGTAGGCGGTGAAGCTTTTCAGCCCCAGGGCGGTGTCTTCAGGTTTCTCTTCACCAGGCTTGCAGTAGGCAATGCAAGTCTCGGCGTATTGGGTGCCGGGCTGGGTGATAAAGACGCGGATGCCGATACCTGGGGTGTTCTGCTTGGACAGCAGGTCAGCCAGGTAATCGTGGGCGGCGTCGGTAATGGTTATGGCAGTCATGGAAACTCCTCACAGGCTTGCCGGCAGTTTACGCCAAAATATTACGTAGGTACAAAGTCCTAGTGTTTTTGTCGGGATAGGTTTGTTTGGGGGGGAGTACATATCCGTTATTTGGGTGATGGCGGGTATTGGTTCCGCCCTTACGGCGGGTCACTTTGGAAAAGAGCCGGAATGCCGGCCCAGCCCAAAGTAACCAAAGGGCTCT
>NZ_JACAQP010000040.1:17807-86051 GCF_013387025.1 Pseudomonas reactans | reverse complement strand
ACAAGCGGGCTTGCTCGCGAAGGCTATTTCAGCAACACCCAAAAATGCCCTGCACTGCCAGGGCATTTTGCCGTCTACGATTCAACTTGCACCCCGCCAGGCCGACAAACTGGCACTATCCAGCCTAAATGACTCGCAGAGATAACGGACATGTCCCTACGCACCCTGCTCACCGCCCTTCTCTTGACCGTCAGCGCTTCGGCCATGGCTGACACTGAAGTCGTCAACCTGAGCAACCGCACCAGCGCCGACCTGCTGCCCGTTGCGCAGAATTTCATCGGCAAGGACGGCACCGTCAGCGCCTACGGCAACCAGCTGATTGTCAACGCTGACCCCGCCAAGATCCAGGACTTGCGCGCCCTGCTCTCACAGCTCGACACACCGGCCAAGCGCCTGCTGATCACCGTCGACACCAACGAAAACAACCAGCAGAACAGCGGCGACAGCCAGACGCGCATCATCAGCTACGGCACCGCCAGTCGTGACGGTGGCATCCAGCAGATCCAGGCCAGCGAAGGTGTGCCCGCGCTGATCCAGGTCGGCCAGAGCGTACCGCTGACCACCACCCAACAAGACAGCTACGGCCGCCTGCAGAACCAGACCCAGTATCGCAACGTCACCCAGGGGTTCTACGTGACGGCCAGCGTCACCGGCGAGACCGTGCACCTGGCGATCAGTACCAACCGTGACCGCATGAGCCAGGAACGTCCGGATGTAGTGAATGTGCAAAGCACCGACACAACTGTCAGCGGGCGCCTGGGCGAGTGGATCCCCCTGGCCGGCATCAATCGCGAAACCCAGGCCGACAAATCCTCTACAACCCGCAGCTACTCTACTCAGGGGCGCGATGACCTGACTGTGCGGGTCAAGGTCGACACCCTGAACTGAAGCACCAAAAACTGACTGATGAGTCGTATTAGACTAAAGATGTAGTGCTTGAAAAAAAGCACTACAAAACATTTGACGATCCAAAAAAGCATGGGCATGATGGCCTCGCTCCCGCTAATCAGGGGCCCTGGCAAGGGCCTTCGGATCGCCGCTCTAAGCTACCCACCTGAGCCGATTCGTGTCTGTACCGCCCACAAGGCGTGTTTGACGAGGTTGCGACTGGAACGAAGTTGTCCCGAGGGACGGAAGCTAACCAGGTAACCCGGCTACACGCTGTTGAACACCCAAGGGCCCACGACGCCCTCAGACTGTTCGCGGCCCGCCTTTACCTACCGCCCCTCTCGCCAATCGTTCATCCCGTCGCATTCCCCGCCAGACCCGACATGACCGCCTAAGCTTCTGGTCAGCGAGCAGCCCTGCCCACGCATTTGAATGCAGGGCTGGCAAATGGATTTTTTCCACCACAAGAAGACGCGACGAGGTTTACTTCCATGGCACTGACACGCGAACAGCAAATTGCAGCCCTCGAAAAAGACTGGGCTGAAAACCCACGCTGGAAAGGCGTGACCCGCGCTTATTCCGCTGCTGACGTCGTCCGCCTGCGTGGCTCGGTTCAACCTGAGCACACCTTCGCAAAACTCGGCGCCGAGAAGCTGTGGAACCTGGTGACCCAAGGTGCCAAGCCTTCCTTCCGTCCCGACAAAGATTTCGTCAACTGCATGGGCGCCCTCACTGGCGGCCAGGCAGTGCAACAGGTGAAAGCCGGTATCCAGGCGATCTACCTGTCCGGCTGGCAAGTGGCAGCGGACAACAACTCCGCTGAATCCATGTACCCCGACCAATCGCTGTACCCGGTGGATTCGGTTCCAACCGTGGTCAAGCGCATCAACAACTCGTTCCGTCGCGCCGACCAGATCCAGTGGAAAGCCGGTAAGAACCCAGGCGACGAAGGCTACATCGACTACTTCGCGCCGATCGTGGCTGATGCTGAAGCCGGTTTCGGCGGCGTACTGAACGCCTACGAGCTGATGAAGAGCATGATCGAGGCAGGCGCTGCCGGCGTGCACTTCGAAGACCAACTGGCGTCCGTGAAAAAATGCGGCCACATGGGCGGCAAGGTACTGGTTCCGACCCAGGAAGCCGTGCAGAAGCTGACCGCTGCCCGCTTGGCTGCTGACGTTGCCGGTACTCCGACCATCATCCTGGCGCGTACCGACGCCAACGCTGCTGACCTGCTGACTTCGGACTGCGACCCGTACGACCAACCGTTCGTGACCGGCGAGCGCACCCAGGAAGGTTTCTACAAGGTACGTGCTGGCCTGGACCAGGCGATTGCCCGCGGCCTGGCCTACGCGCCGTACGCCGACCTGATCTGGTGCGAAACCGCCAAGCCGGACCTGGACGAAGCCCGTCGTTTCGCCGAAGCGATCAAGAAGGAATACCCGGACCAACTGCTGTCCTACAACTGCTCGCCTTCCTTCAACTGGAAGAAGAACCTGGACGACGCGACCATCGCCAAGTTCCAGCGCGAACTGTCCGCCATGGGCTACAAGCACCAGTTCATCACCCTGGCCGGCATCCACAACATGTGGCACAGCATGTTCAACCTGGCGCACGACTACGCCCGCAACGACATGACCGCCTACGTGAAGCTGCAGGAGCAGGAGTTCGCTGACGCCGCCAAGGGTTACACCTTCGTGGCGCACCAGCAGGAAGTGGGCACCGGCTACTTCGACGACATGACCACCGTGATCCAGGGCGGCACCTCGTCCGTGACCGCGCTGACCGGCTCGACCGAAGAAGAGCAGTTCCACTAAGCACTGCGTACACGGCCACTGCGGCCCCAAGGAAGACCTAACCGCAGTGCCGCACAACAATCACGCCCCGACCTGTTCGGGGCGTTTTTTTATTTCAAAATCACCACAAGTCCAATGTGGGAGGGGGCTTGCCCCCGATGAGGGAGTGCTAGCCAATAAATCTGTTACTGACACACCGCTATCGGGGGCAAGCCCCCTCCCACATGGGAACGCATTCGATCTGAAGGATTTTGCGCAAAACATTGATCTAGAGCGGTATCCGCTTCACCCCGATCGGTTAAAAGATCCCCGTCAGCAACTAAGCGACACTCTAGCAAGTAACGACAACTTCCCCCGCCACACGAGAAACATTCGCTTAAACCCCACGCAAACAATATTCATTATCATTTGGCGCATGAAAACTTCGTTACAGGACAAACAAAACACATTTGATTAAATGCCCGCTAATGCCCACCACACAAGGGCTACAGCCCCACGAAGGTGCACTATGTCCTTATTCCATCGAATAATTTCGCTATAGGAATTTTACTTGCCCGGTGTTTAGCCATAAAATCACCGCGATTGATTGCAGTGCGACATATCGTCACTGCATCGTTACTTTTTCGAGCTCAGAGACTTTTGCTCTCTGTTAAGGATTTCCAGCATGACCGAAGCGACAGGACTCATGGCCCACAACTGGGGCTTTGCCATTTTCCTCCTCGGTGTTGTCGGCCTCTGCGCCTTCATGCTTGGTGTCTCCAGCCTCCTCGGGTCAAAAGCCTGGGGCCGCAGCAAAAATGAACCGTTCGAGTCCGGCATGCTGCCTACAGGTGGCGCCCGCTTGCGGCTCTCAGCCAAATTCTATCTGGTCGCGATGCTGTTCGTGATCTTCGATATCGAAGCCCTCTTTCTCTTTGCCTGGTCTGTGTCTGTCCGCGAAAGCGGCTGGACCGGATTCGTCGAAGCTCTCGTTTTCATAGCAATTCTGTTGGCAGGCCTTGTCTACCTATTCCGAGTGGGCGCCCTTGATTGGGCTCCGGAAGCTCGTCGTAAGCGGCAAGCGAAGCTGAAACAATGAGGCTTTGGCGATGCAATACAATCTCACCAGGATCGACCCGGATGCTCCTAACGATCAGTACCCTATCGGCGAACGGGAAACCGTTTCCGATCCGTTAGAAGATCAAGTCCACAAAAACATCTACATGGGCAAGCTGGAAGACGTGCTGAGTGGCGCGGTCAACTGGGGGCGTAAAAACTCCCTGTGGCCGTACAACTTCGGTCTTTCGTGCTGCTACGTGGAAATGACCACCGCCTTCACGGCGCCCCACGACATCGCGCGCTTTGGCGCCGAAGTTATCCGGGCATCGCCGCGCCAGGCGGATTTCATGGTTATCGCCGGCACCTGCTTCATCAAGATGGCGCCGATCATCCAGCGTCTCTACGAGCAAATGCTCGAACCGAAGTGGGTTATCTCCATGGGTTCGTGCGCCAACTCCGGTGGCATGTACGACATCTATTCCGTCGTTCAAGGGGTGGACAAGTTCCTGCCCGTGGACGTCTACGTGCCTGGCTGCCCGCCCCGCCCTGAAGCATTCCTGCAAGGCTTGATGCTGCTGCAGGAATCGATTGGCAAGGAGCGTCGCCCGCTGTCCTGGGTCGTCGGCGATCAAGGTGTGTATCGCGCCGAGATGCCTTCGCAAAAGGAAGAGCGCCGCGAACAGCGAATCGCAGTCACCAACCTGCGCAGCCCTGACGAAGTCTGATCCAGCCCGCTTCTTTTATAGAACGAACACCTGGCTTCATTCTTTACGTTGACCGAAAGCGATAAAAAAACCATGACTACAGGCAGCGCTCTGTACATCCCGCCTTATAAGGCAGACGACCAGGATGTGGTCGTCGAACTCAATAACCGTTTTGGCCCTGACGCCTTCACCGCCCAGGCCACACGCACCGGTATGCCGGTGTTGTGGGTGGCGCGCGCCAAGCTCGTCGAGGTCCTGACCTTCCTGCGCAACCTGCCCAAGCCGTACGTCATGCTCTATGACCTGCATGGCGTGGACGAGCGTCTGCGCACCAAGCGTCAAGGGCTGCCGAGCGGCGCCGATTTCACCGTGTTCTACCACCTGATGTCGCTGGAACGTAACAGCGACGTGATGATCAAGGTCGCACTAAACGAAAACGACTTGAGCATCCCGACCGTGACCGGTATCTGGCCGAACGCCAGCTGGTACGAGCGTGAAGTGTGGGACATGTTCGGTATCGACTTCCCGGGCCACCCGCACCTGACGCGCATCATGATGCCGCCGACCTGGGAAGGTCACCCGCTGCGCAAGGACTTCCCTGCCCGCGCCACCGAATTCGATCCGTTCAGCCTCAACCTCGCCAAGCAACAGCTTGAAGAGGAAGCGGCGCGTTTCCGTCCGGAAGACTGGGGCATGAAACGCTCCGGCACCAACGAGGACTATATGTTCCTCAATCTGGGCCCGAACCACCCTTCGGCTCACGGTGCCTTCCGTATCATCCTGCAACTGGACGGCGAAGAAATCGTCGACTGCGTCCCGGACATCGGCTACCACCACCGTGGTGCCGAGAAGATGGCCGAGCGTCAGTCGTGGCACAGCTTCATCCCGTACACCGACCGTATTGACTACCTCGGCGGCGTGATGAACAACCTGCCGTACGTGCTCTCGGTCGAGAAGCTGGCCGGTATCAAGGTGCCGGACCGCGTCGACACCATCCGCATCATGATGGCCGAGTTCTTCCGAATCACCAGCCACCTGCTGTTCCTGGGTACGTATATCCAGGACGTCGGCGCCATGACCCCGGTGTTCTTCACCTTCACCGACCGTCAGCGCGCCTACAAGGTCATCGAAGCCATCACGGGTTTCCGCCTGCACCCGGCCTGGTACCGCATCGGCGGTGTTGCCCACGACCTGCCGAATGGCTGGGAGCGCCTGGTCAAGGAATTCATCGACTGGATGCCCAAGCGTCTGGACGAGTACCAAAAGGCTGCGCTGGATAACAGCATCCTCAAGGGCCGTACCATCGGCGTCGCCCAGTACAACACCAAAGAGGCGTTGGAATGGGGCGTCACCGGTGCCGGTCTGCGCTCAACGGGTTGCGATTTCGACCTGCGTAAAGCGCGTCCGTACTCGGGCTACGAAAACTTCGAATTCGAAGTCCCGCTGGCCGCGAATGGCGATGCCTACGACCGTTGCATCGTGCGCGTCGAAGAAATGCGCCAGAGCCTGAAGATCATCGAGCAGTGCATGCGCAACATGCCGGCCGGCCCGTACAAGGCGGATCACCCGCTGACCACGCCGCCGCCGAAAGAACGCACGCTGCAGCACATCGAAACCCTGATCACGCACTTCCTGCAAGTTTCGTGGGGCCCGGTCATGCCGGCCAACGAATCCTTCCAGATGATTGAAGCGACCAAGGGTATCAACAGTTATTACCTGACGAGCGATGGCGGCACCATGAGCTACCGCACCCGTATCCGTACCCCAAGCTTCGCCCACTTGCAGCAGATCCCTTCGGTGATCAAAGGCGAGATGGTCGCGGACTTGATTGCGTACCTGGGTAGTATCGATTTCGTTATGGCCGACGTGGACCGCTAAGCATGAACAGCACGCTTATCCAGACAGACCGTTTCACCTTGAGTGAAACCGAGCGCTCGGCCATCGAGCACGAGCTGCATCACTACGAAGACCCGCGCGCGGCGTCGATCGAAGCCTTGAAGATCGTCCAGAAGGAACGTGGCTGGGTGCCGGACGGCGCCCTCTACGCCATCGGCGAGATCCTCGGCATCCCTGCCAGCGACGTTGAAGGCGTGGCCACGTTCTACAGCCAGATCTTCCGTCAGCCGGTCGGTCGCCACATCATTCGCGTGTGCGACAGCATGGTCTGCTACATCGGCGGCCACGAATCGGTGGTTGACGCGATCCAGACCAAACTGGGCATCGGCCTCGGCCAGACCACCCCTGACGGCCGCTTCACGCTGCTGCCGGTGTGCTGCCTGGGCAACTGCGACAAGGCGCCGGCGTTGATGATCGACGACGACACATTCGGTGACGTGCAGGCAACTGGCGTGACCCAATTGCTCGAGGGCTACCCATGACCCTTACATCCTTCGGCCCGGCCAACCTGATCAAGCGTTCGCCTGAGACCCACCCGCTGACCTGGCGCCTGCGTGACGATGCTGAGCCCGTGTGGCTCGACGAGTACCAGGCCAAGAACGGTTACGCCGCTGCGCGCAAGGCCTTCGCCGACATGGCCCAGGACGATATCGTCCAGACCGTGAAAGACGCAGGCTTGAAAGGTCGCGGCGGTGCAGGCTTCCCCACGGGCGTTAAGTGGGGCCTGATGCCAAAAGACGAATCCATCAACATCCGTTACCTGCTGTGCAACGCGGATGAAATGGAGCCGAACACCTGGAAAGACCGCATGCTGATGGAGCAACTGCCCCATCTGCTGATCGAAGGCATGCTGATCAGTGCTCGCGCGCTGAAAACCTACCGTGGCTATATCTTCCTGCGTGGCGAGTACACCACCGCCGCCAAGCACCTCAACCGTGCCGTGGAAGAAGCCAAGGCAGCGGGCCTGCTGGGCAAGAACATCCTCGGTTCGGGCTTTGACTTCGAACTGTTCGTGCACACCGGCGCCGGGCGTTATATCTGCGGTGAAGAAACCGCACTGATCAACTCCCTCGAAGGCCGCCGCGCCAACCCGCGCTCCAAGCCGCCCTTCCCTGCCGCCGTGGGCGTGTGGGGCAAGCCGACCTGCGTGAACAACGTCGAAACCCTGTGCAACGTGCCGGCGATCATTGCCGACGGCGTGGACTGGTACAAATCGTTGGCCCGCGAAGGCAGTGAAGACATGGGCACCAAGCTCATGGGCTTCTCCGGCAAGGTCAAGAACCCTGGCCTGTGGGAGCTGCCGTTCGGCGTGACCGCACGCGAGCTGTTCGAGGACTACGCCGGCGGCATGCGCGACGGCTACACCTTGAAAGCCTGGCAGCCAGGCGGCGCCGGCACCGGCTTCCTGCTCCCCGAGCACCTCGACGCACAGATGTATGCCGGCGGCATCGGCAAGGTCGGCACCCGGATGGGTACGGGCCTGGCGATGGCGGTGGACAACACGGTGAACATGGTCTCGTTGCTGCGCAACATGGAGCAGTTCTTTGCCCGTGAATCCTGCGGCTTCTGCACCCCATGCCGCGACGGTCTGCCGTGGAGCGTGAAGCTGCTGATGGCCCTGGAAAATGGCGAAGGCCGCGAGGGTGATATCGAAACCCTGCTCGGCCTGGTCGGTTTCCTCGGCCCTGGCAAGACTTTCTGTGCTCACGCACCGGGCGCCGTGGAGCCATTGGGCAGTGCCATCAAATACTTCCGCTCGGAGTTCGAAGCCGGTATCGCGCCTACCAGCGCCGCCGTCCCGCCTCTGGCAAAGCCGATCGTAGTCGGCGCGTAACGCTTTAAAAGGCGAAGGGTCCGTACCCTTCGCTTTCTCATGGGCTGACGCCGTAAAGGCTGTGTTGATGCCCATGAATAACAAGATTCCATTAGCCACGCCCGCTGACAACGGGCCAACGAAGAACTTTGAACCATGGCCACTATCCACGTAGACGGCAAAGCGCTCGAAGTCGATGGGGCAGACAACCTGTTACAGGCATGTCTCTCATTAGGCCTCGACATTCCGTATTTCTGCTGGCACCCCGCGCTTGGTAGCGTCGGTGCCTGTCGCCAGTGCGCGGTCAAGCAGTACACCGACGAGAACGACACCCGTGGTCGTATCGTCATGTCCTGCATGACCCCAGCCACCGACAACACCTGGATCTCCATCGACGATGATGAATCCAAGGCGTTCCGCGCCAGTGTCGTTGAATGGCTGATGACCAACCACCCTCACGACTGCCCAGTCTGTGAGGAAGGCGGTCACTGCCACCTGCAAGACATGACGGTGATGACCGGCCACAACGAGCGCCGTTATCGCTTCACCAAGCGTACCCACCAGAACCAGGACCTCGGCCCGTTCATTTCCCACGAAATGAACCGCTGCATCGCCTGCTACCGCTGCGTGCGCTTCTATAAAGACTACGCTGGCGGCACCGACCTCGGCGTGTTCGGCGCCCACGACAACGTGTACTTCGGTCGCGTTGAAGACGGTGTGCTCGAAAGCGAGTTCTCCGGCAACCTCACCGAGGTCTGCCCGACCGGTGTATTCACCGACAAGACGCATTCCGAGCGCTACAACCGTAAGTGGGACATGCAGTTCGCCCCGAGCATCTGCCATGGCTGCTCCAGCGGTTGCAACATCTCCCCGGGCGAGCGTTACGGCGAACTGCGTCGGATCGAAAACCGCTTCAACGGTTCGGTCAACCAGTACTTCCTGTGCGACCGTGGCCGTTTCGGCTATGGCTATGTCAACCGCGAAGACCGTCCACGCCAGCCGTTGTTGGCCAACGGCGGCAAGCTGAGCCTGGACGACGCGCTGGACAAAGCCGCCGACCTGCTGCGCGGTCGCAACATCGTCGGTATCGGTTCGCCGCGCGCCAGCCTCGAAAGCAACTTCGCGTTGCGCGAGCTGGTCGGTGCCGAGCACTTCTACTCCGGTATCGAAGCCGGCGAGCTGGAGCGCATCCGCCTGGTCCTGCAGGTGCTGAACGACAGCCCGCTGCCGGTTCCGAACATGCGCGACATCGAGGACCACGACGCCATCTTCGTGCTCGGTGAAGACCTGACCCAGACCGCTGCCCGTGTCGCCCTGTCCCTGCGCCAGTCGGTGAAAGGCAAGGCCGAAGACATGGCCGACGCCATGCGCGTACAGCCTTGGCTCGACGCCGCCGTGAAAAACATCGGCCAGCACGCGCTGAACCCGCTGTTTATCGCGAGCCTGGCTGAAACCAAGCTCGACGACATCGCCGAAGAATGTGTACACGCAGCACCGGACGACCTGGCCCGCATCGGCTTCGCCGTGGCCCACGCCCTCGACGCCAGCGCGCCTGCCGTCGAAGGCCTGGACGCTGAAGCCGTTGAACTGGCCCAGCGCATCGCCGACGCCCTGCTGGCCGCCAAGCGTCCATTGATCATCGCCGGCACCTCGTTGGGTTCCAAGGCGTTGATCGAAGCCGCTGCCAACATCGCCAAGGCGCTGAAGCTGCGCGACAAGAACGGTTCCATCAGCCTGGTCGTGCCGGAAGCCAACAGCCTTGGCCTGGCCATGCTCGGTGGCGAGTCCCTGGACGCGGCCCTGCAAGCCGTCACCGATGGCAAAGCCGACGCCATCGTGGTGCTGGAAAACGACCTGTACACCCGCACCGATGCCGCCAAGGTTGACGCTGCGCTCAACGCCGCCAAGGTGCTGATCGTTGCCGACCACCAGAAGACGGCTACCAGCGAGCGCGCCGACCTGGTGCTGCCAGCCGCCACCTTCGCCGAAGGCGACGGTACCCTGGTCAGCCAGGAAGGCCGCGCCCAGCGCTTCTTCCAGGTGTTCGATCCGAAGTACATGGACGCCAGCATCCTGGTTCACGAAGGCTGGCGCTGGCTGCATGCCCTGCGCGCGACCCTGCTGAACCAGCCGATCGACTGGACCCAGCTCGACCACGTGACCGCCGCTGCCGCCGCGAGCGCGCCGCAACTGGCCCGTATCGTCGACGCCGCACCGTCCGCCGCGTTCCGCATCAAGGGCATGAAACTCGCCCGTGAGCCGCTGCGCTACTCCGGTCGTACCGCCATGCGCGCCAATATCAGTGTGCACGAGCCGCGTACTCCACAAGACCCGGACACCGCGTTTGCCTTCTCCATGGAAGGCTACTCGGGCTCCGCCGAACCGCGCCAACAGGTACCGTTCGCCTGGTCGCCGGGCTGGAACTCGCCACAGGCCTGGAACAAGTTCCAGGACGAAGTCGGTGGTCACATCCGTGCTGGCGACCCGGGCACGCGCCTGATCGAAAGCACCGGTGATTCGCTGAACTGGTTCTCTGCTGTACCGCGTCCGTTCAACCCGGCCCAAGGCACCTGGCAGGTTGTGCCGTTCTTCCACCTGTTCGGCAGCGAAGAAAACTCTTCCAAAGCCGCACCGGTGCAAGAGCGCATCCCAGCCGCCTACGTTGCCCTGGCCAAGTCCGAAGCCGACCGCCTGGGCGTCAACGATGGTGCCCTGCTCAGCCTGAACGTGGCCGGCCAGACCCTGCGTCTGCCGCTGCGCATCAACGATGAGCTGGGCGCTGGCCTGGTTGCACTGCCGAAGGGTTTCGCTGGCATTCCAGCGGCGATCTTTGGCAAAACCGTTGACGGTCTGCAGGAGGCAGCGCAATGACTTGGTTCACGCCGGAAGTAATTGACGTGATCATTTCGGTGGTCAAGGCCATCGTGATCCTGTTGGCCGTGGTCGTCGCGGGCGCCCTGCTCAGCTTCGTCGAACGTCGCCTGCTGGGCTGGTGGCAGGACCGTTACGGTCCGAACCGCGTTGGCCCATTCGGTATGTTCCAGATCGCGGCCGACATGCTGAAAATGTTCTTCAAGGAAGACTGGACCCCGCCATTTGCCGACAAGGTGATCTTCACCCTGGCACCGGTCGTGGCCATGAGCGCCTTGCTGATCGCCTTCGCGATCATCCCGATCACCCCGACCTGGGGCGTGGCGGACTTGAACATCGGCTTGTTGTTCTTCTTCGCCATGGCCGGTTTGTCGGTCTACGCGGTGCTGTTCGCCGGTTGGTCGAGCAACAACAAGTTCGCCCTGCTGGGCAGCTTGCGGGCTTCGGCCCAGACCGTGTCCTACGAAGTGTTCATGGGCCTCGCGCTGATGGGCATCGTGGTGCAGGTCGGCTCGTTCAACATGCGCGACATCGTCGAGTACCAGGCGCAGAACCTGTGGTTCATCATTCCGCAGTTCTTCGGCTTCTGTACTTTCTTCATTGCTGGCGTCGCCGTGACTCACCGTCACCCGTTCGACCAGCCGGAAGCGGAACAGGAACTGGCCGACGGCTACCACATCGAATACGCCGGCATGAAATGGGGCATGTTCTTCGTCGGTGAGTACATCGGCATCATCTTGATCTCGGCCCTGCTGGTCACGCTGTTCTTCGGCGGCTGGCACGGTCCGTTCGGCATCCTGCCGCAGTTGGCGTTCTTCTGGTTCTTCCTGAAGACCGCGTTCTTCATCATGTTGTTTATCCTGCTGCGCGCTTCCATTCCGCGTCCACGATACGACCAGGTGATGGATTTCAGCTGGCGCTTCTGCCTGCCACTGACCCTGATCAATTTGCTGGTGACGGCTGCCGTTGTGTTGTTGAACACGCCAGCCGGCGCGGTTCAGTGAGGATTTGACCCATGTTCAAGTATATTGGCGACATCGTTAAGGGTACCGGTACCCAGTTGCGAAGCCTGGTGATGGTTTTCGGCCATGGCTTTCGCAAACGCGACACCCTGCAATACCCGGAAGAAGCGGTGTACCTGCCGCCGCGCTATCGCGGCCGTATCGTGCTGACCCGCGACCCCGATGGCGAAGAGCGTTGCGTAGCCTGCAACCTGTGCGCCGTGGCGTGCCCGGTGGGTTGCATCTCCCTGCAGAAAGCTGAAACCGAAGACGGTCGCTGGTACCCGGACTTCTTCCGCATCAACTTCTCGCGCTGCATTTTCTGCGGCCTCTGCGAGGAAGCTTGCCCGACCACCGCAATCCAGCTGACACCGGATTTCGAGATGGCCGAGTTCAAACGTCAGGACCTGGTGTACGAGAAAGAAGATCTGCTGATCTCTGGTCCCGGTAAAAACCCTGATTACAACTTCTATCGTGTTGCAGGTATGGCCGTTGCCGGTAAGCCGAAAGGCGCCGCACAAAACGAAGCCGAGCCGGTCAACGTGAAGAGCTTGCTGCCTTAAGGAAGAAAGATGGAATTCGCTTTCTATTTCGCGTCCGGTATTGCAGTGGTGTCCACGCTTCGCGTGATCACCAACACCAATCCTGTGCACGCCCTGCTCTACCTGATCATTTCGTTGATCGCCGTGGCCATGACCTTCTTCGCACTCGGCGCACCGTTCGCCGGTGTGCTGGAAGTGATCGCCTACGCCGGCGCCATCATGGTGCTGTTCGTGTTTGTGGTGATGATGCTCAACCTGGGGCCGGCTTCGGTCGCCCAGGAACGCGTCTGGCTCAAGCCCGGCATCTGGCTCGGCCCGGTTATCCTCGCAGCCCTGCTGCTGGGTGAACTGCTGTATGTGCTGTTCGCTCACCAAAGCGGCCAGGCCATCGGCCACACCACCGTAGACGCGAAAGCCGTGGGCATCAGCCTGTTCGGCCCGTACCTGCTGGTGGTCGAACTGGCTTCGATGCTGCTGCTCGCCGCAGCCATCACCGCCTTCCACTTGGGCCGCAACGAAGCCAAGGAGCAATGACGATGCCTGCTATCCCTTTGGAGCATGGTCTGGCGGTCGCCGGCATCCTGTTCTGCCTTGGCCTGGTCGGCCTGATGGTTCGCCGTAACATTCTGTTCGTGTTGATGAGCCTGGAAATCATGATGAACGCCGCTGCACTGGCCTTCATCGTTGCGGGTGCACGTTGGGGCCAGCCGGACGGACAAGTCATGTTCATCCTGGTGATCAGCCTGGCAGCCGCCGAGGCCAGTATCGGCCTGGCGATCCTGCTGCAACTGTATCGTCGCTTCCACACGCTTGATATCGACGCTGCCAGTGAGATGCGCGGATGAACATGATCTTTCTGACTTTCGTATTCCCCCTGATCGGTTTCCTGCTGCTGTCGTTCTCTCGTGGACGCTGGTCGGAAAACCTCTCGGCCTTGATCGGCGTGGGCTCCATTGGCCTGTCGGCCATTGTGGCCGCCTACGTTATCTGGCAATTCAACGTGGCGCCGCCGGAAGGCGGCCACTACACCCTGGTGCTGTGGCAGTGGATGTCGGTGGAAGGCTTCAAGCCTAACTTCGCTCTCTATGTCGACGGCCTGTCGATCACCATGCTCGGCGTGGTGGTGGGTGTGGGCTTCCTGATCCACCTGTTCGCGTCCTGGTACATGCGCGGTGAAGCCGGTTACTCGCGCTTCTTCTCGTACACTAACCTGTTTATCGCCAGCATGCTGTTCCTGGTGCTGGGCGATAACCTGTTGTTCCTGTACTTCGGCTGGGAAGGCGTGGGCCTGTGCTCGTACCTGTTGATCGGTTTCTACTACAGCAACCGCAACAACGGTAACGCGGCACTCAAGGCCTTCATCGTCACCCGGATCGGCGACGTGTTCATGGCCATCGGCCTGTTTATCCTGTTCCAACAGGTGGGCACGCTGAATATCCAGGAACTGCTGGTGCTGGCACCGCAGAAATTCCAGGTTGGCGACTTCTGGATCACCCTGGCCACTCTGATGCTGCTGGGCGGCGCCGTGGGTAAATCCGCGCAACTGCCGCTGCAAACCTGGCTGGCGGATGCGATGGCCGGTCCTACCCCTGTTTCCGCACTGATCCACGCCGCAACCATGGTCACCGCCGGTGTCTACCTGATCGCCCGTACCCACGGCCTGTTCACTCTGGCTCCGGATATCCTGCATCTTGTCGGCATCGTCGGCGGCGTGACCCTGGTCCTGGCCGGCTTCGCCGCGCTGGTGCAGACCGACATCAAGCGCATCCTCGCCTACTCGACCATGAGCCAGATCGGCTACATGTTCCTGGCCCTGGGCGTTGGTGCCTGGGACGCGGCGATCTTCCACCTGATGACCCACGCTTTCTTCAAGGCCCTGCTGTTCCTCGCTTCCGGTGCGGTGATCGTTGCCTGCCACCACGAGCAGAACATCTTCAAGATGGGCGGCCTGTGGAAGAAACTGCCACTGGCCTACGCCAGCTTCATCGTCGGTGGTGCCGCCCTGGCCGCCCTGCCGTTGGTGACTGCCGGCTTCTACTCGAAGGACGAAATCCTCTGGGAAGCCTTTGCCAGCGGTAACCAGAACCTGCTGTACGCAGGCCTGGTGGGTGCGTTCATGACC
Organism: Pseudomonas reactans; assembly: GCF_013387025.1. NCBI lineage: Bacteria > Pseudomonadati > Pseudomonadota > Gammaproteobacteria > Pseudomonadales > Pseudomonadaceae > Pseudomonas > Pseudomonas reactans. Next base: position 71,380 of record NZ_JACAQP010000040.1, on the reverse strand, counting down.
TCGCTGTACACCTTCCGCCTGATCTTCATCACCTTCCACGGTGAAGCCAAGACTGAAGCACACGCAGGCCACGGCATTTCGCACTGGTTGCCATTGTCGGTGCTGATCGTGCTGTCGACCTTCGTCGGCGCCATGATCACCCCGCCGCTGCACGGTGTACTGCCGCAAAGCGTCGGCCATGCCGGCGGCGAAGCCCAGCACAGCCTGGAAATCGCCTCGGGCGCCATTGCCATCGCCGGTATCCTGCTGGCCGCCCTGCTGTTCCTCGGCAAGCGTCGCTTCGTGACCGCCGTGGCCAACAGTGGCATTGGCCGCTTCCTGTCGGCCTGGTGGTTCGCTGCCTGGGGCTTCGACTGGATCTACGACAAACTGTTCGTCAAGCCTTACCTGGCCATCAGCCACGTACTGCGCAAAGACCCGCTCGACCAGACCATCGGTTTGATCCCACGTGCTGCCAAGGCCGGTCACACCGCCCTGAGCCGCAGCGAGACAGGCCAATTGCGTTGGTACGCCGCGTCTATGGCTGCCGGTGCAGTTCTGGTGATCGGCGCCATTGTTGTGGTAGCGGTGTGACTATGAACATTGCCAACTTTGCGAACTTGCGAAAGGAAACGAGCCTGTCATGATTCTGCCCTGGCTAATCCTGATCCCCTTTATCGGCGGCCTGCTCTGCTGGATGGGTGAACGCTTCGGCGCCACCCTCCCCCGCTGGATTGCGTTGCTGACCATGTCCCTGGAACTCGCACTCGGCCTCTGGCTGTGGGCCCATGGTGACTATTCATTTGCTCCAGCACCGGGTGTCGATCCGACTTTCGCGCTTGAATTCAAGCACGTGTGGATCCAGCGCTTCGGCATCAACGTGCACCTGGCCCTCGATGGCCTGTCGCTGTTGATGATCCTGCTGACCGGCCTGCTGGGTATCCTTTCGGTACTCTGCTCCTGGAAAGAGATCCAGCGTCACGTGGGCTTCTTCCACCTGAACCTGATGTGGATCCTGGGCGGCGTTGTCGGCGTGTTCCTCGCCCTCGACCTGTTCATGTTCTTCTTCTTCTGGGAAATGATGCTGGTGCCGATGTACTTCCTCATCGCGCTCTGGGGTCACAGTTCTTCGGACGGCAAGAAAACCCGGATCTATGCGGCGACCAAGTTCTTCATCTTCACCCAGGCTTCCGGCCTGATCATGTTGGTGGCGATCCTGGGCCTGGTACTGGTCAACTTCAACAACACCGGCGTGATTACCTTCAACTACGCCGACCTGTTGAAAACCAAGATGTCCCTCACCACCGAATACATCCTGATGCTGGGCTTCTTCATCGCGTTCGCGGTGAAGCTGCCGGTGGTGCCGTTCCACTCCTGGCTGCCGGATGCCCACGCCCAGGCGCCTACTGCCGGTTCCGTGGACTTGGCCGGTATCCTGTTGAAGACTGCGGCCTACGGCCTGCTGCGCTTCGCACTGCCGTTGTTCCCGAATGCCTCGGCCGAGTTCGCGCCGATCGCCATGACCCTGGGTCTGATCGGGATCTTCTACGGTGCGTTCCTGGCCTTCGCACAAACCGACATCAAGCGTCTGATTGCCTTCTCGTCCGTGTCCCACATGGGTTTCGTACTGATCGGCATCTACTCCGGCAGCCAACTGGCGCTGCAAGGCGCAGTCATCCAGATGTTGGCCCACGGTGTTTCGGCCGCTGCCCTCTTTATCTTGAGTGGCCAGTTGTACGAGCGCCTGCACACCCGTGACATGCGTGAAATGGGTGGCGTGTGGTCGCGCATCGCGTACCTGCCGGCGATCAGCCTGTTCTTCGCTGCAGCGTCCCTGGGCTTGCCGGGCACCGGCAACTTCATCGGCGAGTTCCTGATCCTGATGGGTGCCTTTGTGCAAACACCTTGGATCAGTGCGATTGCTACCTCCGGCCTGGTGTTTGGTTCGGTCTACTCGCTGATCATGATCCACCGCGCCTACTTCGGCCCGGCCAAGTCCGACACTGTCCTGCAAGGGATGGATGCTCGCGAACTGATCATGGTGCTCGGCCTTGCGGTGCTGCTGATCTACATCGGCGTGTACCCGCAACCGTTCCTGGACACTTCTGCCGCGACGATGCATGGCGTGCAGCAGTGGTTCGGCACCGCCTTCTCTCAACTCGCTTCGGCCCGGTAAGAGCGCTATGGAATTCACGATCCAACACTTTATCGCGCTTGCGCCGCTGCTGATTACCAGCCTCACCATCGTGGTGGTGATGCTGGCAATCGCCTGGCGCCGCAATCACTCGCAAACGTTCCTGCTGTCCTGTGCCGGCCTCAACCTGGCCCTGCTGTCGATCATCCCGGCCCTCAAGGTCGCGCCATTGGCGGTCACGCCGTTGATGATGGTGGATGACTTCGCCCTGCTGTATATCGCGCTGATCCTGGTCGCGACCCTGGCCTGCGTCACCCTCGCCCACGCCTACATGGGCGAAGGCGGCACCGGCTACCCAGGCAACAAGGAAGAGCTGTACCTGCTGATCCTGCTGGCTGCGGCCGGCGGTATCGTGCTGGTCAGCGCGCAGCACCTGGCGGGCCTGTTCATCGGCCTGGAACTGCTGTCGATCCCGACCTACGGCCTGGTGGCCTACGCCTTCTTCAACAAGCGCTCCCTGGAAGCCGGCATCAAGTACATGGTGCTGTCGGCTGCCGGTTCTGCGTTCCTGTTGTTTGGTATGGCCCTGCTCTACGCCGAAGCCGGCAGCCTGAGCTTCACCGGTATCGGTCACGCCCTGGCCACCACCCACATGCCTGCGCCAATCGCCCAACTGGGCCTGGCGATGATGTTGATCGGCCTGGCGTTCAAGCTGTCGTTGGTGCCGTTCCACCTGTGGACCCCGGACGTGTACGAAGGCGCCCCGGCGCCGGTGGCGGCGTTTCTGGCCACCGCGTCGAAGGTTGCTGTGTTTGCGGTGATGGTGCGTCTGTTCCAGATCTCGCCTGCTGCCAACACCGGCGTGCTGAGCACCGTGCTGACCGTGATCGCCATCGCGTCGATCCTGTTCGGTAACCTGCTGGCCCTGACCCAGAACAACCTCAAGCGTCTGCTGGGTTACTCCTCCATCGCCCACTTCGGCTACCTGCTGATCGCCCTGGTAGCGAGCAAAGGCCTGGCCGTGGAAGCCATGGGCGTGTACCTGGTCACCTACGTGATCACCAGCCTGGGCGCGTTCGGCGTGATCACGCTGATGTCCTCGCCGTTCAAAGGCCGTGACGCCGACGCCCTGTACGAATACCGCGGCCTGTTCTGGCGCCGTCCGTACCTGACCGCCGTACTCACCGTGATGATGCTGTCCCTGGCCGGCATTCCGCTGACTGCGGGCTTTATCGGCAAGTTCTACATCGTCGCCACCGGCGTTGAAGCCCACGAGTGGTGGTTGGTTGCCTCGCTGGTACTGGGCAGCGCCATCGGCGTGTTCTACTACCTGCGCGTGATGGTCACCCTGTACCTGATCGAGCCAAACCTGCGCCGTGTGGACGCCGAGCTGCATTGGGAACAGAAGGCAGGCGGCGTAATGCTGCTGGCCATCGCCCTGCTCGCGTTCTTCCTGGGTGTTTACCCACAACCGTTGCTCACCCTGGTGCAGCACGCGGTGCTGGGCGTTTGATCGCTTAGCGGGATGCAGTCAACAAAACGGCGCCTTCGGGCGCCGTTTTGCGTTTCTGGGAGTGATATCTGTGGTGGCCGGACTTGTTGTGGTGAGCGGGCTTGCCCCGCGCGGGGCTGCGCAGCAGCCCTATCACGCCACCGCGTTTTTTCAGACACACCTCAGGGTCGGTTTTGGGGCCGCTTCGCAGCCCAGCGCGGGGCAAGCCCGCTCACTACAATCAGCCCTTCGCCACAGTGTCAGCGCACATCAATGCCACCGAGCATATCGGCAAAGGTCTCAGCATCGGGCAATCTCTCCCCTTCCCACATCGTCGGTGCAACGCGCGGTGAGCCGTCGGTCCAGAACAGCACGCGCACGGCTGGGTCCATACGCGTGCTCGATTCATTGATCTGTGTCGGTAATGGCAGCGCCATCAGCAACTCATCAAAGGCCTCCAGCGAAAACGCCTCGCTCAAGGCTGACAGCGCAAGCCTTTCCACCTCACCGTACCAGGCAGTATCCAACGGCGATATAACGCCAACTGCCGCAGCAACGGTCAGTGGAAAATAGCGCCCCACCCGATCCACACTGGGAATCATCACCCCGGCCCAGCCCAGTTCACCACACACACCCGCCGTCAACGCAAAGTGCCAGATCGGGCTGCACAGGTACACCTCCAGCCATTGCTCGACCAACCGCTCACGACTGCACTGCAAGCCGGCCTGTAACCAGGCGTCCCACGGGTGCAAGAATTCCGCTGGCAAACGACGACTGACAAAGTCTCCCAAACTGGGGACCTTGCCAAAAAATCCATTCATGGCTGTTTCCTAAAAGCTGCCCGGGCAATGGAACTGCTCGAGGCTGTCGCGGCGGAACGGGTTGATCACACTGCTGGCTCGCAACAGATACGCCACCCGATGGCCTTCCAGGTTGAAGGTCAGTTGCAGCTGTTCGCCCTGGGTGTTCACCACGGCCTTGTCCATCATGCGCAGCCAACCCCAGGGGCCGTCGCTGCGCAGTGGGCTGGCCAGAACTGGCGTAGCGTCCAGGCGCACAAGGCCGCCGGACTTACCGCTGGGCAGCGAGATACTGACAAAGTCGGGCACAGTACCGGCGTCAAACACCACCGGCTGACCATCGATATCCAACGTGACCTTGCTCAGTGCCGGGTCTGCCCCCAGGGTTTTCAAGTCGAAGCGCATGGATGGCTGGCGCGCACCGGCCACGAAGAACATGTCGCGCAGCCTGGCACCACGCTGGAACTGATTAAGCACATCCTGGGAGATGTTCAGTGGCGTCACACCAGTTGATCGCCAGCGCCACTGGCTGCCACTCATGTCGACATACGCCGCGAGGTTCTTGCTGAAAAAATCATCCATCAACCCACCCGGGCCGAAAAACTTGCCGAAGTCATCGGCGGTGGCATCGCGGGCCGAGCTGCGCACCAGCGGATAACGCCCATCAATGGCCGCTCGACAGAATGGTGCACCCGTCGCTTCCCATAACGCATTCAACCGGGCTTTTTCATTGCCGAGGGTCAGCGCCGTGCCACCCGACTCCACATCGCGCAGCAGCGTTGACAACGGCGCAGGCTGCGTGTCACCCGAGCGTTTCAAGCGCCCCAACACCTCGTTGGAAGGTGCCGGCGCAGCACTGCGGCGCGCGGCGTCAGCGCTGTCGAAGAATTGCCCGGCGTCCTTCAGCGACGCCAACACCTCATCCACCGGCTGCGGGCCGGCGCCGTTGCCTACCAGGCGATGCAGCGTAGCGAAATGCGGGTCCACCGGGTTGGCCGACGCGTCCGCCACCGGTGCCAGGCTATCGCCACCCAGCGCCGATTGCAGCTTTTGCGTGGCCGCAGCGATCTTGTCGCGCACGCGCTGATCGGTGTCCTTGACTGTCGTCGAGGTCAACGCCCCCTCCAGCGTGGTTTCCTTCGACACCGCCACCAGCAACGCGCGCAACGGTGAATCGCTGGCGGCGAGCACATTGGTCACCAACGAGGCCTGGCCAAGGCTGGTTAACGGTGCCAGGTGCACATCCGCGAGGAAACTGTCCCATTGGCGGATGTAGTCGGCGTAGTACAACTCCAGCACCGCCGCCTGCATGGCCGGGTCGGCGCCGGCAATCTGCGCCGACTCCTGGCGGTCCAGCACCCAACTGTCCTTGGCCATCTCGGCCACAGCCTGCGGGGTCTTGCGGGTCAGTTCTCGGTAGCCGGCGATGCTGTAGACGCCACTCACCCCTCGGGACAACGGCTCGCCACTGGCACGGGTCATCAGCGACGAAACATCCCGCCCCACCGCACTGTTCACACTCAGCTCGGGCAGGTGCTGCTGGTCGACCTGGCGTTTCACCCGGTTATAGATGCGCTGGGACAACGGCATGCTCGCCAGCGCCAGGCGCACCTTGGCCACCAACGCGCTATCCAGCTGCACCGGCTCGGCCTCGTCGTCGGCCTCCAGCAGCGCCGCGATATGATCCGATAGCTGCTGCAACTGCGCAGGCGTGGCCTGGGGCAGTTCGCGACGCCAGTCCACATCGACCCAGGCTTGCACCGACGGTGCATCGAAGAACTGCCGCTCACCCAGCATCAGGTAAGCGCGCAAGGTTTCGTAGAGAAACTCCTGATTGCTCGCGTCGCCACGGCGCAAGGCGTTTTCCATGTTGGCGACGATATGCGGCAACAAGGTGCTGCGCAGCAAGCGCCGATACAACGTGACTGCGCCCGCACCCAGCTTGTTGCCCTGATACAGGCCCATGCGGCTGAGCAACGGCACACTGCGGTCGCCGTCGCTGTAGCCGCTGGGCAACGCGCGCGCGGCATTCAGCAATGGCAGGGTCACCAGCACATCGCCTTCGGCCGGCAGTGCCTTAGCCAATTGTGCGACATTGGTAGCGGCATTGGACGCATCGGCGATCAGTTGCAGGTTGCGGGTGTAGCTGATGGTCATGCCGACCAGCAGCAGGACAAACGCCATACCCGCCGCCATGCGCCCCGCCCGGCCGAGCAAGCGTCGGCGCCGTTGTTCCTGGTGATTGACCCCGGCGAGCCCGGCTTCCTTGAAGATCACTTCGCGCAGCAGGCGGGTGATGAAGTAACTGCGCCCGCTGGCGACATTCGCCGCCAACACCTTGCGACCCAGGCCGAAGGAGGCGGCCAGCGAGGTCAGCACCCGATCGATCGGACTGCCTTCCTGGGTGCCGCTGGTGAAATACACACCACGCAGCAGCGCCGCCTCCTGGTAGCGGTTGGCTTCGAAGACCGTATTGAGAAAACGCGTGAGGCCGTCGCCCAGGCTGGCGAACTGTTGCGGGAAGCTGTAGAGCAAGGCGCGTCGCGACAGGTCGCGCTCCTGCTGCAAACGCTCCAGCACACGCCGTTGCAACTGGCGCTCCAGGGCATCGAACTCGCCCGGGAACGACGCCAGGCCCGTCTCCGCCTGGGGTGGCTGGACCAACGGGAAGGTCACGCCCCACACCTGCGCACGTTCGTCCCGACCGAAGGTTTCGAAGAACTCCGAAAAGCCCGCGAGCAAGTCGCACTTGGTGATGATCACATACACCGGGAAGCGCAGGCCCAGGCGCTCGTACAGCTCATTGATGCGCGCACGGATCGCCACGGCCTGGGCCTGACGCTGAGCGTCGGTCTGTTGCAGCAGGTCGCTGACGCTCAAGGCCACGATCACACCGTTGACCGGGCGTTGGCGACGGTACTTTTTCAGCAGGTCGAGGAAGCCACCCCACGCGGCCTTGTCGACTTCGGTATAGCTGTCCTGGGTGGTGTAGCGCCCGGCAGTGTCGAGCAGCACCGCTTCATCGGTGAACCACCAATCGCAATGCCGCGTGCCGCCGACACCGCCGATGGCACCGCTGCCCATGGCCTCGCGCAGGGGAAATTGCAGCCCGGAATGGGTCAGCGCCGTGGTCTTGCCGCTGCCTGGCGCGCCGACGAACATGTACCACGGCAATTGATACAGGTACTGCCCGCTCATCTTCCAGCCAGGATTGGCCTTGCGCAGCACCGCCATGGCCGAGCGCATGCGTTCGCCCAACTCAGCCACTTCGGCCTGGGACTCACGCACGCCGGGCGCCACCACTGGCGCTTCGGCCACGCCGGCCATCAAGCCGCGATTGGCGCGCCAGGCTCGCCACAGACGCCAGGCAAAATAACCGGCCCAGATCAATACAAACACCGCGATCAAGCCCCAGCGCCGCGACTCCGGCGCCAACGGCTCGCTGCCGTTGAACGCCAGCAGCGGGCCCTCGTACCACACCAGCAACGACAGCAAAGCCACACCGATCAACGACAACAACCAGGGCTTGAGCAGCCACAGGATGAAGCGCTCCACCGGGGACCATAACAACGAAAACAGCGTCGAAAAATTCATGGCTATTGCGCCTGGGAAGGGATCAATACGGTGATATCGACGCGGCGGTTACGCGCGCGATTCGCCGCTGAATCGTTGGGCACCAGCGGTTCGGTTTCGCCACGGCCTTCGCTGCGGTAACGCTCCACCGGCCCGGCCCGCTGCGCCAGCAAGCGTGCGACGGTCTTGGCCCGCGCCTGGGACAGGTCGAAGTTGGAGCCCAGCCGTGAGGTCGCCGAGGGCCGCACGTTGTCGGTATGCCCGACCACCACCACATCCCCCGGCACCGTGGCCAGGGCATCGCCGATGCGTGCGAGCAAGCCGTCGAAGTTGCCCGACACTTCGGCGCTGCCGGAGGCAAACACCCCATCGCCGCGCAAGGTGATCACCGAGCGGTCGGCGCTGTCTTTCACCGCCACCAACCCCTGCGCCACTTCCGGCGCGAGGAACCCGGCCAGGCGCACGGGCGCAGGTGTCGTGGGCACCGCCACTTTGAGCGGCGAGGCCACACGGATCGAACCGAGCTGGGCGAACACAGGATCGGACGCACGGTTGAGCAGCCAGCTGTAGGTCAATTGCACACTCAACAGCAGCACCGCCGCCACCGACGCCAACACCCACAACGGGACCCGCCGCAGCATCGAGGCCTGCGGTGCTTCGGCACCGCGCCAACGCGGTGACAAGTCCTGTTCCCGAGTGCCGCGTTGCTGGTTGATCAATTGCAGCAGGCGTTCACGCAACAACCCCAACTGATCCATGCCGCGATCCAACACGCGATAACGCCCTTCCAGGCCCAGGGCCATGCACAGGTACATCAACTCCAGCACGTCGATATGGGTACGCAGGTCCTGGCTCAGGCGCTGCAGGATCATGAAGAACTTCTCGCCGCCCCACGCCTCGTTGTGGAAGGTCACCAACAGGCTGCGGCTGCCCCACACACCGGCGCCCCACGGCGTGCTGGCGATGGTTTCGTCGACCAGGGTGCACAGCGCGTAGCGCGCGGCCGCCACGGTTTCCACATCCACTTGGCTGGCGCGGGCCTGAGTTTCAAAGGCCTGCACCGCCTGGATCAGGCGCTGGCGCAGGCCTTCCATGTCCGGCATGGTGGTGAGGCTGCGCAGCGGCACCACCAGATCCAGCAGCGGGTTGGCCGCGCGCACCAGCGGGTTGAGCCCCTGCCCCTGTAACACCACGGCTTCGCGCTGTACCGGTGTCACAGGCGGCACTGCCCTGCGTCCGCCTGGCGTGGGAATCAGCAAGGTGCGATCCGGGTCGCCTTCAAAAGTGTCGTTCACGTCAGTCACCTTGCCTTAGTTGCGGATCGCCCAGAACTGCATGTCCAGCCCTGGGAACACCCCGGCGATATGCAGGGCAAAGCCGGCCGACTGGCTCAGCAATTGCCAATATTCGCTGCTGCGATCGAGTTCGAAATAGGTAAAGCCGGCGTGGAACGGCAACTGCCGTGGCGCCACCGGCAAGGGGCGCAGACCGATACCCGGCAATTGCAGGTTGACCAGGTCGCGGATCTTTTCCACCGAGCCGATCTTGACCTGCGGCGGGAAACTGTTGCGCACGCTCTCGGCGGACATCTGTGCCTGCACCGCGAGGATGAAGGTGGCCGAACGCAGCAGGTCCTGGTCAGGCAGCACTGCCACGCGAATGCCGTACTGGCGCTCTTCCAGAGGGATGGCGATGGCGCGTGCATCCATCACCGTCGACAGCGCGCGGCGCAGGTCGCGCATTACCGGGGCGAAGGTTTCCGCCAGGGCCGCATGGCGGTACGCCGGGTAGGCAGCGGCGCGCTTGTCATCGCGGGTAAAAGTCGCCAATTCACCGGCCAGGCTCGCGAGGTCGCGGTACAACTGCTCGGGATGCAGACCGGTCATCGCGGCCAAGTGGCGCACCAACGGCAGGCTGCGATTGAGCACCTGTAACAACAGGAAGTCGGCGATTTCTGCTGCGCCGCTGCCGTCGGGTTGGGTCAGGCGCGACGCCAGCGCCTCGACCCGTTGCTGCACCAGGCCCAGCAGCTCATCGACAAACGCTCCCAGGCGTTCGGCGGCGCGCATGTCCAGGCACGGCGGGCAGTAAGTGCGGTCGAGCACCACGCTTTTGTCGGCACGCTTTTCCACCACATGGGCGATGCCCAGGGTGGTGTAGGCATCCGCTACATCGCCTTCAAACGCCAGGCGCAGACGCAGTTTGCCGATGCTCATCAACGCGCTGCTGTCCAGGCCATTGCTGTCCCAGGCTTCGTACTCGCTGCTGCGATGGCGGGCAAAGTTTTCAAAGCTGGGGTTGTCATCCACTTCCGACACGCCAGGACGCAGGCTGGGCAGCGCCAGTACCACTTTCAAATCGCGGGCGTCGCCGGGGATCTCCAGGGGCAACGGCATTTCATCGCCGAAAGGCAGGCCAACCGGCGTGCCGTCAGGCAACACGCCGCTGAAGGACAACAAGGACAACTTGCCCATGGCCAACTGCTGCGGGTCGATTTCCAGCGTGGAAAAACCCCAGCTGTAAGCGCGCAAGGCACTGACGCGGGCTTCCAGTTGGGCCTGCAGGAAACGGTCATGTTGTTGCAGGTGCTGAGGCTGCAACAGCATGCCTTCGGACCAGACGACTTTGTTATTCCAGGACATGATTTCTTCTCAATAAAAGGGCTGGAGTCAGGAGCGCATCCGCGCGACCTGCTCCTCATAAGCCTTGGAAAACAGCTCACCAAACAGCCGCTGCAAATCCTCATCGGCATCCCGTGCCAGGTCTTCGTAGCGCTCTACCAAACGATCCCACAACCGCGCCTTGCGCCGCGCCGGCATCCACTTGTCCAGCGCGCCATGGGTGGTGCGGCGTTGCTCGACCCGTGCCGGATCAAAGCGCTGCACCACCGCGCCAAGGGCCGCGCGCATGCCGGCGATCACCGCCAGTTCGTGGGCCTTGAGGTCTTCGAACGAGGCGTTCATCGCCTTGACCGGACGCATATAGGCCGGCGAGTCGCCACCGAGCATTTGAGTCAGGGCGCTGTCGGCGTCAGGAAAGAATTTGAGCGGGTTGTTGGAATAGGCGCCGATCATGGTCATGTCGATATGGCTTTCGCGCTTGGTCAGCGCGCGGGCCAGGAGCACATCCATAGTGCCGGTGGTGGTGGCGCGGAGCATTTCGCCGATGAGCTGGGCGAGTTCGGTGGGCGAGCGCGAGGTGTGCAGGTCCGGGATACCGAGGCCAGTCAACAGGGCCTGCAGGACAGCATCCCCCACTGTGGGAGCGGGCTTGCCCGCGATGGGCTCACGCACACCGAGGTTTTCCTGAACCACCGCGTTATCGTTCTTCGCGGGCAAGCCCGCTCCCACATTTAGATCCGGCAAAACCGCTGGTTCTGACGACAGGCCGAGCAACGGGTTGTAATCCTCCGGGATGACTGGCGGCTCTGCTTGCCACAACGGCGCGTTGAACGCCTGCAACTGCGGCGCCACGTGATCACTCTCGGTGCCGCGAAACGTTGGCGTTAGCGATGGATTCAACCCCAACGGGTCCGACAACGGCATCGCCCCGTCAAACAACGAGCCGCCCTCCAAGATGCGCGCACCGGCCAAGTCATCATGCAGCAGCACCGGCACCACCACTTCCGGGTCGCGTACCAACGGCCGTGGGACTTCCAGGGGTGGCAGCGGCGCGGCCACGGGCGGCGGGGGCGGCACAAACAATGGCGGCAGGATCCGCGTGGCCAGGGCGTCATCTTCAGGTTCGACGGCGGCTGGCTGCTCCAGGCGCACCTCCAAGGCGTAATCACCGATCACCAGGCGATCGCCCTCCTCCAGCACGCGCTCGCGCCCGTTACCCAGCGGACGCTCATTGACCAGGCTGGGATTGCTGCCGGTGTCAGTCAGGTAAAACTCGGCGCCACGCAGCTCGATGCGCGCATGCACCCGCGAAATGTATTTGCCAGGGTCATCCAGGGTCAGGTCATTGTCCGGCCCTCGGCCGATGGAGCCACCGACCTCGGTAAACCGGCAGATCACGTCACCGGGCATCGGTTGGTCGCGGTAGCTTTTGACCAGTAGGATCAGGTTCATAGCGGGCTCCTGTAAGGGTTATTTGCCATCGTCGGCCTCCTTGGGCGGCAACGGCACGCCGGCAGGCCCCGTGGCGGCCGACAGCGCCAGTGCCGTCGCGGCGGTGCCGGCCTGGGGCAAGGGGATGGGAATGGTCGAGGCGAGAATCATCGCCGGGGTGAGGGTGAGAAAGGTCGTGCCGACTTTCAGGGTGATGGTCGCCCCGGCTTCGATCACCACGTTCATGCCGCCCTTGATGTGCACGTCGAGACCGGCAGTAACACCGGTCTTCAACTTGCCGTCGATGATCATGTTGGTGCCGGCGGTCATCGACACGGCGCCTGTGGCTTTCTCGTTGCGATTGCCGCCCACCGAGGAATGCCGGTCACCACCGACTTTCTCGCGCAGGTCGTTGTCGACTTTTGAATGGCGGTCACCGCCGACCCAGTCCAGGGAGTCCTTGAGCACGCGCTGGTCGAGGTTCTTCTGGGCGTGCAGGAACACCTGTTCCGCGCCTTTCTTGTCTTCGAAACGCAGCTCGTTGTAACCACCGCCGCCCTTGGACGAGTTGCTTTTGATCGTCGAACGCGTGGCATTTTCCGGCAGCGCATAGGGTGGCAGGGTGTCGGCGTTGTAGACACTGCCGGTCACCAGCGGTTGGTCGGGGTCGCCTTCCAGAAAACTCACCACCACCTCCTGGCCGATACGCGGCGTGTACAGCGCGCCCCAGCGTTTACCGGCCCAGCCCTGGGCGACGCGAATCCAGCACGAACTGTTTTCATCGCGCTTGCCCTCGCGGTCCCAGTGGAACTGCACCTTGATGCGCCCGTATTTGTCGGTCCAGATTTCTTCGCCCTGCTTGCCCACCACCATGGCGGTCTGCGGGCCGTGCATCAGCGGTTTGCGCGACACACACGGTGCACGGAATGGCTGCTGGCGCGACAGGGCGACAAACTCGCAGGTGAGCACCGGCTCTGGATGGTCCGGCGGCGTCGGCTCATAGGTGTCCGACGACAACCGGTAACGCGCCTCCAGCAACAGGAACTGCGCGTTCTGCTCGCTGCGCGGGTGTTCGGTCAAGGTCATCAGCGCGCCCGGAAACAGGCCGCGCGCGCGGGTGGCGCCGCTGACGCGCTGGGTGCCGGTGTGCAGCGACTCGATCAGCGTGCGCGCAAAGGTTTCGCCCTGTTTGCGTTCGGTGTATTTGCCGGGGTAGTCGTACCGCTCATGACGCGATTGCGGGTAGCTGCCGGCCAGGGTCGACTTGGCCAGCAGGTTGGCGCTGGGCTTTTCGAAATCGAAGTCCTGCAGTGTGTAGCCGCCCGGCTCCACCTCGCCGCTCATGCGCCAGTCGTAGATCACTTCGCTTTCACGCATGGCGTGGTCTTCGGCGGGCATGAAACGCACCTGGGCGTACCCCGGCGCGGACGAATGGGCACCGTAAGAATCAGCCAGTACCAACGTGTGACGCCCGGCCGCGCTCTTGAAGAAGTAGTAGATGCCCTCCTGCTCCATTAGGCGGCTGACAAAATTGAAATCGCTTTCGCGATACTGCACACAGTAGGTCAGCGCCTTGTAGCTGGCGCTCAGGCCCGAGGTGTCGACATCCGCAATGCTGTAGGGCGCGAACACCTGCTTGAGAATGTCCGGCACACTCAGTTCCTGGAAAATCCGGCAGTCGCTGGCCAACGTCAGGAACCACAGCCACGGCCGCAGCACCGCCGTATATGTGGCGTAACGCCCCTGGCGACCGGTGAACGCAAAGTGACTGACGTGCCCGTTGAAGTAGCGGCTGCCGCCTTTGGGCAGGTCCACTGCGATGGTCATCTGGGTGGCCAGCAGGTCGTCGATATTCAAGTCGGCGCGCTCGCTGTACAACTCCAGCCGGTACTCGCTGAGCTGGGACAGGCCTTCCTGCGCCTGCATGCGTCGAAACAGCAAGACGTCGGTGCCCAATACGCTGGTGAGCTGTATTTCACGGTGAATCTGTAAGGTCGCCATAGTCGGTTACCGGTCGGCCTCGCAAAAGGCATAGGCAAACTCACCGTCTTCCACGCGGACCTGAACCTGCGTCGCGGGCGTGCCCTGCAGCAGGCGGTTGAGGAACTCGGTGCTGATCGCCGGCAACATCGAGTTGGTGAGAATCGCGTCGATCATCCGCCCACCGCTTTCCAGCTCGGTGCAGCGGCTGGCGATCAACTCAACGACGTCGTCGCTGAAGGTGAACGGAATCTTGTGGCCCTCGGCGATGCGCTTCTGGATACGCCCCAGTTGCAGGCGGATGATGCTGCCAAGCATGGCGTCGCTCAGCGGGTAATACGGGATGACCACCAGGCGCCCGAGCAGGGCCGGCGGAAACACTTCGAGCAAAGGCTCGCGCAGCGCCTTGGCGATGGTGTCCGGCGCGGGCATGCTGGTTTGCGGATGGCGGCACAGGCGGCTGATCAATGCGGTACCGGCATTGGTGGTGAGCAGGATCAGGGTGTTCTTGAAGTCGATGATCCGGCCTTCACCGTCCTCCATCCACCCCTTGTCGAACACCTGGAAAAACAGCTCGTGCACGTCCGGGTGGGCCTTCTCCACCTCGTCCAGCAGCACCACGCTGTAAGGCTTGCGTCGCACCGCTTCTGTGAGCACGCCGCCTTCGCCGTAGCCCACGTAACCGGGCGGCGCGCCCTTTAGGGTGGAGACGGTGTGCGCCTCCTGGTACTCACTCATGTTGATGGTGATGACGTTCTGCTCGCCGCCATACAGCGACTCGGCCAGGGCCAGCGCGGTTTCGGTCTTGCCCACCCCGGAAGTGCCGGCGAGCATGAACACGCCCACCGGTTTGCCGGGATTATCGAGGCCGGCGCGGGAGGTCTGGATGCGCCGTGCGATCATTTCCAGCGCATGGTCCTGGCCGATGATGCGCTGGCCCAGGCGCTCGGCCAGGCGCAGTACGTTTTCAATCTCGTTCTTGACCATGCGGCCCACGGGAATGCCGGTCCAATCCTGCACCACCGAGGCCACGGCCTGTTCGTCAACGCTGATCAGTACCAGAGGATGTTCGCCCTGCTGCGCAATCAGTTCGTCCTGCAATTGGCGCAACTCGGCCAGGCCGGCTTCGCGGTCATCGGACTCGGCCAATTGACTGCGCAGGCGCTGGATCTGTTCCACCAGCGCCAGCTCGTTATCCCAGCGCCCTTCCACTTCGTCCAGGCGTTCACGTTCACTGGCCAGCAAGGCTTCGACCGAGACGCGACGGCTGGCGGTGTCCACGCCAATGGCGGTCTCGCGCTCGATGATTGCCAGCTCGGTTTCCAGGGACTCGATACGGCGCCGACTGTCATCCACCTCGGCCGGGGTCGCGTGCAAGCTGATGGCGACGCGAGCACAGGCCGTGTCGATCAGGCTGACGGCCTTGTCTGGCAGCTGGCGCGCCGGGATGTAACGGTTCGACAAACGCACCGCGGCTTCCAGCGCCGAATCGAGGATGTGCACCTGATGATGGTTCTGCATGGTTTCGGCAATGCCGCGCAGCATCAGGAGCGCGCGGGCTTCATCCGGTTCGTCCACCTGCACGGTCTGGAAACGCCGGGTCAGCGCCGGGTCTTTCTCGATGTGCTTCTTGTATTCGGCAAAGGTCGTCGCGCCCACCGTGCGCAAGGTGCCTCGGGCCAACGCCGGCTTGAGCAGGTTGGCCGCATCGCCGGTCCCGGCAGCACCGCCCGCGCCGACCAGGGTGTGGGTCTCATCGATGAACAGCACCACCGGCTTGACGCTGGCCTGCACCTCGTCGATCACCGAGCGCAGGCGCTGTTCGAACTCGCCTTTCATGCTTGCGCCGGCCTGCAATAGGCCGACGTCGAGGGCCAGCAGTTGCACGTCCTTGAGGCTGGGCGGCACGTCGCCACGGGCGATACGCTGGGCAAACCCCTCGACCACGGCGGTCTTGCCGACGCCCGCCTCGCCCACCAGGATCGGGTTGTTCTGGCGGCGACGCATCAGGATGTCGATCACCTGGCGAATCTCTTCATCGCGACCGACGATGGGGTCCATCTTGCTCGTACGCGCTTGCTCAGTGAGGTCGACGGTGAAGCGCTTCAGGGCTTCCTGCGGTTTGGTCGGGGCCAGTGCGCCGAGGTCTTCACCGGGTGTTTGGTAGCCATCGCTGGCGGTCATCAGTGCTTCGGGGGAGCCCTCAAGCACGTCTGCAAATCGTTCGCTCAAGTCATCGATACCGACTTTATTGAACTCACGGGAGACCCCGTACAAGCCGTTGCGCAAGCTGGGGGTTTTCAGCAGTGCCAACAGCAAATGGCCGGAGCGCACCTGGGATTCGCCGAGCATCAACGTGGCGTAGACCCACGCACGTTCGACGGCCTCTTCCACTTGCGAGGACAGGTCGGTGACCGACGTCGAGCCACGCGGCAAGCGGTCGAGGGCCGCCGTCAGGTCGCGGGCCAGCACGGCCGGGTCGATGTCGTAATGACGGATCAACCGCAGCAGGTCCGAGTCGGTCAGTTGCAGGATCTGCTGCAACCAGTGCACCAGCTCCACGTAGGGATTGCCGCGCAGTTTGCAGAACACGGTGCTGCTTTCAATCGCCCGGTAGCACAGGCTGTTGAGTTTGCCGAAAAGCGCGACGCGACTGATATCAGCCATGGGCAGGTCCTTGAGGGGTATGGGAGAGGCGCGGGTTGATCAGCAACTGCCGATCATCCTGCTCGGGGGCCTGGCTGCTCAGCCAACTGGTCCAGCCCAGGGGCGCAGAACCGAGGCGCAAGCCAGGCAGTTGTTCTTTCTTGACGATCAGGTTGACGTCCCAGTCCAGCGCCAGGCCGACGTATTGGCGCACCCAGTCCTGCACGCGCTGCAGGCTGTCGCCACCGGGCAGCAGGCGACGGGTTTGCGCCAGGTCAAGGGGGCCGATCAACAGGCGGAACTTGTGCTGGGTGTTCCAGACTTTCTTGCCCATTACGGTGGTCTGGCCGAGTACGGCAGCATCGGGGCCGCTGCGCAGGGCGCACAGGCCGTCGGCGGGCAATTTCATCCAGTGGCCGACAAACTGCTCGACCCGCACCGGCACGCCGAGGTAGTCGGTCAGTAGCGCAGCCAAGCCCTCGGCATTGCGCGTCTGCGGGCCCAGGCGTCCGGCGAAGTGCAGCTTGGCCACGTCGGGCACTGCGTTACGGTCCAGCAATGACGCTTGGCCGATGCCGATCAGGGAGCCCAGGTACTGCGCAAAACGGTCCGCTCCTGGCCGGTCCAGGCTCACCGCTGGCTGGGCGCTGGCCCAGGCGCGGTAGAACAGGCTGATCATGCGGTGGTGGAACACGTCGCAGAACGCCGCAAGTGTGGGGTCGTTGCGGTTGCGTTGGCGGTCGCGGATGTATTCGGTGAGGTGAATCGGCAACGGGCCGTTGGCGCCCATCAGGCCAAAGAAATTCAACAACAACTTGGGCGCAGTGCCCGGCGTAAGCGCAGCGATCATCGCCGGCTCGAACGCCAGCGACGGCTGCTGCCCGAAACGCACGGCTTCATCCGCCGGGCGCGCGGCCTGGCCGATGCGCGGCAAGTGCGCAAACGCGCACTCCAGCTGACGCAGCGCGCCGTAGAAATCGAAGCGCGCCGGGTGCGCCTCCAGGGCGCCGAGCAGGGTCAGAGGATCTCGCATCTGCCCACCCGCGCCGGCCAGTGCATGATCACGCCACGCGTGGTGCTCTTGATCAGCGTTTCGGTGAATGAATTGAGCGACACGTACTTGGCAAAAAACTGCTCCAGCACCGAGCCCAATACAAAGACGCCGGCGCCTTCAAACGCTGCTTCATCCAGGGTCACGCTGACCTGCAAGCCCCGCCCATAGGTGATCGGCCCCGGCAAAGGCAGGCGTCGCACGATGCTTTCGGCAGTCACCGAGCGCAGGCCTTCGATCTGCTTGTGGGCGGCTTCGTCTTCGATACGGCAATACAGGCGAAGCAGATCACGCAAGGCACTGGCGCCCTGCTCTTTGTCCTGGTCCAGCAACGACAGGTAATTGAGGGACAAATGGCTGACCAGGCGCCACGCCGTTTCGCCCTCGGCATAGGATGGCGCCGGCACGGTTGGCCCGACCAAACAACGCACGGCCTGCACCGGCGCGCCGGACTCGACGCTGAAGTCGGTGCGGCCACTGCCCACCGGCATGCTCAACACCAGGTCGCGGTTGCTGCACAGGGTGTCGATGCCCAACTGGCGCAGGTCGCTGCGGTGCGGGGCTTCCTGGGCGTCCACCAGGGACAGGAACAACTCGCTGCCGATGTAGCTGGAGCGCGGGCCTTGGCGGTGCTGTTGCTCGGACAACACCCGCGCATCCCGGCGCACTTGGTAAAAGGCGTTAGGCGGCTTGCGGGCGTGCAGGTCATTGGCGCGGTAGAACGACTCGAAGGTCTGGCTGGCTTGCGCACCACTGCCATAGCCGGTCACACCTTCGATCTGGTAGATCTCGTAATCCATCGGCCGCGTGCGGTCCGCAATCACGTGGTATTCCGCCTGCTGGTCGGACAGGTGCACACGCTCGGCGCGCATCGGGAACAGGTTGATCGCCGGCGTGCAGTAAAGGCCGAAATTGGCTGCGCTGAGGCTTTGTTCCAACAGCGGGTCGAGCTTCTTGAACAGCACGATCACGTCCAACTGTTCAGCGCTGCAGCGGCTGACGCTGTTGGCCAGTCCCACCACGTCGGCAAACATGAAGCGCTGCGGCATGGCGAAGTATTCCTGCAACAGCCGATAGCCCTGAAACTGACGCGGGCCGGTGGGCAGCAACGCTTCGCTGTCGCTGTAGCCCAGGCTGCGAATCGCGCTTTTGGGCAGGAATTGGTGCCAGTCGACATGCTCCTGCACCGGCATCACCAGCACGCCGGCGGCCTGGGCCAGCAGGTGTTCGAGGATGCGCGACGGCATGGCGTCGCCGCCACGGATGTGCAGCGGCAGGTTATCGAGGGACAGGTCGCTGAAAGTCAGGCCGGCACCAACCCTGAGGCGTAGGCGCAGGGCTGCCTTGACGCCGCCCAGGCGCGACAGATCGACGCCGGCCACTTGCGCGCCGCAGGCAAAGTAGCGCGCCTCGACCAGCTCGACGGGCCACAGGGTCACATCGTGAGCGGTGCGAAATTCGCAGGCGGTCTGGTCGCCCTTGCCCAACTGGCTGTGCAACGCGGTATCGCGTGGCACCTTGAACCCAGAGGCCAGACTGCCCTCGCCCATGTCCGGCTGCAATTGCACCACCGCCATCGACGGCGTGGGCGCCAGGTATTGCGGGTACACCAGCTCCAGCAAGTGGTTGGTAAACCGTGGGAACTCGGCGTCGATCTTCAACTGCACCCGCGCCGCCAGAAAGCTGAACCCCTCCAGCAACCGCTCCACATACGGGTCGGCACAGGCATAGGTTTCCAGCCCCAGGCGTCCGGCGACCTTGGGGTAGTCACGGGCGAACTCACCGCCGACTTCCCGCAGGTGAGCCAGTTCACGTTCGTAATAGCGCAGCAGTTTGGCGTTCACCGCACGTCCCTTGTCTCGATATCGAAGAGCCTGGCCTCGCCTGCTTCCAGGTCGAGTTCGGTCTTCAGGTACAGGCGCTCGGGCAACGGTTGGCCCCAGAGTTCGCCATGAATCTCAAAGGCCATCTGGTTAGGACTGGCCGTGGCCCCCGAGGGCGCAACAGGCACCACCCGCACGCTGTTGCGTAAAATCCGCGGTTCGAAATCCCAGATTGCCTGGCGGATGCGCCGCCCCAGCTCTTCCCGGTCCAAACCGGCGGCGGTCTTGCCGGCAAGGTCCGGCAGACCAAAATTGACCACCGACTGCATCGCCAGCGGATGTGCGCTCAAGTCGCGAAAACTGCCCAGGCTGGTGCTGTTGAGTAGCCAACCCAGGTCACGCAACACCGCCTGGCGCAAGCCGCGCATGGACAGCACGCGCTTGTCCCGTGGCTCCACGGCCTGCTCGGTGTCGTCATCGCTCAGGCGGTCGAGCAAGGACGGTTGCAGGCGTTCGCGACTGGTGAGTTCAGCCATGGTTAAGGCCTTGAGTAAGGTTCACGAGGTTCTCCACTGTGGCGAGGGAGCTTGCTCCCTCCCCACATCCACCGGGGTGCCGGCATCAAATCTTCTGGTTCTTTTCCAGGTCCCACTTCTTCGGCGTGCCGGTGATCACGGTGTCGCCGGTGAAGGAGTCGAACTCGTAGCTGATGGTGGTGAAGTTGATCGAGATGGTTTCGCTCGGGCGCTCGCCGTTGCTGCTGGCGGAGTAGGAGCTGATGATCGCGCTGCCAAGGATCAACTTGAGGAATACCTGTTGCTTCTTGTCCGGGCCGCCGGTCTGGATGAAATGGATCTCGGCATCACCCAGGCTCTTGCCGCACACGGCCTGCATGAACAAGTCGGCGGAAGCCAGGTCGGTGACCTTGGTCATGGAGATTTCCGAGAACGATGGGTTGCTGGTGTCGCGGTCGGCGCCGCCGCCACTGGTGGAGATCGCCCGGCCAACACCCATCTGGATCGCATCGATGGTGATCCAGTCCTTGTGCCCGTCGACGGTGGAGGTGCCTTTGATCTGGGTGCCTTTGAAGTTCAGCAAAATCATGGTGGTTACCTTTCAGGGTTGATCAGTTGGATTTGGTGGACGGCAGCTTGGAGACCAGGCGCAGGGACACGGTCAGGCCTTCGAGTTGGTAATGCGGGCGCAGGAAAAACTTGGCGCCGTAGTAGCCGGGGTTGCCTTCGATTTCTTCCACCACCACTTCAGCGCCGGCCAGTGGCTTACGCGCTTTGTCGGCATCGGTGGCGGTGGCCGGGTTGTGTTCCACGTAGCGGCCGATCCAGTTGTTGAGCCAGATCTGCATGTCGTCGCGCTCTTTGAATGAGCCGATCTTGTCGCGCACGATGCACTTCAAGTAGTGGGCGAACCGGCAGGTGGCGAACAGGTACGGCAGGCGTGCGGCCAGGTTGGCGTTGGCGGTGGCGTCCGGGTCTTCGTACTCGGCGGGCTTGTGCATCGACTGCGCGCCGATAAAGGCCGCCAGGTCGCTGTTCTTCTTGTGCACCAGAGGCATGAAACCGTTCTTGGCCAGTTCCGCTTCGCGACGGTCGCTGATGGCGATTTCGGTCGGGCAGGTCATGTCGACACCGCCGTCATCGGTCGGGAAGGTATGCACCGGCAGCCCTTCCACCACGCCACCGGATTCGATGCCGCGAATCTGCGAGCACCAGCCGTAGTGTTTGAACGAGCGGTTGATGTTCACCGCCATGGCATAGGCGGCGTTGGCCCAGGTGAAGTCCTTGGCGCCAGCGGCATCGGTGGTTTCTTCGAAGTCGAATGCTTCCACCGGGTTGGTCTTGGCACCATAAGGCGCACGGGACAGGAAGCGCGGCATTGCCAGGCCCACGTAACGCGAATCCTCACTGGCGCGGAAGCTGCGCCAAGCCGCGTGTTCCGGGGTCTGGAAGATCTTGGTCAGGTCGCGCGGGTTGGCCAGTTCCTGCCATGACTCCATCAGCATCACGCTGGGGTCGGCGGCCGTAATCAGCGGGCAATGCGCCGCCGCGCTGACGCGGGCCATCTGGGTCAGCAGCTCCACGTCCGGCGCGCTGTTGTTGAAGTAGTAATCGGCCACGAATGCGCCATAGGGCTCGCCGCCGAACTGGCCGTATTCCTCTTCGTAGAGTTTCTTGAAGATCGGGCTCTGGTCCCAGGCGACGCCCTTGAACTTGCGCAACGTCTTGTGCACTTCGTTCTTGGAAATGTTCATGACCCGGATCTTCAGCGACTCGTCGGTCTCGGTGTTGTTGACCAGGTAATGCAGGCCGCGCCAGGCGCTTTCCACACCCTGGAATTCCTCGTGGTGCAGGATGTGGTTGACCTGCTCGGTGAGCTTCTGATCGAGGGCGGCGATCAGGCCTTCGATGGTGCCCAGCACGTCGTGGGGCATCAGTTGAGTGCCTTGCAACGCTTGCTCGGCCAGGGTGCGCACGGCGGTTTCCACCGCTTCCTTGGCCTTGTCGGTCTTGGGCTTGAACTCTTTTTGCAGCAGGCTGGCGAAGTCGCCGGCGTCGAACTCAGTGGTGACCAGCGGCTGTCCGGCCTGTTCCGATTGCGGGGTGGACATGACGGTTTCCTCGAATTTTGGGCAAAGCATCCCCGTACCGGGGCAAACGAGGCACCGGCAGAGTCAGCGGTTATTCAGTTATTCGCTTGGTTTTGGCGCAGTGCTCAAGGCCTGCATCACGCTCGGGTCGGCGAGCAGTTTGGCCAGCAGCTCCTCGGCGCCGACCTTGCCGTCCATGTAGGTCAGCAGGTTGGACAATTGGCTGCGTGCGGTGAGCAGTTGGTTGAGGCTCGGCACCTTGCGGGCAATGGCCGCCGGGCTGAAGTCGTCCATGGTTTCGAAGGTGATCTCCACCGGCAGGTTGCCCTCGCCGCTCAGGGTGTTGGGCACCTGGAACGCCACGCGCGGTTTCATCGACTTGAGGCGCTCGTCGAAGTTGTCGATGTCGACTTCCAGGAACTTGCGCTCGGCCACCGGCGGCAACGGCTCGGCGGGTTTGCCGGAGAGGTCGGAAAATACCCCCATCACAAAGGGCAACTGCACGGTTTTTTCCGAGCCGTAGATCTCCACGTCGTATTCGATCTGCACACGTGGCGCCCGGTTGCGAGCGATAAACTTCTGACTGCTTTCTTTGGCCACAGGACAAGCTCCGGTGAGTGGGGTTGATACAAAAGGGTCAGTTGTCGCTGTTGCGAATACCGCTGACCAGCGCCAGTTGCGCAAGACCGTCGGGAGCCAGGTCTTGCAGCAATTCCATGAAATTCTTGTCGATCAGTTTCTTCGCCCGTTGCAGCAAGAACGGCACGGGACTGGCCGGTTCGTGGGTCTGGAAATAGGTGCACAGGCGATCGAGCGTCTGGCGCGCGTCTTCGCGGCTGTTGATCTCGCCACGGCTGGGTAGCGGCTGGAGGGCCGGGGCATCGGCCGTAACAACCGGTGCCGGCACATCCAGTCGCGGACGGCGGATCACTTCACCGGCACGCCGCAACAGTGTGGCCAGGCTGCTCAGATCGATAGCGCGGCCAACACCGACTTTCTCGGTGAGCAACTGCTCGATCTGCACGCTCAGCGCCAGGGCTTGGGCCAATGCGGTTTCGGTGGCGTCCAGCGCCAGCGGGTCCGCCTCGGCCAACGCGCCTTCGATCACGGCCAGGCTGAGGTCACCGCTGGGCTCGGTGATGGCCAGGTCGATCTGGCGCAGGTTCAAGCTGCCCACGCTGCGCGCGGTGATCAACGGCGTGCCCAGCAGGTCGCGCAACAGCCCGGACGGCTCACAGAGAAACGCCAGGATGTTGATGCGCAGCAGCGGGTCGTGATCGTCATCGGGATCGAGTTGAGGGTGCAGGCCCTCCCAGCACTGTTCCAGCAACCCGTGGATCAACTGCAGGCCCGCAACCAAGCCGGAGACGCCGTGCAGGTTGAGCTGGGCGCGGGTCAGCCAGATGGCCAGACGCAGGTCGCGGCTGCGTTCCAGCAGCGGCAAGGCCAGCAACATCACGCGCTTCCAGTTCGGCTCGATGGCTTGGGTGATGGTGTCGCCGTATTGCACCTCGGGCTTGCCCAAGGCTTCCTCTTCCAGCTCAAGGAATTCGGGATCATATTCGACATTCAGGCCACCGCCGTCGGCTTCGCCGAGAGGCAAGGCAAGCGCGGTGAAATCCAGTGGTTGAGCGTCGGTGGGCAGGCCCATCGCAGTTCCCTCGTTCAAGTTGTTCTGGGAATAGAACAAGCGAGGGAAATGATTTATTCCGAGGGTTTGGAAAAATTCTTAATGCGTACTTTCTTCTTCGGCGCGCCGGCGATGGGACTCGGCATACGCCGCCTGGCGTGCCAGCAACAATGGATCATCCGAAGGCTGGATACCTGAGGGTAATTCCAGCGGGTTGAAGTCGATGTCGCGGCACGCACCGTCGACCTGGGATTGCTGGTCGTCGATCACCAGCACACCGGCATCGATCTGCCGACGCCCCTCGGGCCAACGCACGGTGGCATCGGTGGTGACATCGCCAGGATCGGCCAGGGTGATGATCAGGTGCCAGCGCACCGGCCCCTGCTCCAGTTGCGTGGCAAGGCCGAAGGCGAGGAAGTCGGGATCACCGCGCTGCGCGGCGGTCATCGCCTTGTAGGGTATCTCGGGCACCATGCTCCAACGCACGAAACGCTCCTGGCCCTGAGCGTTGATCATGCGAAAGGCGTTGACGCTGTAGTAAGTAGTGTTATCAAAACCGGAAGAGCCTGGATGGGCCGCAAGCCATTGTTCGAAGGGGCGCATCTCCGGATGGGCGCGCTTGAAGGCCTGCATCTTTTCCGGGTCAGGAACATTATCGCCATAGGTGGGCATCGAGGCGCGCAACTGCTGGTAAAGACCTTCGGGCGTGTTGACCGGGAACACCGGCACGGAATTCATCGCCATGTACCAGGCGTCGCCCGCAGCGCCCGCCAGGCGCAGCGCCATGCTGCGGATCATGCCATGCGCGTCCGCCTGGGCCGGGTCACCCCCAGCAGCGGACAAGCGACCAATCAACGGCACCGTGCCGCGTTGCAATACGCCGGCGTGGGAAACCTCTGTCGCATTGCCATTACTTTCAAAGTGGCCGCTGATGCACAGGCCCTTGGCATGGTTACGCCGAAACCCGGGATGAGCACCGCCCGCGACCGCTTCCATCTCATCGACGATCTGTACGGCAGAGGGTGACGGCGAATACAGCAGCCATACGCACGTGCCAGCAATCACTGCGGCAGCCAGGGCGAAGGACAAACGGAGGTGTTTTTTCAGCGGAAAGGTTTTTTTCATCACGATATCTGGGATCACGGCATCGGGAACCAATGCCCGACCCCAGCATGGTTATTTCTGAAGGGCGGCGATCCACATCGGTGACGGCGCCCCGGCAAACAACTGGGCGGCACTTCGGTCGGCGACCAGTCGGGCAACGGCGTTGAGGTCCACACCTTCGGGCTCGCCGATCAGGGCGTAGCCCAGTTCAGACTGGCGCCACGTTACTACGTTCATTTGCGCGACGCTTTGCTGGGTGATGGACTGGTCAGGCTTGGGCTCTTTCATCACGCACAACGCGACCGGCGCACCACTGGCCGGCAGGTACACCAGCTGGATCAGCGCCTTGTTGTTGAAGCGCAGGCGCTGCACACGCTTGAATGTCAGGCCGGCGGAACTGAGGTCGGGAACGCGCAAGGCCAGGCCGTCGATATCCCGGATATCCGCGAGGGTCTTGGTGATGGCATCCGTCGGCTGCGCGCCGTAGGCCACGGTTTCCCGGGTGTACAGATGCTGGTAGGCAGCCGCCTGTTGCACCCATGGCGAGGCCTGGGCAACGGCCGGCGCGGCGGTCTCGATACCCGGCTTCAGCGCACCGCTGAATGCACCAACTTGAAGCACAAGGGCATAGCAGGCTGCACCCGCAACGAACGTCAGGGCAGGCCATGCAAATTTAGGTTGGAAGAATGCGAACAGGCGGGAGAAAACGCTGTCTGTCTTTTCGTCGGAAACTTCAGCGCTACGAGAGGGGGCGGGTTCAGCCGTATGCTGAGCCGCCAACGCCGCAATACTGAGCTTGAGACTTTCGGGCACCGGCGGCAGGTTCTGCCGGGCAAAGGCTTCCTCATAAGGCAGGCACGAGGCCATCAACCGGGAGACTCGTTCAGCCAGGTCCGGCGAAGCGTCTATGAGCCGCTCTAGCTCCTGGTTCTGTTGCGACGAAAGCTCGCCGTCAACATAGGCCATTAGCAAGGCATCATCCGCTACCATGGGTTTTTCTCTCCGTTTGTATTCATCATTTTCTGCAGGGTGATTCTCAGCCTTGTGGGCCAAAGCGGCGAGCCAGTGGGTAGCGACAAGCCATCATATTGATATCAGCTTCACGGTTGCAACAAGTCAAAAAACTTTAAAGCAAGCGGCGAATACTCGGTGACACGCACAAATACTTTAAGAGAACACCCTGGAATCTAAAATATTCCCAGGGCCTGATAAATCTTATATGTTTCACTCCGTGTCAGGGTATTTTTCCTGACACGGCTGCCAGAATCATTGGCCTGTAACCTGCATAAGCTGTCATTAACCTTTCAATGACGATCCAAATCGGTACACTTTGTCAGCATCTTGATACAATTCTTCGACACCCAGGACCCTCAGCACCGCAAAAAGGACGCCGCGACACAGGCATCCGCTACGGTATCGACCTCGTAGCCTGACCGCTCCATTTTAGGCATCAAGAAATAATAAGAGGAAATATGTCGATCACCGGTGCTGATTTACCCGCACTGCTCCCCGAACTGTTGCCACGCCTGTGGGCCTTTGCGCTGCGCATTTGCGGCGACAAGCATGATGCCGAGGACCTGGTGCAGCTCGCCTGTGTCCGCGCGCTGGAACGGGCCCATCAGTTGCAGCCCGACACCTCGGTACTGAGCTGGATGTTTTCCATCGTGCACTCCACCTGGATCAACGAACTGCGCTCACGCAAAGTACGCAGCCGTTCGCGCATGGACTGGAACGACGAATTCCTCGAAACCGTCAGCGACCCCGAGGCGCCCAACCCGGAGTCCGACCTGATGCACCGGCAGATCATCGAAGCCGTGGAAAAACTCCCCGATGGCCAGCGCGAAGTGATGCTGCTGGTGGGCGTGGAACGCTTCAGCTACAAGGAAGCCGCCGAAATGCTCGACCTGCCGATCGGCACCATCATGAGCCGTCTGTCCCGTGCGCGTCAGGCGATCGGCGCGCTTTTTGATTCGCCAAAAAGCAAACCTTTGCGCGCTCGACCGCAAAGCTCCTCCGCAAGCTGAAACCGCTCTACACCGGCGTCCTGAACGGGACCACCCTAAGGACTACGCCACCCCTCCTCCTTCGCCGCGAAATGCACTGGGACTCAACCCCGTCCACCGCTTGAACGCCCGCCGGAAACTGCGCACATCGCTGTAGCCGACTTCCTCGGTGATCCGCTCGATCGACAGCCCTGGATTGCCCAACAACCCCATGGTCCGCGCACGCCGCACTTGCTCCAGCAAGGCCTCGAAGGTCAATCCATGTTCAGTCAGGCGGCGACGCAGGGTGCGACCACTCATGTTCAAGTCACTGGCGACCTTTTCCAGCTGACTGCCCTGCAAGTCGCGGGAAATGGCGCGTTCAACCGCCTGGATCATGTCCATCTTCTGGTGCAACTGGGCACTTTCCAGCTCCAGCAACTCCACGGCCTGGCGCAGCGCCAGGGCATGATGGTTAGGCAGCCGCGCGTCCATCCAATGCGGCGCCAGCACCATGCGGTTGCGCAGGCAGCCGAAGCGTACGTCGGCACCAAACAGGCGCTGGTACTCGACCACGTAGGGCGGCGACGCGTGCACAAACTCCATGCGTAACGGCATGAACGCCGCCCCCACCAACGCCCGGCCGTACACCATGAGGCTGGCAAAGAACTCTTCGGCGGCAAACACCTGCACCTCGGCGTAAGGCAACAGGCATTCAACGTCGACAAACACCTCATCGGCGCCTTCGTGGGTTCGGGTGGTGGCGATGCCGCCGGAGGTGTGCTGATGGCGCTCGCCAATCGCAAAGGCGTCGCGCAAGGTCTTGCACAGGGAAATCACATGGCCGAGCAAGCCCAGGGTACCCAGCACGTTCTGGTTGCCGACCCACAAGCCCAGTCCTTGATCGGGCAAGACCTTGAGCGCGCGCTGGATCATCGCCACGGCCTGGCGATAGGAGATGCGCTGGGCCGGGTCATCCAGATCAGCCAGGGTGAAACCCAGGCCGCGGCACAGAGCCTCGGCACTGGCGCCCTTTTGCGCCACTACCTGCCCCAAGGTCTGCAGCAGGAACGGCGACACAAGCGCCAACTCGAAGTGCGGGTCTACAGCTTTCCTTTGCATGGATCACGGGTTCCTGACTGAGTACTTCAGTTCTTGTTTTAGAAACATTCTGACAATCATAGGCGCTTGCAAGATCTGCTGCACCCTGAGTGAAACCTGTCCGGCAAAGTCCCCCTATCTGGCCGCCAAAACCCTGCCCGGCCGGGCGTGCAGGGCTTATTTCTATGGCCAGCAGTGCCCTAACAATAATAACGAGGCCAGACATGAACCCCACCCGTGCGCTTCACCCGCTGCAACTCGCGCTGTTGAGCCTGATCAGCCTGCCGGCCCTGGCCACCGAAGGCGGCGTCGACAACATCGGCCCCGGCACCGATGGCTTCTACATCCTGCCACTGGATGTGAACAACCTGCCGGACCATATGTTCGCCTTCAACCTCTACTACAACCACTACGAGGCCAGGAAGCTGGACATCAGTTCCTTGGGCGGCAAGGTTTCCGAGGTACGTATCAAGTCCGACGCGATCATCCCGCGGCTCGACTACCTGAGCCCGGTGCGCATTTTCGGTGGGCGCCTGGGGGGCTATGTCGCACAGCCTTATCTCAAGCAGCAGGTGGCGCTGTTTGGTATGTCGGACACTCGCGAAAGCATGGGCGACACCACCGTGGCGCCGATCATCCTATGGGACTTGGGGCCCAGCCTCACCCTGGGTGCGGCAGTGGAAATCACCCTGCCTACCGGCGAATACGATGCGTCGCGACTGGCCAATACCAGCAACAATTTCTACACCTATAAACCGCTGGTTTCGGCGACCTGGATGCCTAACGACCGCACTGAGTTGTCGATCAAGACGACCTACAGTTTCAACAAGGAAAACCACGATACCGACTACCGCTCCGGGCAGATTTTCCACTTCGACTATTCGGCCAGTTATAAGGTGACCGATAACCTCAGCCTTGGTGTGAATGGCTATTACCTGAAACAGACGACCGACGATAAGCAGTATGGGCGTACGGTGGTGAATGTTTTTGGTGAAGCGGTGAATGATGGAGTGCGGGGCCAGGTATTTGCGATTGGGCCGGCGGTGTACGTTACGTTTTTGAAATATGCCAGTGCGGAGGTGCGATGGGCCAAGGAGTTTGATGTGGAGAATCGGCCGGAGGGGGACATAGTGTGGGCCAAGCTTACGATTCCGTTTGCTTTATAAGGCTTTGGTTCCTACAGCCGATTCGGCTGCCTCACCCCACTCTTCAGCTTTCCCCGCTGAACCGCCCACCGGTTTCAGCCGGGATTCACCCCGCACAACCCGCACAATAGCCCCACAGCTCAACCCCATGGATTCGTGCACCCATGCAAACTACCAATACTGTCTTGATGATTCGCCCGGCGCGCTTTGCCTTCAACCCGGACACCGCGATCAACAATCGCTTCCAACGCCAGCCCCTTGATCCGCTCAGCGCACAGCAGAAAGCGCTGGAAGAGTTCGACAGCTATGTCGACACCCTGCGCAACCACGGCGTGGAAGTGCTGGTGGTGCAGGACACCCCACAACCCCACACCCCCGACTCGATTTTCCCCAACAACTGGTGGAGCAGCCACGCCGACGGCAGCCTGGTGCTGTACCCGATGGAAGGCCGGAACCGACGACTGGAGCGCAACAAAGGCGTGCTGCGAGTGTTGGAACAGCGATTTACCGTCAAGGACACCATCGACCTCAGCCACCTGGAACAGCAGAACATCTTCCTCGAAGGCACCGGCAGCATGGTGCTCGACCGCCAGCACCGCATCAGCTACGCCTGCCACTCCGGGCGCACCCACCACGACGCCCTGCGCCAGTTCGCCGAACGCCTCGATTACCAGCTCTGCGTGTTCCACGCCGTCGACCGCCATCACGCGCCGATCTACCACAGCAACGTGATGATGAGCGTCGGCCGCGACCTCTCGGTGGTGTGCCTGCAAGCCCTGCCCGACGCCAGCGAACGCCAAGCCTTGGAAAGCTCCCTGCGCGACACCGGCAAAGACATCCTCGCCCTCGACTTCGACCAATTGGAAGCCTTCGCCGGCAACATGCTTGAAGTGCATGACCGCGACGGCCAGCCGCTGCTGGTGATGTCGGCCAGCGCCTGGGGCGCCCTGCAACCCGTCCAGCGCCAGCACGTGGAACGCCATACGCGACCGGTGGTGGTGAACATCGACAACATCGAACGCATCGGCGGCGGCAGTGCCCGCTGCATGCTGGCGGAAGTGCACCTGCCCGCCCGCGCCACCGTCCAATAACTCAAGGAGTCTTGCCATGACCCGCTATATCGACGTCAACGATCTCTGCTACCTGGTCTCGCAAAAAGGCCTGCAAACCTGCATCACCGAGATGGCCGAGTACATTCGCGCCGATTACCTGCGCTGGCAGGATTTCGAAAAATGCGCGCGCCTGGCCAACCACTCACCGGACGGCGTGATCGAGTTGATGCCGGTGTCCGACGCGTCGCTGTACGCGTTCAAATACGTCAACGGCCACCCGAAAAACACCCTGGCCGGCATGCTCACCGTGATGGCCTTCGGTGCCTTGGGCGATGTGGACACTGGCTTGCCGGTGCTGCTGGCGGAAATGACCTTGACCACCGCGATCCGCACCGCCGCCACCTCGGCGCTGGTCGCCCGCTACCTGGCCCGCGACAACAGCCGCAGCATGGCGCTGATCGGCAACGGCTCCCAGAGCGAATTCCAGGCCCTGGCCTTCCACGCCATGCTCGGCATCAATGAAATCCGCCTCTTCGACATTGACGCCAAGGCCACCGCCAAGCTGGCGGCCAACCTCAAAGCCTTCCCGGCGATCAAGGTAATCCTGGCCGGCAGCGTCGCCGAAGCGGTGAAAGGCGCGGACATCGTCACCACCGTCACCGCCGACAAGGCCTACGCCACCATCCTGACGGACGAGATGATCGAGCCCGGCATGCACCTTAACGCCGTCGGCGGCGACTGCCCCGGCAAGACCGAGCTGGACCGACGTATCGTCGAGCGCGCGCGGGTGATCGTCGAGTACGAACCGCAAAGCCGCATCGAAGGTGAAATCCAGCACATGCCGGAAGATTCGCCGGTCACCGAACTGTGGCAAGTGATCAACGGCCAGCGGCCTGGCCGCGAGAATGCGCGCCAGGTCACCCTGTTCGACTCGGTGGGTTTTGCCATCGAAGACTACTCGGCGCTGCGCTACGTGCTGGATGTGGCCAAAGCCTTGGACGTGGGCAGCACCCTTGAACTGGTGCCAGACCTGGCCGACCCGAAAGACCTGTTCGCACGCCTGGCCCAGCAGCCACGCGTACAGCAGAAAAAGCGCGCCTGAAAACGCTCTGGCCTGCCGCTTTGAGCCGAGGGCGGGCCAGATTCACCGTCATAAAAAGCCGATTCAGCGGGCGTCTCAGCCGATTCCGCTGCATTGCACGGATTAACAGCGCAATTCGCGCTTTATGCGAGGGGTAAACGACACAAAAAACGCACCACCATGGAGCATCCTCTCCCCCCCAATAAGAACGATTTGTTTCAATTCGATTACTGCCCTGACATCAATTACAAAATATAGGGACTTGACATGACTCCACTGCGATCACTCTTCGCCGCGTTGCTGTTGCCACTCTGCGCCACCGCCGCCCACGCCCAGGACTGGAAAGAAATCCGCTTCGGCGTATTCCCCGAGTATCCCCCCTTCGAATCCGTCGCCGCCGATGGCAACCTGCAAGGCTTCGATATCGAGTTGGGCAACGCCATCTGCGCCAAGCTGGAAGTGAAATGCACCTGGGTGCACAACGAATTCGACGGCATGATCCCGGCCCTGCGCGCACGCAAGTTCGACGCGATCATGTCCTCCATGGCCGTGACCCCGGCCCGCGAAAAGATCATCGACTTCAGTGACCGCCTGTTCCTCAGCCCCACTTCGGTGATCACGCGCAAAAGCGCCGACTTCGGCGACACGCCAGAATCCCTGAAGGGCAAGCAAGTCGGCGTGTTGCAGGGCTCGCTGCAAGAGGCCTATGCCCGTGCGCACCTGGCCAAGCTCGGCGCGCAGATCAAGGCGTATCAGTCCCAGGACCAGAACTACGCCGACCTGCAGAACGGCCGACTCGACGCGACCCTGACCGACAAGCTCGAAGCCCAGCTCAACTTCCTGTCCAAGCCCGAAGGCGCCGACTTCAAGACCGGCCCGGCCTTCAAGGACCCGACCCTACCGCTGGACATCGCCATGGGCCTGCGCAAGAACGATCAGGAGTTGCGCGCGCTGATCAACAAGGGCATCGCTGCGGTGCAGGCGGATGGGACCTATGCCGAGATCCAGAAGAAATACTTCGGCGATCAGGACATCTACCACGAGTAACAACACCGCCGACCGTGTGGGAGCGGGCTTGCTCGCGAATGCGGTGTGTCAGACACACATACAGCGACTGACATACCGCATTCGCGAGCAAGCCCGCTCCCACAGGGGTATGCCTGCGCCCTTAAGAGACTCCCTCCATGAACGACCTCCTCAACCTGCAGGGCTATGGCCCGATGCTGGCCCAAGGCGCCTGGATGACCCTCAAACTGTCATTCCTCGCCCTGGCCCTCAGCCTTGCCCTCGGCCTGATCGCCGCCGGCGCCAAACTCTCCCGCGCCAAATGGCTGCGCGTGCCGGCCACGCTTTACACCACGCTGATTCGCAGCGTGCCGGACCTGGTGCTGATCCTGCTGATTTTCTACAGCCTGCAACTGTGGCTCAACGACCTGAGCGAAGTGTTCGGCTGGGATTACTTTGAAATCGACCCGTTTACCGCCGGCGTCGTCACCCTGGGTTTTATCTACGGCGCGTATTTCACCGAGAACTTCCGGGGCGCGATCCTCAGCGTGCCGGCCGGTCAACTGGAAGCGGCGACCGCCTATGGCCTGAGCCGCTGGCAGCGCTTTCACCTGGTGCTGTTTCCGCAACTGATGCGCTGTGCCCTGCCGGGCCTGGGCAATAACTGGCTGGTGCTGCTCAAGTCCACGGCGCTGGTGTCGATCATCGGCCTGTCGGACCTGGTCAAGGCCGCACAAAATGCCGGCAAGACCACCAACGAGCCGCTGTACTTTCTGATCCTCGCCGGCCTGGTGTACCTGGTGATCACCACCCTGTCCAACCGCATCTTCAAGCGCCTCGAACGGCGCTACAACCTCGGCATCAAGGGGATGGCGCGATGATCGAACTGTTCCAGCAATACGGCCTGGCCTATCTGTTCAGCGATGGCGCGGGGTTGTCCGGCGTGGCCATGACGTTGTGGTTGTTCATCATCTCGGTGGTGTTGGGTTTTTTCCTGTCGATCCCGTTGGCGCTTGCGCGGGTTTCCGAGCACTTCTGGCTGCGCTGGCCGGTGGAGGTCTACACCTACCTGTTTCGCGGCACGCCGTTGTATATCCAGTTGCTGATTTGCTACACCGGGCTGTACAGCCTGGAAGTGGTGCAGGACAACGCCCTGCTCAACCAGTTTTTCCGCAATGCGCTGAACTGCACGCTGCTGGCCTTTGTGCTCAACACCTGCGCCTACACCGTAGAAATCTTCGCCGGGGCGATCCGCAATATTCCCCATGGCGAAATCGAAGCGGCCCGCGCCTATGGCCTGCACGGCTGGCGATTGAACCTGTTCGTGGTGGTACCCGCCGCGCTGCGCCGCGCATTGCCGGCCTACAGCAATGAAATGATCCTGATGCTGCACGCCACCTCCCTGGCGTTTACAGCCACCGTGGCTGACATCCTCAAGGTGGCCCGCGACGCCAATGCCGAAACCTTCCTGACGTTCCAGGCGTTCGGCATCGCTGCCCTGCTCTACATGCTGCTGTCCTTTGCACTGGTGGGCCTGTTCCGACTGGCCGAACGTCGCTGGATGCGTTTTCTTGTTCCTACCCGAGGCTAACCCATGAATCAGTCCGCGCAGGCCCTGGCCGCTTATCCCGTTGATGAACCCGTGGCCAAACCCGCCACCGCCGCGATCAAGCTGCAAGTCGAAGGCATCCACAAACGCTACGGCGAACACGAAGTGCTCAAGGGCGTTTCCCTGAATGCGCGCCATGGCGACGTGATCAGCCTGATCGGCGCCAGCGGCTCGGGCAAAAGCACGATGCTGCGCTGCATCAACTTTCTCGAACAGCCGGACGCCGGGGTGATCACCCTGGACGGCATCAGCATCGAAATGCGCCAGGGCCGCGCCGGCACCCGTGCGCCGCATCAAGATCAATTGCAAAACCTGCGCACGCGCCTGGCCATGGTGTTCCAGCACTTCAACCTGTGGAGCCACATGACCGTGCTGGAAAACATCACCATGGCCCCGCGCCGGGTGCTGGGCGTCAGCGCCGCCGAAGCGGAAAAACGCGCGCGGATGTATCTGGACAAGGTCGGCCTGCCGGGCCGAGTGGCGGATCAATACCCGGCGTTCCTCTCCGGTGGCCAACAACAGCGCGTGGCCATCGCGCGGGCCTTGGCCATGGAGCCGGAGATCATCCTGTTCGATGAACCGACTTCCGCACTCGACCCAGAACTTGTAGGAGAAGTCCTCAAAGTCATACAGACGTTGGCCGAGGAAGGTCGTACCATGCTGATGGTCACCCACGAAATGGGCTTTGCCCGCCAGGTGTCCAGCCAAGTGCTGTTCTTGCACCAGGGCCGGGTCGAGGAACACGGCGACGCCAGGATCCTCGACCACCCCAACAGCGAACGCTTGCAGCAATTTCTTTCCAACCGTTTGAAGTGAAACCCATGGATACCAAGGCCAACGGACCCCATTCTTCCCCCGCGCTGGACCGCATCGATGAAGCCATCATCGAAGTGCTGCGGCACCAGGGGCGTATCACCTACGAAAAGCTCTCGTCGCTGGTGCACCTCACGCCCAGGCCCTGCCTGGAACGGGTACGCAAACTGGAACGACGCGGGGTGATCCGTGGGTATGGGGCGATCATCGATGTGCAGATGGTCTCGCCAGGCCTGTCGTTGCTGGTGCTGGTGGCCTTGTCGAACCAGAGCGGGCGCTCGGCGCAAAAAGCGTTCGAAGCGTGTGTGAAGGCTTGCCCGCAGGTGTTCGAATGCCAGTTGATCAGCGGCCCGTTTGACTACAGCCTGCGCATGCGCTGCCGGGACATGGAGCATTACCGGGTGCTGACGGAGACCTGGTTGAACAATGATGAGTTGCACATTGATAAATTGGTGGCGCATCCGGAGTTGGCGGTGGTCAAGAACACCGCTACCGAACTGGCCTGAAACTCAGTCCACCCAACACTACATCCCCTTGTAGGAGCCGGCTTGCCGGCGATGGCGGCCTTGAATACGGCAGCCATTTCAAAGGCCTCATCGCCGGCAAGCCGGCTCCTACAGGGGGGTGTTGATGCGTTTGCCGGGCTTGGTGCCAATCAGCTTGGCCTGCCCATCCCGTTGCTTGCCCGTCCGCGCCTCGCTGATCAACCCCGGTATCAACTTGCCTTCCGGCAGGTTCTTCCAGAACCGGCTGGGCAAATGACCTTCCATCACCTTGGGGTTCAAGCGCGCCGGATTGAAGATGTGGCTGTAGTAGGTCAGCCACATCGCACTGTGCGGATCTTCGACATTCTGCGCCAATTGCCGCCACGCCTCGGGGCACTCGCGCTGATGAATCAACTGCTCACCGTCGTAATACACCCCGTCCAACGGCGTGGCGATCATCCAGCGATGGCGCCCCATGCGCCCGATGAAATGCTGGCTGGCCGATTTCAGGATGTCGTGGGCAGGCTCATGCCAGGCGACGTACTCGGGCAATTCCGGCCCCGCCTCGACGGGTAACGCGATAAACCGCACAAACGCATGCAGATGGTGTGCCTCACGGCTGACCTGCTTGATCCGCCGCTGCAACTCACTGCCCAGCTTGTCCCCCGCCAGCATTGCCGTGCGGTCACCATGACTGACGCGCCACAACACTTCATACAACAAGCTCCAGCGCTGTTCGCCGTGGTAACAGGCGGCCGACTCCAGCAACTCCAGCAGGGCCTTGGGCACCCGCGTCTGGTAAGGCCCCGAGCCTTCCGGAATCGCTACGTCGGTGGCAAACAGGTCGGCCACCTCGGCCTCGCCCCAGCTCACCTGGCTGGGGTCGACCTGATGGCTCAGCAGCCAGCGCGCCTGCTCGCGCCAGGTGCTGAACAGGTTGTCGCATTCCAGGCTGATCATCCCCACAGCCCCATTTGCTGCGGTTGCGGACGGTCACGCAGTTGTTCGCGCAGCAACACGCTGGTGCTGTCGGCCTGTTGCGGGTGGTAGTCACTGGTGATGAAAAACGGCTTGGCCTTGGCCAGCACGCAGCGCATGCGCGCCAGGTCTTCGAAGCGGATCTTGCGCTCGCGGCGCAGGTCCACCAGGCGCTGGGTGGTGCGCAGGCCGATGCCTGGGATACGCGCGATCAAGGTCGGTTCGGCCCGGTTCAGGTCCAGGGGGAACACCTCACGGTTTTCCAGGGCCCAGGCCAACTTGGGGTCGATATCCAGCGCCAGGTGGCCGGGACCTTTGAACAGTTCATTGGCGTTGAAACCGTAGCTGCGCAGCAGGAAATCAGCCTGGTACAAGCGATGTTCACGCATTAACGGAGGCGCGGCCAGGGGCACGCTTTTCGGGCTGTTGGGGATGGGGCTGAACGCCGAGTAATACACGCGGCGCAGCTTGAAGTTGCCGTACAACGCCTCGGCACCGTGGAGGATGGTGCTGTCATCGGTGTCATCCGCGCCGACGATCAGTTGCGTGCTCTGCCCGGCCGGGGCAAAACGCGGCGCGCGGGGTTCGTTACGGACCGTCTGCTCGCCGGTATAGATGGTCTGCATGGCCTGCTTGATCGACACGATCTTTTTTTCCGGCGCCAGGGTCTGCAGGCTGGCCTCGGTCGGCAATTCGATGTTCACGCTCAGGCGATCGGCATACTTTCCGGCTTCGGCGATCAGCGCCGGGTCGGCATCGGGAATGGTCTTGAGATGGATATAGCCGCGAAAGTCATGCTCTTCGCGCAGCAATTTGGCGACCCGCACCAACTGCTCCATGGTGTAGTCGGACGAACGGATGATGCCTGAACTGAGAAACAGCCCGCTGACGCAATTGCGTCGGTAGAAATCCAAGGTCAGGGTGACCACCTCCTCCGGGCTGAAACGCGCGCGGGGCACATCGCTGGAGCGGCGGTTGACGCAGTACTGGCAGTCGTAGAGACAGAAGTTGGTGAGCAACACCTTGAGCAGCGACACACAACGCCCGTCCGGCGTGTAGCTGTGGCAGATGCCCATGCCATCGGTAGACCCCAGCCCCGCCTTGCCTTCGGAGCTGCGCTTGGGTGCGCCACTGCTGGCGCAGGACGCATCGTACTTGGCGGCGTCGGCGAGAATGCTGAGTTTTTCGATCAACTGCATGAAGGGTTACCGATACTGGTTTTTTGTACAGTACCAATAGCCACTCCTTGCCACAAGTGCCGTCTGTAGGAGCGAGCTTGCTCGCGAAGGTCGTCAACGATAACGCAGCCATTCAGAATGAACGCGTCGTCTGGACGTGTTTCGCGAGCAAGCTCGCTCCTACAGAGGGGGTGAGTATCAGCTAGCAGTTGCCAGGAGCAGGTCCTGCACCGAACGCCCTTTGCCGCGCCCACGGTCCAGCGCATACAACGACGCGGCAATCTCATCCGCGCGAATCGGCAGCACCGACAGCAAGGTATCGCTCAAGCCGTGGCTGGCCTGGCTGAACCCTTGGATGTAGATGCCCGCGTTGCAACGCTCGTCAGTGACGATGCGGTAGTCGCGCGCCACTTCGAAGTCACCCAGGTAGTCTTCCAGCGGCGCGAGCAAGGCGCGGTGTGTCTGGCGCTCATAGCCAGTGGCCAGGATTACCGCGTCGTAGTGGTTGATGCTGGTGTCGCCGTTGGCGTTGTTGCGCAGCACCAATTCAATGCCCAGCGGGCCTGGGGTGGCCTTCTCGACCACGGTCATGGTACGGAACGCCTGGCGCGCTATGCCGGAGACTTTCTGGCGGTAGAAGATGCCGTAGATACGCTCGATCAGGTCCAGGTCCACCACCGAATAGTTGGTGTTCTGGTACTCGGCGACCAAACGCTCACGCTCGGCGCCCTCTTGCTGGAACACCAGGTCGGTGAAGGCCGGCGAGAACACTTCGTTGACGAACGGGCTGTCATCCGCCGGCTTGAGCGCCGAACCGCGCAGGATCATGTCGACCTGCACCGACGGGAAGCTGTCGTTCAGGTCGATGAAGGCTTCCGCCGCGCTCTGGCCACCGCCGATGATGGCGATGCGCATGGCCTTGCCCTCGACACACGGCTGGCTGGCCATGCGCTCCAGGTACTGGGAATGATGGAACACCCGGCTGTCGCCCTTGAGCGCCTTGAACGCTTCAGGAATGCGCGGCGTGCCCCCGGCGCTGACTACCACCGAACGGGTGGTGCGCACATGTTGCTCACCCAGCGCATCGCGGGAAATCACGCGCAGCGCTTCAACCTGCTGCTGGTGCAGGATCGGCTCGATGGCCAGCACTTCCTCGCCATAGCGCGCCTGGGCCTGGAACTGCCCGGCGACCCAGCGCAAGTAGTCGTTGTATTCCATGCGGCACGGATAGAAGGTGCCCAGGTTGATGAAGTCCACCAGGCGGTCGTGGGCTTTCAGGTAGTTGACAAAGGAATACGGGCTGGTGGGGTTGCGCAGGGTCACCAGGTCCTTGAGGAACGAGATCTGCAGTTCGCTCTGGGTCACCAGGGTATTGCCGTGCCAGCGGTAGTCAGCCTGTTTGTCGAGAAACAGCACGTCCAGTTTGCCCTGGGCCTTTTCGCGCTCCTGCAGGGCGATGGCCAGCGCCAGGTTCGAAGGGCCGAAACCGATACCGATCAGGTCGTGAACCGCGGGCGAAGCAATTGCCTGTGTCATTCCAGTGTCCTCTGGATAAGCCCCTTGGCGGTGGGGCGGGAATACCTTCAAGACCTGAACAACAGGCCGTGTGTTGATAGGAAACGAGGACAGTGAAATAAAATTTAACTGATCATTGATCAGTGCGCTTCCCACTCGCGCATCCGCACCCGGCAGTGCTTCATGGCGTTGACGATGTGTTTCTCCACCAAGGCGCGGGAAATACACAGGCGTTCAGCGATCTGCAGATGGGTCAGGCCTTCGAGCTTGCGCAACAGGAAGCTGTCGCGACAGGCCGCCGGCAGCTCGGCCAGGGCGCGTTCGAGCAGTTCCAGGCGTTGGCCGTGGTCGTGGTTGGTGTGCGGCGAACTGCTGGCAAAGCGTTCTTCGGCATCCAGCACGTCCAGGGGTTCGACTTGGCGCAAGGCATTGCGCCGATGGCCGTCGATCACCAGGTTGAGCGCGGTACGGTATAAAAAGGCACGGGGTTGTTCGATGGGCGTGTCGCTGGAACGCTCCAGCACCCGGACATAAGCGTCATGCACCACATCCTCGGCCACCTGACGGTTGCCCAGCTTGGCGTTGAGGAAACACACCAGCTCGCGATAGTAGTTTTCCAACATGACTCCCGACCGCCGGGTGGCGGCATTAGGTCCCTGGGTGCAAATAAAGACAGCCTTCAGATGATGGCAGTTTGAGTGCCTGCAATTTATAGTAATTCTCATCTACTTTTAAAGCAGACTTGCATCAACGGATGATATTTTTTCTTCAAGGGAGCTGTAACTGCTTATGTAACCGCCTAAATCCCCGCGCAATTCTCTCGTTTACTTGTCAGCTCCCCGCAACTGCGGTCCGAACTTTCCTGGCTGGAACCAAAGCATGAAACGCCCTCGACCTGCCCGACGCGCCTTGCTTGTTATCGCGTGCCTGATCCCCATTTTCGCCATCGCGGCCTGGCAAGTGCTGCCGCCGGGGCGTGACACCCTCACCACGGTCACCGTTACCCGCGGCAGTATCGAAAACAGCGTGACCGCCCTCGGCACCCTGCAGCCGCGCCGTTATGTGGACGTAGGCGCCCAGGCCTCCGGACAAATCCGCAAGATCCACGTCGAGGCCGGCGACCAGGTCCAGGAAGGTCAGTTGCTGGTGGAGATCGACCCGTCGACGCAAAAAGCCAAGCTGGACGCCAGCCGCTACGCCATCGAAAACCTCAAGGCCCAGTTGCAGGAACAAAAGGCCCAGCACGAACTGGCTCGCCAGAAGTACCAGCGCCAGCAACGCCTGGCCGCCGGCAACGCCACCCGTGAAGAAGACGTGCAAACCGCCAAGGCCGAGCTGAGCGCCACCCAGGCACGGGTTGACATGTTCCAGGCGCAAATCCAGCAAGCCCAGGCCAGCCTGCGCAGTGACGAAGCTGAATTGGGCTACACGCGCATCTACGCGCCGATGACCGGCACCGTGGTCGCGGTGGACGCGCGGGTCGGCCAGACCCTCAACGCCCAGCAGCAGACGCCATTGATCCTGCGCATCGCCAAGTTATCGCCGATGACGGTGTGGGCTGAAGTCTCGGAAGCCGATATCGGCCACGTCAAACCGGGCATGACCGCGTATTTCACCACGTTGAGCGGCGGCAACCGGCGCTGGACCAGCACCGTGCGCCAAATCCTGCCGATCCCGCCCAAGCCATTGAATGAAACCCAGGGCAGCGGCAGCCCCAACAGCACCAGCAAAAGCGGCAGCGGCCGCGTGGTGCTGTACACCGTGCTGTTGGACGTGGACAACAGCGACAACGCGTTGATGGCCGAAATGACCACCCAGGTATTCTTCGTCGCCAGCCAGGTCAAGGACGCCCTCACCGCGCCGGTCGCCGCGTTATCGGGTACAGCGAATGCCAACCAGCAGATCGCCCAGGTCGTGGGCAAGAATGGCCGAATCGAGCAGCGCCAGGTGCAGGTGGGCATCAGCGACCGCCTGCGCGTCCAGGTGCTCGACGGTTTGAGCGAAGGCGATCACCTGCTGATCGGCCCGGCCGACGGCAACGGGGGTTGAGTTGACCACGCCCCTGATCGAACTCAAGCACATCCGCAAGTCCTACGGCGGCGGCGACAGCCCGCAGGTCGACGTGTTGCGCGGCATCGACCTGTCGATCCATGCCGGGGAGTTCGTCGCCATCGTCGGGGCCTCGGGTTCCGGCAAGTCCACGTTGATGAATATCCTCGGCTGTCTCGACCGTCCAAGCACCGGCGACTACCTGTTCGCCGGAGAAAACGTCGCCCATCTGGACAGCGACGAACTCGCCTGGCTGCGCCGCGAAGCCTTTGGCTTCGTGTTCCAGGGCTACCACCTGATCCCGTCGGGCTCGGCCCAGGAAAACGTCGAGATGCCGGCGATCTACGCCGGTATCAGCGCCGCCGAACGCCATGCCCGCGCCAACGCCCTGCTCACGCGGTTGGGCCTGGCCGAGCGCACCGGCAATCGTCCGCACCAGCTTTCCGGCGGCCAGCAACAGCGGGTGTCCATTGCCCGTGCGTTGATGAACGGCGGGCATATCATCCTCGCCGACGAACCCACCGGCGCCCTCGACAGCCACAGCGGCGCCGAGGTCATGACCCTGCTTGATGAACTCGCCAGCCAGGGCCACGTGGTGATCCTGATCACCCACGACCGCGAAGTGGCGGCGCGGGCCAATCGCATCATCGAGATTCGCGATGGTTTGATCATCAGCGATTCGGCCGACGGCAACGACGTTGCACCAGCACTAGCGAACGGAGCCCTGCAAGCCGTGGACCTGCGCCAACGCCTGGCCGACGGTGCCGAACACAATGGCGCGTGGAAAGCCGAACTGGTGGACGCGGTGCAAGCCGCCTGGCGGGTGATGTGGATCAACCGTTTCCGCACCGCGCTGACCCTGCTGGGGATCATCATCGGCGTGGCGTCGGTGGTGGTGATGCTGGCGGTGGGCGAAGGCAGCAAGCGCCAGGTCATGGCGCAGATGGGCGCGTTCGGCTCCAACATCATTTACCTCAGTGGCTCGTCGCCGAACCCACGTACACCGCTGGGCATCGTCACCCTCAATGACGTCCACGCGCTGGCGGCCCTGCCCCAGGTGAAGCACATCATGCCGGTCAACGGCAGCGAAGTCGGGGTGCGTTACGGCAACGTGGACTACATGGCCTACGTGGGCGGCAATGACACCAATTTCCCGGAGATTTTCAATTGGCCGGTGGTCGAGGGCAGTTATTTCACAGCCGCCGATGAGCGTGCCGCCGCCACCGTGGCGGTGATCGGTCATCGCGTGCGCGAGAAGCTGTTCAAGGGCGAGGTCAACCCACTCGGCCAGTACATCCTGATTGAAAACGTGCCGTTCCAAGTGATCGGTGTGCTGGCGGAAAAAGGCGCCGCCTCCGGCAACAAGGACAGTGACGACCGCGTTGCCATCCCTTACACGGCCGCCAGCGTGCGCCTGTTCGGCAGCTACAACCCCGAGTATGTGGTGATCGCGGCGGCGGATGCGCGCAAGGTCCACGAAGCCGAAGTGGCCATCGACCAGTTGATGAAAAAGCTGCACAACGGCAAGCGTGACTATGAGCTGACCAACAACGCGGCGATGATCCAGGCCGAGGCCCGTACACAGAACACGCTGTCATTGATGCTCGGTTCGATTGCGGCCATTTCCCTGCTGGTGGGCGGGATCGGCGTGATGAACATCATGCTGATGACCGTACGCGAGCGTACCCGTGAAATCGGCATCCGCATGGCCACCGGCGCACGCCAGCGCGACATCCTGCGTCAGTTCCTCACGGAAGCGGTGATGCTCTCGGTGGTCGGCGGATTGTGCGGCATCGCCCTGGCGCTGTTGGTCGGTGGCGTGCTGGTACTGGCCAAGGTGGCGGTGCAATTCTCCCTTTTGGCGGTGTTTGGCGCCTTTGGTTGCGCACTCGTCACCGGTGTCGTATTCGGCTTCATGCCGGCCCGTAAAGCTGCCCGGCTCGATCCGGTTAAGGCGTTGACCAGTGAATAAACCGTCCCTCTACCTGCCCGCCTTGTGCGTGTTACTCAGCGCCTGCTCCGGCAACCCACCAGCGCTCGACAGCGGAATTGCAGCGCCTGCCGCCTGGCAATTTGCCGAACGCGACGCTGCCCAAGCCACCAACCAGCAATGGTGGACACAGTTTGGCAGCCCGCAACTCAACCGCCTGGTGGACCAGGCACGGCGTGACAGTTTCGACGTCGCCGCCGCCACCGCACGCGTGCGTCAGGCCCAAGCCAGCGCAGTGATCGCGGGTGCGCCGCTGTTGCCGGAAGTGAAGCTCAACCTCACCACCAGCCGTCAGAAATTGTTACGGGGGCCGGGTGGACCAGACCTTGACGCATCACAAAGTAATGACGCCGTCGACAACTTTGGCGCCAACCTCACCGCCAGCTACGAAGTGGATTTCTGGGGCGGCCGCGCCGCCGCCCGCGACAGCGCCCTGCAGACGCTGCACGCCAGCGAGTTTGACCAGGCCACCGTAGAGCTGACCTTGCTCAGCAGCGTGGCCGACCGCTACGCACAGACCCTTGCCGCGCAGCAGCGCCAGCAGATTGCAGAACTGAACCTGGCCAATGCGCGTAACGTGCTCGACCTGGTGCAGACCCGCTATGACGCCGGCTCCGCCACCGCCCTGGAACTGGCCCAACAAAAAAGCCTGGTGGCCAGCCAGCAACGCCAACTGCCGTTGATTCAGCAACTGGCCGAAGAGTCGCGGATCACGCTGGCTGCCCTCCTCGGCCAACCCGTCCAAGCCCTGGACCTTGGCAGCGAACCGTTTCAAGCCTTGACCTGGCCTGCCATCGGCGCTGGCATGCCAAGCCAACTGCTCAGCCGCCGTCCCGATATCGCCAAGGCCGAGGCGCAACTGGCGGCGGCGCAAGCCGACGTCACGGTGGCCCGCGCGGCCATGCTGCCCGCCATCACCCTTGGCGCAACCCTGGGGTCCGACGC
This sequence comes from Pseudomonas reactans, assembly GCF_013387025.1. NCBI lineage: Bacteria > Pseudomonadati > Pseudomonadota > Gammaproteobacteria > Pseudomonadales > Pseudomonadaceae > Pseudomonas > Pseudomonas reactans. Next base: position 27,583 of record NZ_JACAQP010000040.1, on the reverse strand, counting down.
CTACAAGGCCGTGGATATCCTGCGCAGCCCTTACTACACGCTGACCGCTGGGCTGGTGGCGCCGATCTTCAACAACGGCCGTTTAAGTGCTGAACGCGATAAGGCCCGCGCGCGCCAGGATGAACTGCTGCAAACCTATCGCGGTGCGATCATCAACGGCTTTGCCGACGTGGAAAAATCCCTCAGCAGCATCACCCGTCTCGACCAGCAGCGCGAATGGCAAAGCGAAGAACTGCAACAGGCCCAGACCGCCTTCCAGATCGCTGAAAGCCGCTACCATGCAGGCGCCGAAGACCTGCTCACGGTACTGGAAACCCAGCGCACGCTGTACGCGGCGCAAGACCAGAACGTGCAACTGCGACTGTCGCGCCTGCAGGCCAGTATCGCCTTGTACAAAGCCCTGGGTGGCGGCTGGCAGATGCAGATCCGATAAACAAAACTCCGCTTTCGTACACCAACTGTCTTCTCGCCCTACATTCTTCGAGCAAAGGTCCTTGGTAAAAAAACCGTACTCACACGGTTGCCCAGGACCTCTTGATGACTGTCGCAAAATACCTGACGTGCGCCTGCCTCTGGGTGACGGCAAGCGCTGCCCAAGAACTGATTCCCCCCACCGCCATTGACTGGTTGCTGGATTGCCCCTTCCCTACGCTTGATCGCCTGGACCCCGAAGTGCTGGGGCGCACCCAATGCGGGGTCGTGAGCGTACCGCGCAATTATGCTGCGCCCCGGCAAGGCAACCTGCGCCTCCACCTGACCCGCGTCGGCGCCCGTGACCCGTTGAACCGCGAAGGCGTGGTGTTTGCCTTGCCCGGCGACGCGCCTAAACGCGATAGAGGCGGCACCTTTGTCATTCAGCTGAGCAGCCTCTGGGGTTCCTACTCCAACCCGGCATATCGCACACTGGTCAACCGCTACGACGTCATCGAACTCAGCCCTCGCGATCTCGGCAACGACAATGGAATCGAACAGTCCGCTCAGGACCTGGAGTTTGTCCGCACCCAACTGGGCGACGCCCGACTGCTCTACCTGGGCAATGCCGATGCCGCCCGCCTGGGCAGCCGTTACGCCGCCCTGTTCCCCGAACGGGTGGCGCGCATGGTGCTGGTCAATGCGCAGCAGCTCGAATTGCCAGCGACCCACGTTGAACAACTGCGCCTGAAGGATACGGCCAAACAAGACACCAACAGTTGCATCAATCGCTGGGTGGGGGATTTTCTGGTGTTCGGCAAGCAGCCACCGAGGTCAACGCGTTGCCTGGATTCGGGCAACGGTGAGTAGCCACCCGATTGCGACCTGTTGCCATCGAAAACGACACTCGCCGTTGACGCTGTAGCCCGATCGTTATTAAGTGCTATTTATCCGCATTAATACGATAAATCGAACCTATGCTAAGCCGCCCGTTACGACGCAAACGCCAGAAGCTGTCCGATGTGATTGTCGAGTCGGTCAAGCGCTCCATCGTCACCGACGCCTTGAAGCCCGGTGACCGCCTGCCCACCGAACGCGAGCTGATGGAAAGCTTCCAGTGCTCCAAAGGCTCGGCCCGCGAAGCGCTCAAGGCGCTGGAAGTGGAAGGCCTGGTGAGCACTCGCACCGGGCCCAGCGGCGGCGCCTACCTGAACCAGGCCGGCACCGAACCGGCCAGCCGCGCGTTGCGCAACTACCTGCACTTCCAGCACCTGGACGGCGAACAGGTGTACCAATTGCGTAAAGTCATCGAAGTGGAACTGGCGGTGTCGGTGCTTGGGCGCTTGAGCGAAGACGACTACCAGGCCCTGCAAGACAACGTGGATTTTTGCAGCGCGCCCGAAGACAGCGAAGCAGGCCAGCGTGAACAGCGTCTGGCGGAACTGGAATTCCACAACCTGCTGGCCAAGGCCTGTCCCAACCCGTTGCTGAGTTTCATGGCGCAGTTCCTCAACGATCTGCTGCGCGACCTGGTGGTGCTGAAAAAAGCCTACAAGCCCAAGCGCAAGCAATTCGACGCCGCCAACCTGGACTATCACAAGCAGTTGCTGATCGCCTTTCGTGCCGGGGATGAAAGCGCGGTGCGCAGCTTGATGCATGAACACATGTGCGATGCCGAACACCACATGACCGCCCTTGAAGGCCAAGTCAGCCCGCATTTTCTACTGGAGTTCGATCACTCTTAAAAAACACCACAGACCCAATGTGGGAGCGGGCTTGCTCGCGAAGGCGGTGGGTCAGCAAAGCATCCGGTGGCTGATGCACCGCATTCGCGAGCAAGCCCGCTCCCACAGTTTCTGCCCGCGTTTCACCTCAATAAAAAGGCCTGCCCACAGGCCCTTGCTCCACCGTATCGCCATTGCCACTCCTGCCAATAACTAAACCAGGGAGTCACCCCATGCAGCGTCGTACGTTGTTGAAAGCCAGTCTTACCGCAGCCGCCGCCCTCAGCCTCCCGCTGAGCGTCCGGTCTGCATTCGCCGCCGAGCCCTTTACCTTTTACGGCCTCAAGTCCATGTCTGGCGCCTTTGCCAGCTATGGCAAGTTTGCCGACATGGGTTCGCGCCTGGCGGTGGAACAGCACCCCGAGCTGCTCGGCCGCCCGCTGAACTACAAGGTGATCGACACCGAAGGCAACGCCGGCAAAGCGGTGCGCAAGGTGCAGGAAGCCATCCAGCAGGACGGCGCGCGGTTCTTCCAGGGCTGCACCCTGTCGTCGTCGGCACTGGCGGTGGCCAAGGAGGTGGACAAGGTCGGCGGTGTGTTCATGACCCCGGTGGGCGCCGATGAAGTCACCGGCAAGGACTGCAACAAGGCAACCTTCCGCTGGTCGGTGCCAACCTACGGTGCGATCCGCGAAACCATGGTGCCGCTGATCAAGCTGCTGCCGGACGCCAAGCGCTGGTACACCATCACCCCGCAATACGTGTTCGGCGAAGCGCTGCTCGAAGGCGCGAAGAATGTGCTCAAGGAAAACGGCCTGGAACACATCGGCAACAGCTACCACTCGTTGCAGGAACAGGAATTTTCCGGTTACCTGACCAACGCCATCGCCGCCAAGCCCGATGTGCTGGTGCTGCTCAACTTCGGCAGCCAGTCGTCCAACACCCTGCGCCAGGCGGTGAACTTCGGGATCAAGGAACGCATGAAAGTGCTGCTGGTGTGGTCCGCCGGCCTCGACCAGTTCCAGGAACTGGGCAGTGATGTGCTGGAAGGCGTGTACCTCGGCGCGCAGTACTGGCACCAGGTCGACACCCCGCTCAACCGTGAACTGGTCAAGCTCACCCAGGCCAAATACGGCATCAACCCTACCTACCCGCTGGCCGCCGACTACATCAGCACCAAGGTCATGCTCGAAGCCATTATTTCTACCGGCAGCTTCGACGGGCCGACCGTGGCCAAGGCCCTGCAGGGCCTGAGCTACGAAGGGCCCACCGGCAAGGAATCGATCCGCGCCGGCGACCACCAGGTGATCAAGGATTACTACCTGTTGATCGGCAAGGCCACCGCCGACATGGCCGACAAGGATGACCTGGCCAAGGTGCTCAGCGCCGGCCAGTCGTTCCCGCCGGTGGAAGCCACGGGCTGCACGCTCGGCTGATCCCCCTGAATTTGGTAGCGCAGGGCCGTGCAAGCGGCCTCCTGCAGAGGGTTCCTGCATGCTTAATCTTTACCTGTTCCAGATCCTCAACGGCCTCGGATTGGGAATGATCTATTTCCTGATCGCGGTCGGGCTGACGATCATTTTCGGCCTGCTCAACTTCGTCAACTTCGCCCACGGCGCGTTTTTCCTGCTGGGTGCCTACATCTGCTACACCGCCGTGAGCCTCACCGGCAACTTCTGGCTGGCGCTGCTGATTGCGCCGCTGGTGGTGGCCGCATTGGCCTGGGCCATCGAGCGGTTGTTGATCCAGCGGATCTATCACTTGCCACACATGTTCCAGATCCTGGTGACCCTGGGGATCGCGCTGATCATCCAGGAGGCCAGCGTGATGATCTGGGGCCCGGTGGGCAAAAGCGTCGCCGTGCCGGAACTGCTGCGCGGCGTGCTGGTGGTAGGCGACTTCGTCTACCCCTACTACCGCCTGTTTCTCATCGTGTTTTCCGGGCTTGTGGGCCTCGGCCTGTGGCTGCTGCTGGAACGCACGCGCTTCGGCGCCCTGGTGCGGGCCGGCAGTGAAAGCACCGAAACCGTGTCGTTGCTGGGCACCAACATTTTCCGCCTGTTCTCCATGACCTTCGCCCTCGGCGTAGCCCTGGCTGGCGTCGCGGGCGTGCTGTTCGCCCCGTTGCGCGGCGCCCAACCCTTTGTCGGCCCCGAGATTCTCGGCGTGGCCTTCGTGGTGGTGGTGATCGGTGGCATGGGCTCGTTCAGCGGTGCGCTGGTCGGCGGTTTGCTGGTGGGCGTGGTGCAAAGCCTGATGACCACACTCTGGCCCCAGGGCGCGAGCCTGATGATCTACGGCGCCATGGCCGTGGTGATTCTGGTCCGTCCCTACGGCCTGTTTGGGAGAGCCTGACATGAGCGAGAAAAACCCCCTGCCGTTTGCCAAGACGCAATCGCGCGCAATGTTGCTGTGGGTGTTGGCGGTGCTGATCGGCCTGCCCTTGATACTGCCCTCGGCGACCCTGGCCACCGAGATCCTGATCTTTGCGATGGCTGCCCTGGCCTGCAACCTGCTGCTGGGCTACACCGGCCTGCTCTCCTTCGGCCAAGGCATCTTCTTCGGGGCCGGCGCGTATTGCGCGGCGTTGCTGATGATCCACCTGCAACTGGGCCTGTTCACGGCGTTGCTCGGCGCCGCCGTGGCCGGTGGTTTCCTGGCGTTGCTGGTGGGCGCCCTGGCGATCCGGCGCACCGGCATCTACTTCGTGATGCTGACCCTGGCGTTCAGCCAGATGGCCTACTTTGTCGCCTACACCCTCAGCGACTGGACCGGCGGCGACAACGGCCTGCTCAGCGTGCCGCGCCCGGAGATCCGCATGGGTGACACCGTGCTGCTGTCACTGGCCGACGCCCGTGCCTTCTACGGTTTTGTCGCAGTGCTGTTCCTGCTGATCTTCATCGGCGCCCGCCGGGTGATCGCGTCGCCGTTCGGCAGCACCTTGATGGCGATCCGCGAAAACGAAACCCGCGCCTCGGCCATCGGCTACGACACACGCCACTTCAAGATCCTGGTGTTTGTGCTGTCCGGCGCCGTCACCGGGATTGCTGGCGCGCTGTACGCCATGCTGCTGCATTTTGTGCCGCTGTCGAATATCGACCTGGCGATGTCCGAGAACATCCTGATCATGACCATCGTCGGCGGCACCGGCTCGTTGTTCGGCTCATTGCTCGGTGCCGGTTCCATCGTGCTGCTCGGGGATTTCCTCTCCGACCTGTGGCCGCGCTGGCTGATGCTGCTGGGGGTGATCCTGATCCTGGTGGTGATCTTCATGCGCGGCGGTTTGTGGGGCGGCCTGGCGTCGCTGTTCGAAAAGGTACGTGGCCATCGCAACACGGCCGTTGTCACCAAGGAGGAAGGGCTATGAGCATCCTTTTGGAAACCAGAGACCTGGTACTGGCCTACGGCGCGTTCCATGCGGTGAACGGGGTGAACCTCAAGGTCGAGGCCGGCACCATCCACACCATCATCGGCCCTAACGGCGCGGGCAAGACCAGCCTGTTCCACTGCCTCACCGGCGAGCGCCAGGCCACCGCCGGGGCGATTCATTTCGACGGCAAGAACCTGATGCGCAAGCCCGCCCACGGCCGCGTTGGCCTGGGCATGGCGCGCTCGTTCCAGCTCACCAGCCTGTTCCAGAACCTCAGCGTGCGCGAAAACCTGCGCCTGGCCGCCCAGGGCCGCGACGGCGCACGCGCCTTGAACTTCTGGCGCCGCGTCGACAGCAAGCGCGAACACCTGGAGATGGCCGACCAGGTGCTGGAACGCCTGCAACTCACCGCCCGTGCCGACACCCTGGCCGGCGAGTTGTCCCACGGCCAGCAGCGGGTGCTGGAGGTGGGCATGTCGATCTGCTCCAAACCGAAACTGTTGATGCTCGATGAGCCCACCTCGGGCATGGGCATCGATGACATCCCGATCATGACCCAGTTGATCAGCGACCTCGGCCGCGACCACACGGTCCTGCTGATCGAACACAACATGAGCATCGTCATGTCCATCAGCCAACGCATCACGGTGATGAGCCACGGGCAGATCCTGGTGGAAGGCACGCCGGAATTCGTGCGCGCCGATGAACGCGTGCGCACCGCTTACCTTGGGGAGGCTGCCTGATGCTGATCGTTGAGAATATCCATTCCTACTACCACAAGAGCCACGTGCTGGAAGGCGTGTCGCTGACCGTCAACCCTGGCGAATTGGTGACGCTGCTGGGGCGCAATGGCGCCGGCAAGACCACCACGCTGCGCAGCATTCTCGGCATCATCTGCCCGCGCCAGGGCCAGATCCACTTCAACGGCCAGGCGCTGGTGGGCCAGAAGATCTTCGAAATTGCCCGCCAGGGCCTGGCGCTGGTGCCGGAGAACCGTGGGATTTTCCGCCTGCTCACCGTCGAAGAAAACTTGCGCATCGCCGCACGCAAGACCAGCCGCTGGCAGTTGGAGGATGTGTACGGCATGTTCCCGCGCCTCAAGGAACGCCGTAAAAACGCTGGCCACGCGTTGTCCGGTGGCGAGCAACAGATGCTCGCCATCGCCCGCGCCCTGCTCAACGATCCCAAGCTACTGATCCTCGATGAACCCACCGAAGGCCTGGCCCCGGTCATCGTCGACGAGTTGGTGAAGATCCTGCGCAAGGTCAAGGACGATGGCCTGCCGGTGCTGCTGGTGGAACAAAACCTGATGGTCTGCGACAAGCTCGCCGACCGTCATTACGTGCTTGAACAGGGCCGTGTGGTCTACGAGGGCAGCGCCGAAGCCTTCCGCGCCGACCCGACCATCAAAAACCGTTATTTGGCCCTGAGTGCCTGACCGGAGACTGCTGATGAATAGTTTTGCGCAACCGCTCAAGAGCAACGCCCCGCTGATCAACCGCGACCGCCTGTGGCAATCCTTGATGGACCTGGCCCAGCTCGGTGCCACTGCCAAAGGTGGCGTTTGCCGCCTGGCGCTGACCGACCTGGACCGCCAGGCCCGCGACCTGTTTGTGCAATGGTGCGAGGCCGCCGGGTGCAGCGTCAGTGTCGACGCTATCGGCAATATCTTTGCGCGCCGCGCCGGGCGCAATCCGGCCCTGCCTCCAGTGATGACCGGCAGCCATATCGACACCCAACCCACCGGCGGCAAGTTCGACGGGTGCTACGGGGTAATGGCGGGACTGGAGGTCATCCGCACCCTGAATGATTTGAAGATTGAAACCCAAGCGCCGATCGAAGTGGTGGTGTGGACCAACGAAGAAGGCTCGCGTTTTCCGCCGTGCATGATGGGCTCCGGGGTGTTTGCCGGTAAGTTCGATTTGCAGGACACCCTCGACAAAGTCGATGACCAGGGCCTGTCAGTGGGAGCCGAATTGCAGCGCATTGGATACGCCGGCTCCCGCGCCGTGCTCGGCCACCCGGTCGGTGCCTACTTCGAAGCTCATATCGAACAAGGCCCGGTACTGGAAGACCAGGCCACTACCATTGGCGTGGTCATGGGTTGCCTGGGCCAGAAGTGGTTCGACCTGACCTTCACCGGCGTCGAAGCCCATGCCGGCCCGACGCCGATGCATCTGCGCAAAGACGCCCTGGTCGGCGCTGCCGAGGTGGTCAGCGCGGTTAACCGCATCGCCCACCAACAGCAACCCCACGCCTGCGGCACCGTCGGCTGCCTGAGCCTGCACCCCGGTTCGCGCAACGTGATTCCCGGCCAGGTGCACATGACCCTCGACCTGCGTCATCTGCATGCGGACAAGCTGCAAGCCATGGTTGATGAAGTGCGCAGCGTGATCGAGGCCACCGCCGCCAGGCACGGGTTGACGTATGAACTGACGCCAACCGCCGACTTCCCACCGCTGGACTTCGCCCCAGCCTGTGTCAACGCAGTACGGGAAGGCGCCGAAGCCTTGGGCTTGAGCCATATGGACATCGTCAGCGGTGCCGGCCACGACGCGATTTTCGTCGCTGAACTGGGCCCGGCCGGGATGATCTTTGTGCCCTGCGAAGGCGGCATCAGCCATAACGAAATCGAAAACGCCGCGCCGGATGACCTGGCAGCGGGCTGCGCGGTATTGCTGCGCGCCATGGTCAATGCGGCGCAGGGGGAAATCGCATGAGTGAGATCGGCCAACTGACGGCGGTGCAACTGCTGCAGCATTTTCGCGACAAGACCTTGTCGCCGGTGGAAGTCACCGAGGATGCCCTGCTGCGTATCGAACGCTTCAATCCGGTGGTGAATGCCTATTGCCACGTGGACCCGCAAGGCGCGCTGAACGCCGCGCGCGCCTCGGAACAACGCTGGCTCAACGGCCAGCCCTGCGGCCCGTTGGACGGCGTACCCTCTTCGATCAAGGACCTGACGCTGACAATCGGCATGCCCACCCGCAAGGGCTCGCGCACCTCGTCCGCCGACGGGCCATGGGACGTCGACGCGCCCTTCCCGGCCTTCATGCGCAAGGCCGGCGCGGTACTGCTGGGCAAGACCACTACCCCGGAATTTGGCTGGAAAGGCGTCACCGACAATCCGCTGTACGGCGTTACCCGCAACCCTTGGGACACCCGCACCACGGCAGGCGGTTCGTCCGGCGGCGCGGGCGCGGCGGCGGCGTTGAACCTGGGCGTGCTGCACCAGGGCAGCGATGCGGGCGGTTCGATCCGGATCCCTTGTGCCTTTACCGGCACTTTCGGGATCAAGCCGACCTTCGGTTATGTGCCGCAATGGCCGGCCAGTTCCATGACCATCCTGTCGCACCTGGGGCCAATGACCCGTACGGTGGAAGACAGCGTCTTGATGCTGCAAACCATCGCCCAGCCGGACGCACGGGATGGCTTGACCGGTGCTCCACGCACCACACCATGGCTGACGCCGGGTACGGATTTGAAAGGGTTGCGCGTGGCCTACAGTCCGAACTTCGGTTACGTGAAGGTCGACCCGCAAGTGGCCAAGGTGGTCGCGGAGGCGGTGCGAGGCCTGGAACAACTGGGCGCCCATGTCGAGCAGATCGACCCCGGTTTCAGTGACCCACTGGACGTCTTCAGCACCTTGTGGGCAGCCGGCGCGGCACGCCTGACCGGCGCCATGAGCGAGACACAAAAACAACTGCTCGACCCCGGCCTGCTGCGCATCGCCCAACGCGGCGAGCGTTTGAGCCTGGACGACTTCAGCGCGGCCCTTGAGGCACGCGCAGCCCTGGTAGCACGCATGGCGGCGTTCCATGAGCATTACGATGTGCTGGTGTCGCCGATGATGCCGATCACGGCATTCGAGGCCGGGCACGACGTACCACTCGGCTCCGGTTTACAGGAGTGGACACAATGGACGCCATTCACCTACCCCTTCAACCTGACGCAGCAACCGGCGGCATCGGTGCCGTGCGGGTTGGCGGCAAATGGCTTACCCGTAGGCTTGCATGTAGTAGGCGCGCGATTTGCCGACGAGCAGGTGTTGCGGGTGTGCCACGCCTACGCGAAGGCCTTCCCGAGCAAGCATCTCCAAGCCCCACAAACCCCAACCTGAAATGCTCACCTGTAGGAGCCGGCTTGCCGGCGATGGCGCCGTGTCAGACACCTCACCCGTCACCGACACACCGCAATCGCCGGCAAGCCGGCTCCTACAAGACCGCGTATCCACGATGCGAAGCGAGTCGCTTTTGATCTTGATCTTAGGC